>CAVLCT010000005.1:0-24114 GCA_963661665.1 Bulleidia sp. | reverse complement strand
TCTAACGGAAATCCTGTCTTTGTTCTGGACGGCGGCGAAGAAAAGTCGGTTGACTACGCGGCAATGTCCCAGGCGCTTTCAAAGGCAAGCCGTGAATCGGCAGAACGCAAGGAAAAGATTCGTTCCCTTGAAGCTGTTGTAAAGCAGTTTGATGGAATTACAGATATTCCTGCCTTTCTTGCACAAGCAAAAAAGGACGCCGAGGCAGTGGCTTCTTTTGACGACAAGCAGAAGACAGCAGAGGAAAGCGCCCGCGCAAGGATTGACGCGGCTACTGCGCCTCTCAACGCTAAAATCAAGGAGCTTGAGACAGCTAATACTGCTGCGCTCAACCGCTATCATACTGCGCTTATTGATGCCCAGTTCGGCACTTCCAGCTACGTTGCAAAGGAACTTGTAAATCCCGCAATGGTGAAAGAGTTATTCGCTAAGAATTTCTCGGTGGATGAAACAGGCCGTATTATCGCAACTGGCCCTGACGGGAACACCATTTACGACGAGAACGGTCCTGCCGGATTCGAATCGGCATTGCGGAAACTTGTTACTGGCAGCCCGTACAAAGACTTTGTCCTCAAGGGAAGTACGGCAAGAGGCAGCGGCGCCAGTGCTGGCGGCGGCAGAAACAGTAACGGCGGCAAGCCTGTAATGAGCAGGGGTGATTTTGAGAAGTTAGATCCGCTCGGAAAATCAGACTTTTTCAAGAAGGGCGGAACAATTCAAGATTAGTCCTTGGAGGCTTTTAGATGGCTACTCTTAACGACCTGATGCCGACCCTGTATTCAGCACTTGAGATCGTCTCTCGTGAAATGGTCGGTTTTATTCCTTCTGTTGCGGTGAACGCCGCTCCCACCAATGCCGCCCTTGGGGAAAACATTGTCATTCCCCGCACCAAAGTAGGCGCTGCCGAGGATATTGTTCCTGGCACTCCTACTACAAACGGCCTTTCTGATGTTGGCAATGTCCAGATGCAGATCACCAAAAGCCGGATGGTGCCTGTAAAATGGCGTGGCGAGGATCAGCTTGGAGTGAATAACTCCGGCACTCTTGGCTCTGTCATGGCAAATCAGTTTGCCCAGGCAATGCGTGTGCTTGTAAACGAAGTGGAAGCTGACCTTGCCGCTCTGTATGCTGGCGCCTCCCGTGCTTATGGCACTGTTGGAACTCAGCTTTTCAAAAATGAGATTATGTCGGCCGCCATGGCCCGCAAAATTCTTGAAGACAACGGCGCACCTATGACAGACCTCCAGCTTGTTCTGGACACTCTGTCTGCTGCCCATCTGCGCTCCAATGGACAGCTGACCAAGGCAAACGAGGCCAATAGTGACGCCACCCTGCGCCGCGGCATTCTGCTTGACCTTATGGGATTCGCCGTTCGTACCTCTGCCCAGATTAAGCCGCATGTCGGCGGCAGCATTACCGGATCTGGCGCCGTGAACAACCCTGACGGCTATAAGGCCGGAGCTACCGAGATTGCTATTGACGGTGCCACCGCTATTGCCTTGAAGGCTGGCGACCTGCTGTCTTTTGGCTCGGACGCCGACAAATACGTGCTTGCCGCTGATGCCGCTTCCACTCCGGTAACCCTTGCCGCTCCTGGCCTTATCAAGGACGTGGCAGACGATGCTGCTGTCTCCGCTGTCAACGCTTATACTCCCTGCCTTGCCTTTGACAGGAACGCCATTCAGCTTATTGCAAGGCAGCCTGCTATGCCGCAGGGTGGGGATGACGCCGATGACGTTACTTCCCTTACCGACCCAGTCTCCGGAATCTCTTTCCAGGTGGCCATGTATCGTGGATACCGTGAGGTGCGCTACGAGTTCGGCCTTGCCTGGGGCGTCAAGCTGATTCAGCCGGAACACGTGGCCCTTCTGATTTCTTAAGAGGCACAAACATGATCCGCATGTATCATGACGATCCAAAACAGACTGGCGGCCCGACTACTGCTGATATTCCCGAGGATGCTGTCTCTTGGATGAGGCAGGCTGGATGGTATCAGAAAGAAGGCGAGGCCGAGCCCGTTAAGGAAGCCGAGCCTGTTCCTGCCGAAGAGGCAGAACAGACGGCGCCTAAAAAGGGCCGAGCCAGAAAGTAAGAAAATAGCCCCTCTTTGCGCTTGTTGTGTGTTCCTTTGTAGTACGTGTGGAAAGAATGCAAAGAGGGGCTTTTAGGATACGCTATGGCTTTGATTATAGAAGACGGCACCTTGCCTGAGAACGCAAACAGTTATGTTTCACTTGAAGCAGCTGATTCGTATCTTGCGGCCAGAAATATTTGGGAAGCAGCTCCTGAAGACGGTTCAGAAGACCCACTTGCCGGAAAGAAAGAGTTTGCAATCATACGCGCCTTTGACGCTTTGAACCTCTTGTCTTGGGTTGGCGAGTCTCTGGATTGGCAAAGAATCCCCGCTTGGCCGCGCCTAAACGTTCCTATGAACCCTCAGCCTGCGGACGCAAAAGAGACTGTCTATATTGGTACTGACATTATCCCCAACTGCGTAAAGACTGCGCAGATGGAGCTTGCCGGACTGATATATGGCGGCCTTGATCCTCTTGCGCCTGTTGAGCATGGCGGCTTGATACTTTCAAAAAGTGAAAGCTCAACCGAGGGTAGTGTGGACGTGATAGGCGGTGATTCATCGTCTTCTTCCGTGACATACTCGGACAGGGCTCCGGTTGAAACATACCTTCCTGCCGTGTACGGACTTTTGAAGCCATACCTGACGGCTATTCCAGGCAAGGTTTCCGGTTTTGCTATTGGCAAGGCTTTAAGAGGCTAATACATGTCTGTTTACGCTCAAAAGCTGGAAAAGGCTAAAGAGAAGCTGCAAGCAAAAGGCTTTAAGATGCAGTTTGTGCGCAGGGAAACAGACTATAGCCAACTGCCGGAAGCTGGCGGCGGATATCCTGTAACCGAGAAACGTGTTGACTTTTTCGGCGTAAAAACGAGCCCGACCCAGAACGAGGTGCAACTAGGTATTTTCAACGGCGAGGAACTGGTAGTTCTTATGCCAGGCGACGTCTGCGAGGATGCACCAAGGACAACGGACAAGCTCGCTTTTTCTGGCAAGCTTTGGGCTATATCGACAATACGCTCCGTGTCACCTGCGGAGTTTGACATACTATACAAGGTGTCAGTCAGGGAGGAAGGCTCAGATGTCTGACGACCTTTCAGCAAGACGCCGCGCAGTTCAAAAGAGAATGCGAGAGATAAATAAGGAACTTGTATCCTCTTCAAGGGACTTGCAAAAAGCACTTGATGAATGGGCCGCCCTTGCAAAAGAAGACGGCCTCCTTGCTTTTCTGGCAGCTCTTGCCAATTGCTATAGTCGCCTTGTCATGCGCACTCCTGTGGATACAGGCAGGGCAAGGGCAGGCTGGCATATAGAAGGCGAGGTGAATGAGTGGAAGCCGGAAAATGGCGACTATAAGGACCTTGTGTCAAAACGTATTTCAGAAGAGGTGAGCAAGCTGTCTTCTTTGTCGCAGGCGGATGTTATATATGTGATGTCAAACATTGAATACATTCTGCCGTTGGAAGCTGGCTGGTCGAAACAGAGTTCCGGCTTTTGGGGACTGTTCATAGCCGAACTTCAACACCAGCTTAAGCAGGCCGCTGACAGTGTCAGGAGGGACGCCTGATGCAGACGCCTGAATTGTTCGCAGTTCGCGTAGCTTTGGAAGGGGCCCTCTTTGAATGCTTGAAAGACGCTTTCCAGCAAGGGCAGATTGTTTTTGTTCAACCTGCCGAGGATATTGCTCATGACTTGCAAAAAATACAGGTTATACATGCCGTAAACCCTGGAAAGACGCAGTCAGGAGAGCTTGGCAGTCAGGGCGTATTCCCCAGAATAGGCGTTTATACTGTCACTCTTTCATGTCCGGCGGACAACACAAAGACGCTGGCAGAATGTTGGAAGCTTTGCTCAGTTCTTGAAAACTATTTTTGCAGGTTGGATATCCCCGTTTCCGACTCTTGCGAGGTTATGTGTGATGAACCGTACTCCACAAACGTCGGCGAGCAGGATTCACGGCTTGCGCTGTCTGTCACCATTCCTTGGTGGGTATGGAGCGGCGGACAAGAGAGGATATAACAATGGCTAAAACTTGTCCTACGGCAGGAAAAGCTAATTCGCAGTCTGTATGGGTTGCCTTGGAAGAAGTGACTGGCGTTCTCCAAAAGCCTACTGCGGCTGATTATATTGTTCCCCGTGGCAATGCCAGCATGACCCAGACTCCTGGGCAGTCTGCCTCCGAGGAACTTTCGGAAAGTCTGAACGTTATCAACCAGTTTCAGGACGCTGTTGAAGCTGGCGAGGCAAATATTCCCATGTATCTCCGCCTTACCGACGGCGGAAAAATGCAGGGGCACAATCTCTTTGTTGCGGCCATGGGTGACGTACAGGAGCCTGATACTGTTACTGCCGCTTTGGCAGAGGAAGTGACAGACAGCGACACAACTTTGAAGATTGGCACTATAGAAGGCGGATTTTTCCCTCCTGCCGGTGTTGTGACTATTGGCACTGAAAAGATTCGCTATTCTGCCCGTACTCTTGAAACGGACGGCACTGTATCTGCCTTGACAGGCTGCGAGCGTGGCTATGCCGGAACCACTGCGGCCGCTCATGTGGCAGGTGATGAATCTGTTTCCCTTTCTTCCCGTGTGTTTTCGCAGAGTGTTTGCCGAAATACTGTTTCCGTTTGGATGAAGATGGACCATACAGTCTTCTTTGCCAGCGGCGGCGTTGTGACAGCGACCGAGTTCGCCTTCTCTAATACCGGAGGCCAGAACATTGATTTTACTGTCCAGTTTAGGCGTATGGGCTGGGTTGGTCGCAGCTTTATTGCCGAGACGCCGACCAGCAACGTTATCAAGGTAGTGGACAAAGACGGCAAACCTGCTGCGAATGCCTATTCTGTAGGCGGCTATATCAAGAACACTACGCAGTCGCTGGATAATTCCGGCGCTGGCTATCGTATCACGGCGGTAGACGCTGACGCCGGAACAATCACTGTAGACGGCACAATCACAAGCTTTGCAGAGGATGACCAGTTAGACGCTTGGTTCCCTGCCTCTACCCCTATAGGTGACGCCATTGAAAGCAGGCGTATTTCTTTGCTGATTGATGGCAATGTCGGCAGGATTCGTGAAGGCTCCATTTCCATTGGTACGCCTGTCGAGTTCTTGCAGGAAATTGGTGATGAATACCCTGGCGAAAACGTTGATACTACCAGGGAGCTGTCTATCACTATGAACGCCTATTTCAGGGCCGAAAATGCGCCTGATATTGGCCGCGGATATGATGGCTATGAGATTCCGGTGGTGGTGCGTACTGGCAAGAAGGCTGGGGAAACTCTGGCTATTGCTATGGAGCGTGTAAAGATGTCTACGCCCGAAGTCAGCACTGACGGCGCTTCCTACACACTGGACCGCACAGGCGCCATCCTTGGCAAGAATGGCGAAGACGCCATCTATATTGTGCAGGAGTAAAGGATGCCTAAAATCCTGACAGAAAAGACAAAGAACTATCTGTTCTTTCTGCCGTACAGTAAGGACAAGTCCGAAGGTGTATGGTGCAGGCCCCTGACAATGACTCGCCGGAACGAGTTGCAAAAGGCGGCCTTGCAGGAAGCAGGGATGGATGGCGAACTTGCCGATACTTTCCTCTGCCGGTTGCTCCTAAAGGAAAGCATTGCAGACTGGCGCGGGTTCTGGACTCCGACTGGCGAAGATATCCCTTACAGCAAGCAAGCTGTTGACGAGATGTGTGAGCACGACCCTGTCATGGCTATGGGAATGCTGACGAGGATTCTTTCCATTGCCCGAACCGGAGACGTGGAAGAGAAAAAAAACTGACAAAGTGGGTTGGGTGGATTCTCAGCCCAGCCCGACCCACTGACTGTCAGGAATGCAGGGAACTGGCTGAAGAAAACAGAACTGTTCCAAACTGTCAGGCGTGCTCCATGCCGCAAAGGCTCAGTGACATGAACCTTGCGGCGTGGAAGGCGTGGAAGGAACTTGATACATACGGGCGAGATATTGATACAATGGCAGGCAATCCCTTACCGCTCAGGCTTGAGGCAATGGAACTGCTATGCAAGAGGTATTTTGATCCGGATGCAATCCGCTGGCGTGTGTTGCAAATCGAGGAACTTGTTTTGAAACAGCGCTGGCAAGAGAAAGCTAAGAAAGTTCACTGACAAGGACAGAATCAGGCCCTGCTTTGAAAGAAGCGGGGCTTTTTACTTTTAGCCAGACGGAGGGAACATGCCAGTATTGCAGCTTGGCTTGGATATAAGCAATCTACAAAGAGGCGCAGGACAGGCAAGCGATGCGCTTGAAAAGGTTTCCAGCGCCGCGGCAGACGCTCAAAAGAATGCGGAGCAGATGACAGACGCCTTCGCTGGCGCCGCAAAAAGCATTCTTGCCGTTGTGGCAGGTTTTAAGGCTCTGGACAGCTTTAAGAACTTTGTTCAGCGTGGTGTCCAGTTTAACAGCTCAATGGAGCAAAGCCGTATTGGCATTGCCTCTATCCTCACGGCAATGACAAACTTACAGGATGCGCAAGGGCGTGTTCTTGAAGGAGCAGAAAAGTATGCGGCTGCTCAGTCCTTGTCTGTCGATATCATGGCGAACATTCAAAAGCTCGGCCTTGAGACTACTGCCACTACCGAGGAACTTGTACAAGGTTTCCAGTCGCTCATGGGCGCCGCTCTTAATGCTGGCTTGAAACTGGAACAGATTCCTCGCTTTGCCGTCGCAGGCGCTCAGGCAATGCAGACTTTGGGCATTCCCCTGAACCAGATGCGTACAGAGTTGGACGCTCTTTTGACTGGCAGTATTAACAAGTCGCAAGACTTGCTGGCTCCTCGTCTAGGGTTGGACAAGGAAACAATCCAATCATGGCGCGAACAGGGGATACTGTTTGATGAGCTGATGAAAAAACTGTCCGCCTTTGAGACGGCAGGAGCTGACGTTGCACAAACATGGCAGGGCCTTGTCAGCAACTTTTCGGAGGCAATGGACGTAATAGCTGGCGAATCGTCTGGCAAAATGTCTCAAAGTTTGAAGGAGTCACTTGTCCTCTTGCAGGACTTGATGATTACAACGGGCAACGGTGCGCCAAAAATCAGCGAAAACT
Source organism: Bulleidia sp. (assembly GCA_963661665.1). Lineage (GTDB taxonomy): Bacteria > Desulfobacterota > Desulfovibrionia > Desulfovibrionales > Desulfovibrionaceae > Desulfovibrio. The sequence goes on along the minus strand of CAVLCT010000005.1, from coordinate 16,976 downwards.
TTTCACAGATAGCTGATGTTTTGCAGGGGATGGAAGAGGCGCTGGGTGAAGTCATACTGACTTTGACAAGAGACTTCACGGAGGCCGTAAAAGGCGTAAACAGTGCCATTGCTGACCTTGGCGGCAGTGAAGCACTTTTTGGCCGGATTGAAACGTCTGTAACTACTGTAGGCGCCGCTCTTACCTCTGTTGCAGTCCTGCGCAAAACAGGAGTTGCCGATGCATTGGTGACAGAAAAGGAAGCAATTATTGCCAATGCTCAGGCAATGCGCAATGAAGCGGCTGCGGCGGTTGAGGCGGCGACACAAAAAAGGATAGCTGCCGATGCGGCCGTACAAGGAGCTCAGGCGCGCTTGCAAGCGGCTCAGGCAATGACACAGGAGGCAAGAGGCAGTGCCACCTTGCAGGCTGCTTTGGCTCGCGAGGAAGCGGCAAGACAGCTTTTGTTAATGGCTGAAACCAATGCAAGGAATAGTGCCACCAGTCTTGCGGCCGCAAAAACTGCCTTGGCGCAAGCCGAGACAAAGGTGGTGCAAACTACCCTACAGGTGACAGCGGCTACTGCTACGCAAGCGAGGACCGTCTATGCAGCGCAGAGAATATGGGAATCCGCTTGTACAGCCGCCACACGTTTGGGAACGGCAATCAAGGCTTTATGGGTTAGCATTGGTGGTGGTGTTGGTGTTGCTATCACGGCCCTTACTGCGGCTATTACCTATCTTGCGACAAAGCAGGATGACGCGGCAAGGGCAGCTGAACTACATTCCCATGCCCAAAATACGCTCAATTCTGTCACTCAGGAGCTTAAGAAGAGTACTGGCGAACTCAATACAGTCTTGACAGCTACGCAGAAAATCAAGCTTGCGGACGCCCAGAATGAGGCAATGAAGGCTTATACTCTGCAAATCAACACTATCAAGAACAGCTTGCAGGAGCTCATTGAAAAACAGCAGTATGCGAATGAAGTTACTGCCTCTTTTGGCGGCACCTCTGTAATAACGGATGATGTTATTGCAAAGGTGCAGTCTTTCTACGATATCCTGAGCAAAGGCCCAGAACACGCCAGCGAGGCACAGGAGGCGCTTTCTAACTTGCGTCTTGAATTGCGTGAAACTGGCCTTGGAAGTTCTGATTTGGGGCTTGCTCTTGATGAACTTGCAAGGATGACGGATGACAGCGGTCGTTCCTGGGTTGATTATGCCGCCCTTGTCCAGCAGGCACAAAACATTCTCGCAAGCATGGCAGGAACTGTTACTGCTGCTGCGAATGCCGCCCAGGCAGGCATCAAAGGGCTGGATGAAGCAATCAAGAAAAGCGAGTTTGCAAAATATACAAGTTCCCTTTCTGGCGGGGATAAGTCGGCGGCAAGTGTTTTGCAGGGGCTGGGGCTTGATTCTGACAAGATAAAAAGCGCTCTTGCGGGAGACTATTCCGGTTTTGCTGAAGGCGACCGTGCTGGCATTCAAAGGCTTGTGGCGAATTATCGTGATATAAGCAATACAAAGAGTGCCTCCTCCGGTGGCGGTGGTGGAGGCGGCGGTAGTGGTGCCGCCTCTATCGAATCGGCCCGTAAAAGCGTGGAAGCGCTCAGGCAGGAAATATCTGTCTTGCGTGGCGAGACAACAAAAACTTCTGGCGACCTGGCTAAAAAGTTTGAAAACATTGCAACCGCTGGCAAGGCGGCTGGAATGACTGTCAAAGAGATAAACGCCTTGCAGCAGGAGTACAAGCAGGCTTTTCAAGCTGACGTGCTAAAAGACTTCAACACGGAGCTTTTACGTGTTCAGGGCAACACAAAAGCCTTGAAGGAAATTGAAGTCGCTGAAAAGGTGAAAGAGTGGACGGAAAAATTTAAGGAAGCTGGCATATCGGCAGAAGAGACACAAACTAAGCTAGCCACTATGAAGGCGGCGCTTGAGAACCAGACAAACTTGCAAGACTTGCAGTCCGCTATTGGCTTTTACAAGGAGCTTGCCGAGCTTTCTGGCAATTATGGCCTGTCTCTTGAGTACCAAAACAGACTTATACTGGCACAGGGGGATGCGTACAGACAGTCCGGCATATCTGATGAACTTGTTAAGCAATGGGAAATTTTGCAGCAGATACAGAACGCAAGGGATCCCTTCTCCGGCATTGCGCGCGCCAATAGCCAGTACTTTGCAGATGCTACCAACTACGCAAGCAAGATGGAGCAGATCTGGTCAACGTCAATGGATGGCATGGCCGATGCTCTGACTACATTTGTTACATCTGGCAAGCTTGATTTTCAGGACCTTGCAAACACCTTTATACAGATGGTTATTAAGATGCAGATGCAGGCAGCTGTCTCCGGCCTTTTCCAAGGTATAAGTAGCTTTGTCGGCGGCTTTTTTGGTAGTTCCTCTAGCAGTGGACTTACTGGCTTGGCTTCTACGCCTGCTTTTGCCGCAAATGGTGGCGTTTTTACTGGCGGAATTTCTTCCTTGTCAGACGGCGTTTATAACAAGCCGACCTTCTTCTCTTATGGTGTTCAGAAGTTTGCAAAAGGCGGCGTCCTTGGCGAAGCTGGACCAGAGGCCGTCATGCCTCTTACAAGGACCGATAATGGCAAGCTTGGTGTGCAGGCGGTAGGTGCCGGAGTTAGCGTTCCCATCAATATTGAAGTATATAACCAGACAGGCAACGATACAGAGGTGGAGACGCAGAAAAGGCAAAATTCCGAAGGAGGCACCGATATACGGATGATTATTAAGCGTATAGTTGTGGAAGATATAACAACTGGCAACGGCGGCATGATAGACGGCGCCTTGCGTGGTACATATCAGAACTTAAAGCGCCAGCAGAGGGGAAGATAAACAATGGCCCTTTCTCAGATAACTTGGCCTGTGGATTTTCCGCAAAGGCCGCAGATATCCGGCTATAAAGAAACACCTGGCAGAACGGTAATAACCTCTGATTTTGACGCTGGACCAAAAAGGCAGCGCAAGCGCTCATCTGCGGCAATGCGCAAAATTTCTGCCGTGTATTATTTCAAGCTGAGACAGAAAGAAGTTTGGGACGCCTTCTTTGAGATTTCTCTTGCGCGGTCCTTCTGGTGGCCGGACCCTTTGAAGAATGGCGCCTATGTTTATGCACGTTTTGCAGAGGACCCTGCTATAACGCCTAAAGGGACAACATGGCTTTCTTTACAAGTTGAGCTTGAAATATGGCCGTATATAACAGAGGCGGATATGGATACCAGTACAGGCGCTGAGACTGAAGAAACAGACACAAAATAGCGAGGGGAAGCTGAATGCCAATTGTTACAAGCACCGCCTATCGCAAGTGGGTAAAGGAATATGACAGCGAAGATCCTATGATTCTGCTTATTGAGATATCGTACAATACTCTGAACACGCCTGTACGGATCTCAAGTGACATGACGCAGTTTATCCAGTTCGATCCTATGACACAGGAGCCGATATACGGCACTGTACACAATGGAAACAATTATTACGCCTATCCTTTTGCCTTTACCTTGCCGGACCAGCCAGAGGGCAGTGATACCACTACAAAGGCGCAGTTTCGGGTAGACAACATAAGCCAGGACCTGACGCAGACTATACGTGACCTGGAATCAGCGCCGACCTTGAAGCTTTTCTTTGTGTTCGCTTCCAACCTTGAAGAGGTTGTGATGGAGCTGCCAGAATTAAACATTGTGGATATTAACTATGACGCCTCTACAATCACCTGCGACCTTGCGGCTGCGGATTTTCGGCTTGAAGCTTTCCCTGGCACGCAGTTTTACCCCTCACGTTTTCCAGGGCTTTTCTCATGAGCAATTGGACTGATAAATATATTGGACTGCCTTTTTTGGCCAAGGGACGCACTGAAAAAGGTGTTGACTGTGTAGGCCTTTGCATTCTTGCCTTGCAAAAGGAAAAAGGTATTAATGTATGGGATTGTACTGAGCTGTATCATAGGGAAGAGATGCACACGCGGGCAGGCCTGAAACGTCTGGACGCCATCTTGCGGCGACATTTGAAAGTCTGGAAAGTTGTTTCTTTTGAAGAAATGCAGCCTTTTGACGTTGTTTTGTACAGGCATCACGGAGTGGAAAGCCATTGCGCCTTATGTGTGGATAGTAAACACGTCTTGAATATCTACGAAAAACACACGGCCTATATTGCGCCTGTTAAGCTGCCTGGCTTCGCTATTGCGGGAGTGTACCGGCATGAATAAAGAATTTTTACCTGCCATCCCAAATGACGCCGTGCGTCTACATAAAGGCGTTGATGTTCGGATGCGGCCTAGTATGTTCAAAACAGAGGTGCGGAAGGCGGTTGCTTTTTCTGGTACGTACCTGATAGACGCCTTGCGCCATGCCTGTCGCATGACAAAAACGCCAGCCAGTATACTGCGGACCTGTATTGTACACGTCAACGGCAGGCGTATTGAGCGCAAGGAATGGAACTTTCTGTTTGTTCATGAGAACGACTTTATTACAGTCACTGTTCCTGTCATGGGCGGCGGTGGTGACGGTAAAAATCCGCTTGCAACCATCCTTTCCCTTGTAGTGCTTGTGGTGGCGGCGGCTGTGGTTGCCTGGTTGCCAGGCGTTGCTGCCATCGCCGCCTTAGGAAAAGGCGTTGCTGGAGCAATTGGCGCAGTAGCAGGCGGACTTATCACAATGGGCGGCATGTTGCTTGTAAACGCCTTATGTCCTGCCAGCACTCCTAAGCTTAGCAGTGGTGGAGACTCCGAGACTTCGCAAAAGATATGGAGTATTGACGGCACACAAAACAAAGTCGATCCGTATGGTTGTGTTCCTACTGTCCTTGGAAAAATCCGTGTTGCGCCCAGATATGCCGCAGCGTCCTATTCTGTGATTAGTGATAACGACCAATATGTGCGCTATCTGTATGTAGTCTCTACCGGAGATTGTGCTGTCAGCGAGCCTCGTATTGGAGATACGGCGCTGGAAAACTTTCAAGATTATAACTGGCTGGTGTGGCGCAATTGGACAGGAGAAACATTAAAATGGTTTGGACTGGCAAGGACAGAAGAAAGCCTTGCTATCGAAATGAAGCAGTCTATTGGCTGGCAGACAAGGACAACGGCCCAGAACACTGTACATATTATGTGCGTGCTTATTTTTGAGGGGCTTGTTTATATTAACGACCAAGGGGACAAGTCTAGTGTTACTGTAGAAGTTGACGTTCGCTATCGCAAAGTTGGAACAAGCGACTGGATATCTCGTGCGCGTACAAAGACTTTTAACAATAGTGTTTTTACATTAGAACGCATTGGATTCGGCTATGGCTATGTAGGCTACGATTTTAATACTGACAAATTTGTATATAATGGCGGAGAACGTATTTGCAGCACGAGTCGTGTTGGAACATATATTTATTCAAGCAATAAAAAAACAAAAAAAGAAGAGGAAAAAGAACTACCTGCGTTTAATATTACAGGATATTCCTCATATTTTTCAGGAACAGTAACGGTCGGACCATCTTTTACTAAATGGTATGGGCATACTGGGTATACATGTGCAACTATTACCGTTAATGGAACTCTTACAGTACCAGGAGAAAAGTATACAGGCAAAACACTTAACCAGTTGCGCAAGTGTATTGAATGGGACGTGCCGGAAGGACAGTATGAAGTTTCCTTGCGGCGTATAACCAAGGACCCTGACACAAACAGTACAAAAACTACCACTAGAAGCACCTTTACTTGGTCCCTGTTACAGTCTGACAGGAACAAGCCTTCAATCGTAGGAGATGCAAATCACCCTCTTACTTTGATTGAACTTGAATTAAAGGCAACCGAGCAGCTAAGCGGCAATGTGGATGAATTTAATGTTCTGGCGTCTTCTATAGGCCCATGTTGGGACGACTATGAAAACGATTGGGTGGCACAAGAGACAAGCAATCCCGCATCTCTTGCTCTGCGTGTGGCTACTGGCACTGATATTGCGAAGCCTTGCAGTATGGATGATATGGACCTTGATTCCTTTAAGGGCTTTTATCAATGGTGCGAGGAGTATGGCTGGAAATATAATAGCTGGATAACAAGCAAGACTAACGCAGGGGAAGTGTTCCACAATGTTTGCTCGGCAGGGCGCGGCTCTTATGCTCTTTTGAACGGGCACGGCGTTATATGGGACGACCCTGATTCAAAAGTTGTGGATATGCTTACCCAGCGTAATTCCTGGAATTTCAGCAGCCAGAAAAGCCTTGTTACTGAAACAATACATGGCCTGCGCATGCGTTTTGTTAATGAGGCTATAGACTACCAGGAGGATGAACGTGTCGTATACCTTGACGGCTATGATGAAAGCAATGCTACCAATGTGATTGAGTGGGAGCAGGATGGTGTCACAAACTCAGATTTAATCTGGAAACATGGCCGCCTGCGCCTTGCCGAGATGCGTCTAAGGCCGGAGGTATATACAGTTTCCTGCGAGGCGGAAAGCATAGCCTTGAGACGTGGCGACTGTATCCGTGTAGTGCACGATGTCACCTTATGGGGCGTGGCAAGCGGAATGATTACGCACGTTCTGACCAATGATGAAGGCAAAATTACTGGCATTGAGCTGGACGAATTTTGCCCTATGGACGAAGGGGCTTCTTATGGCGTGCGCATAACAAACGCAAGCACAACCGACGCTTATTACAGTGTACTTACAGAACCGCAAACAGAAGGACGAGTATTGACTTTTTCGGTTGCCTTGCCAGTCACAACCAATATAGCAATTGGCGACCTTGTCTCCTTCGGCAAGACGGAATCAGTAGGAGCTCTTTGTAAAGTTTTGTCGATAGCGCCTTCCGAGGGCTTTTCGGCTACGATTACGCTTTGCGATGCTGCGCCGGAAATTTATAACGCTCTTTCTGGCGATATCCCTGAATGGAATAGCCAGATAACTACGCCTTCACGTTATCAGGCAGGCCGACCGACCGCTCCAACTATTCTTGGATTTGTTTCTGATGATACTGTCCTGCTTGTAAATCCTGACAAGTCAATACAGGCACAAATGGCAGTCACTTTCCAGATTCCGGATCAGCCGGCGAACGTTACTGCGTATTCTCTATCTGTTTATGTCAGGGAAGCTGATTCAGATGACAGCTGGCAGTGTTATGCTGCCCTTGTGAACGGACAGGATGCTGTTACTGTCCTTTGTCCAAATGTAAAGCAGGGCAGTACATATGAAGTCAAAGGACGCCTTAGCACAGGCACGGGTATTGTATCAGAGTATTCTGCGACAAAGGAACACAAGATACAGGGCAAAACAAGTGTTCCTCCTGACGTGACTGGCTTACAGGCTATCAATACGGATCCTAGTGGCATTGTCCTGACCTGGGATGCTCTGGACGATTTTTATTTAGGCTTGAAACTCTTTTCACGTTTTATAGTTTCTGGTTCTCTCAGCGGAGAAACGGCTGAAACAAGTATCACGCTTAAGCCGTATAAACAGACAGGAACTTTAACTTTCGATGTTGTCGGCGTGGATATTACTGGCGCCCAGAGTATCAACCCAGCGACTACCTCTGTGGAGGTGGCTGTGCCTAAAACACCTGTTATTACAAGCGCAAAACTTCTTGCGCCTGGTGTTGTGGCAACGTGGGGCGACGCAAAATCTACGTGGACTATTGAACGTTATAACCTGACTATGCTTGGCCGCACGCAGCAGGTCTTGCAGGCTACGTCTTGCGTCCTGCCGGCAAGCGGCCCATGGAACAAGGATACAACTGTTACTATAGCTGCGATGGATATTTTCAGTAACTGGGGCGCAACTTCCACTCCTTATACTGTCGCTTTCTATCCGCCTAAAACGCCAAAAATAACAGTAGGTTTTAACAAGCTCAACGGCTGTATTACTGTTGACTGGCAGGATTGCAAGAACGATATAGCCGATGCGCCGGAGATAGCCCACTATCTGATAACTGGCACTCTTGCCAACCAGAACAATACTAGCAAGACTGTCACAGTCAAAGGAACCCACTTTGAAAGCGTAGTGCCTCTTACTGCTTACGAGTATGGGACGCAGATTATAGACGGCGTTGAAGTCAACGTTGGAACTATCACAATAGGCGTGACGGCCGTGGACCAATACGGCATAACGAACAAGGATAATGCCAGCTATTCTGACAATTCTGTACAGTTCTCAATCTATCCGCCTTATAATCCGACCAACATGTCTTTTAATACGAGCACGGAAGGAGATAATATTGTCTTAAGCTGGAAAGACTGTACACATACTTTTGCCATCAGTTATTATGTAGTAACGGACGTTTACACTAAGCGCAGCTATAAAGTGGATACAAACTACGTAGTCCTTCCGGCCAGAAAAGAAGGAGTGTATCCGGTAACGGTTCAGGCCGTTGACGTTGTCGGTTTTGAAAGCTCTGTCATGACGTATAACATGGTTGTTTCTGGCGTAGGTGGAATGACTGTCAATGGCAAAATTGACGGCTCGGATATTCTGGTTGAATGGTCCGTCCCCGACGCAAGCTTCCCCTTGGATTATTACATTGTGAAGGGGGATAACGATGTTATTCCAGACGAAGACAACGTCTCTTTTGATGACGGCACTACTTTAGGAACGGCAAAGACAAACTACTTCCGTATGCCGGCAGGACAGGCTGGAACGTATGTTTTCTATGTTTGGGCTGTAGATATTGCGGGCAATGTCAGTACGGACTATGCAAGCTATTGTACGGTAACAGAGGAAGCGCCTGCCGCTCCTGCGGTAACAGTGACAAGAGAAGACCAGGGCTTGCGCCTGACTTGGACGGCTCAGACAAAAGAAGATTCCCTGCCGATTCTGGCATGGGACGTTATCCGCCAATATGAAGACGAAACTGGCACAAAGGAAGAGGACTATGGGCGCCTTGACGTAACAAGTACGGCCCTTCCTGCTGTCTTGGTTGGTACTCATACTTTTATGGTGCGGCCAGTGGACAGCGGTGGCAATATTGGCCCTTGGGGCAGCGTAGATTTGACAGTCTCACCTCCTGGGCGTGTTACCTTCTCCGAGCCTACTGTCATAGATAACAACGTACAATTATATTGGACAGCGCCGAATTACATCTTCTTTCCAATCAAGGAATATATCTTTTCCGAGGTAGACGAAGACGGTTATTCAATGGAGATAGGCCGTGTAGACGCATTGTTTGCCTCTGAAACGGAAACTACTGCCGGCATGTATACCTATTCCATTACACCTGTGGATACTGGTGGCAATCTTGGTACGCCAGCTACAATTACCTGCCGAGTTGCCCAGCCTGCCGGATTTGTCTTTTATGACAAGAAAAACAGTTTGTTCAACGGAGAAAGAACTAACTTTATTCTTGACGGTTTGGGGCACATGCTAGGCCCTGTGGCAGACGGGGAGACTTGGACAGAAAACGCACAAAGGACAATTGAGCAAGGTGGCGTATCTGCCACAACTGATACTTTGACACACCAGCAAAAGGTGGATGCCGGATTCAAAACATGGCTTGAACCAGTCTTGCCAATAGCTACTTATGTAGAAGAGATAGATCATGGCAGCCTTGTGCCGTCTTCAAACATTAGTGTAACTGTGGACTATAGAAAGTTGAGCGGGGCGCCAAGTCTGACTTGTAAGATTGAAGTCTCGCAGGACGGGGAAGAGTGGGAAATTGCTTCGGATAACGCCTTTTCTGTATACTCTTCTCAATTCCGATATAGCCGCATAACCCTTACAGCTTCTGGTGGATATGTACAGATTAACTCTATGCTGGTTGATTTGAGAATTAAACAAATCTCGGATTATGGCAGAGCATCCTGCCTTGCTACGGATAATGGCGAAGGTTGGATATCAGAACAAGAAACGCCAATGCTTACAGGCACGTGGATTTCTTTCAACAAGGACTTTGTGGACGTACAGTCCCTGCCTAAGCCGAATGTATTAAACCATGAGGACTATACGGCCTACACCATATTTGAAGATGTTATCAATCCGCGGGGATTCAGGGTTTTTATCAAGGACAAAAACGGCAACCGAGTTTCGGCAACTGTGGACTGGGTTGCAATGGGGGTTTAATCGTATATGGCGGATTTTACTAATCCTAAAGCGTCAAATGCCATTCTGACAGACTTACAGGAAATAGTTACCCTGACGCAGACGAATGCCAAACTGGACCCGTCTGCGCAGGAAAACATTCCAAATGGCGCAAAAAGGCTTGTCTCTGTGACTGGCGGCTATCAATTACAGATATTCAATGGTGAAACATGGAACACTATTGGAAAACTGGTTCACGATTCTGACACGTTGGATGGCTACGACGCCAATACTGGCACTGCGGCAAATAGCGTTCCTGTGCGCAATGCCTCCGGCGTTCTACCTGGGGATATTGCAGGCAATGCTGCCACTACCACCAAGCTTAACACGGCTCGGACTATTGATATTGGAGGCATCGTCTCGGCTACTGCAACGGCCTTTGACGGCTCAGGAAATATAACGATTCCGGTAAATTCGGTTACCGTCAACAACGATGACGATGACGCTGTCAATGGAACTTTGACTATTGCCCATGGCGGCACTGGACGTACTGATGGCGCTGCGGCTGATGTTGTTGTTAGTAGTGCTTCTGGCACCGTCAAGGCAAGTGAGTATGGGCAGATAGGAGACGCTAAAAATCTTGCTAGCAATACAGACTTAAATAGTCTTGTTGTCTCGGGAAATTATATAAGCACTTCGGGAACAACGGATCTGAACTACCCGTACACAAGCGCAGGCAACTGGCTTTTAACGGTAAAGCGGAGCTCCACCGTTATTAAGCAGGTGTTGTTTGATACAAGCGGCTTCTGGGAACGTGAAAGCTCGGATACTGGCGCATCTTGGTCCGGCTGGGTTTGCAATGGAGCTCCGGCAAGTTCTGGCTTGAAGGTGTATGTCTCAAAGTCTGGTTCTGATACCAATACAGGCTTGGATAACGCCTATCCTGTTTTAACAATAGACAGGGCCCTTGCAATTGCAAGGGGATATATAAGCGCTGGAAACAATAGCACCGCTATTTCTCTTTACATAGGAGAAGGCGACTGGGGTGATGTAACTTTTTACGGTTTTGGCGTACCAGTCTTTATTTATGCCTATGACGGAGCGGCAACTGCATATACAAGCACTTTGCCAGTGTTTACAAGCATAACTGCCAACGGCGGATATGTTTGTTTGTATGGCGTAGTGGCAAAAAAAATAATTGGCAATAATAACAGTTATATTTACATAAACGGCTACAACCGCTTTGCTAATGCTATTGCACAAAGGAAGACAAACCTTTCTATTTCAGGCACTGTTGACATAATATCAATGGACAGTCATGAAAGTGTTTTTCGCTCTTATGCCGATAGTATGCTGTACTTTGCTAGTGCAACTATCAACATTGCGGAATCCCTGACACTGACTAAAGCCTTTTTGTATATAAACCAAGGCGGCACACAAGTAGGCTTGCCGTGGAACTCTTGCACAATTACAGTGTCGGATGGCAAGACGGTAACAGGTTCAAAATATAGCATAGCCGATGCGGATACTATATGCACAAAGGCGCATCTGGACGCACTCCCTGGCACTAAAGCCGGTTCAATCAGTACGGGTTCCCGCATTGCAAGCGGCATATATGGCGGAGGTGGCAATACATACCTTGCAGGAGATGGCACTTGGAAAAGCCTTTCTATTATCACCGACCCCGTTATCGACAAAGTTAATCAAGGCGACAACGAACTTGCAGCACAGCTTAGACAGACGCAGGTGGCGGTTATTGCCTACTCGACAAGGGTGGCGTCAATGGAAGAACAAATTGATGACGCCTACGAATATGTTTACCAGCAGTACATCGACGCAGGAGGAACAGTATAATGGCGACGCATACTTTGACGGAGATAATTGAAACGACCATCAAGACGGCGATATTGAAATGTCATCCGGTGGGGTCGTTCTGGCTGACGGCATCGGACGATGACCCGAACGAGATATTTGGCGGCACCTGGGAGCGGGTGAAGGGGAAGCTCCTGCAATGTTCGGATGACAGCCATCCCGCAGGTACGGATATCGCCGCAGGGTTGCCGAATATTACTGGCATGTTAGGTGATAGTTGCGGTGGGGGGGGGGCTCTTTTTCAGCCTCACTGGAGCCTTTTATGGTAGCACACAGAAAGGCCGAAACATCTGGACAGGAAACCAGGATTTTGACTGTGTTGGTGGGGAATCCTATTTTGACGCATCCCGTTGTTCATCCATCTACGGCGCATCCGACACAGTCCAGCCCGAGACACATGTGGTCAATGTCTGGCAGAGGACAGCATGAGTACAATTTTAGACACATTCAAGACGTTCACCAAGTACGTCAAACTGGCGGCACATCCCGTCGGCAGTATTTACATTTCCACGGACAGCACCTCGCCTGATGAGCTCTTTGGCGGAACGTGGGAACAGATTCAGGATACCTTCCTCTGGTGCGCAGGGACTAACCACGCCGCGGGCACAACCGGCGGTGAAGAGACGCACCAGCTGACGGTGGCGGAGATGCCGGCGCATCAACATACTGTAGTTTGGTGGACCCAAGCTGGAGAGTCTTCAAATGCGACACAGTATTATCAGGACGGCTCTTCTCAAACAGGCGATTTTTCAGGTATCCAGGTTGATAGCAGCTCGGGTAAATGGCAATCTAACCCTCTAGCCGCTCAATGCGGGTATGGTGACGCAATGGGAAATACCTGGGCTTCCGGCCTCAGCTACGCCCACAACAACATGCCCCCGTACCTCAGCGTCTATGCCTGGAAGAGGACTGCGTAAATGATTGTATATGACCAACTTTTTGATTCCGACGGCGCAGTGCTGGACAGTGTTGTAATTTCTACTGCGCTTTCTGTCACCTCTACGATTGAGGCCAGTACTTTTACAACCGCTGGAACATATGTTTTCCCTGACGGCGTTTCTACCGTTTACGGATTTCCTGTGACGTTTACTGGCAAGTGCCTTCTGGTAGTTTCCGGATCCACGCAACCGCTCGCAGCTACGCAGGTATTGTTCGCTAATAGTAAGGTCTGGTATCGCTCAAGCGTTACGGATGAATGGAAAGACGAAAGAAACTTCACGTCAACCGAGGTGGATGAAGTTACAGCGCTTAAGAATAAGCTTCTTGCTTTGATGGGGATTCTTATTCCCCTTGGCACCATCTGCATGTTCTCCGGCACGTTCGGAGGCGATGACAACCGCTATCCGATACCGCTCGGAACGACTGAACCGAACACAAATTGGTGTATCTGCGATGGCGTGACCACAAACGGACTGACCGTCCCTGATTTGCGGAACAGGTTCATTATTGGTTCTGGGTCCACGTATAAAACTGGCAATATTGGTGGCGCTGCCAGCCAGACTGTGTCGATTAGTGGTTCGGTCGGCGGTACTACACTGACAACAAGCCAGATGCCGAGCCACGTGCATCAGCAGTCAACGCACGGTGTGCCCCGGAGTGGGGATGCAATCAGTCAGCGCTACTGGAAGGACACAGGAACGTCTAACTACAATTTCACCACCTACGCTACCGGTGGTTCTGACACTCATACGCATACGCTGTCCCTGACGCAGACATCTGTCGATACTATTCCGCCTTATTACGCACTGGCTTTTATCATTATGATAAAGGCAAGCGCATAATACGGAGGCAGTGTACTGACAGTCTGGGGAGTGCCTGTGAATGTGTGGTTATGGGAAGATGAACCACCGGTAGATTCGGTACTCTCCTGAGTTGCGGTAGTACTTCCCCAAGCTACGCCATTGAACGGAGAGCCACCACCGTAGCCGGATCGAGTAGCAGGCGTAGTAAGCGTGTGCACGTGGCTCGGCATCTGGCTGAACAAAAGAGGAAACAAAAATGAAGATAACAATAATTCCCGATGACAATCTCATCCTGATTAACGGTTCAGGACTGGTTTTTGATTTTACCGCCCCCGAAGGCCTTCACGCCCTGCACTACGATACAGGGACGCAGACTGGCGAGGCAGAATGGGACGGAGCGGCCAATCAGCCGCTGACGGATGCTGAGTTTGCCGACTTGGTGAAGCCGTTCATTTCGGCCTATGAAGCCGAAAAGTCCCGTCTTGAAGAGGAAGCCGCCAAGCAGAAGGCAGAGGAAGAGGCCATCTATAATTCTGAGGAACAGCGATTTGTCCGCCTCCGTTCGGAGCGTGACAAGCGCATCAGCGCTACTGACTATCTCATGACTACCGACTATCCCCTCACGGATGAGCAACGGGCCCTTGTGACGGCCTACCGTCAGGCCCTGCGTGACCTACCCTCACTGGATGGGGCGCCGTGGGATGGCGGCGGGGATGATACCCCTTGGCCTGTCTTGAAAAGTTTTAATAACGACTAAAAAGGAGTTTTTTATGGATACAGAAACACCTGGCCGCATTGATATAATTATTTTCCCCAGTGGCGGAAAAGAAGTTATTGGCAGACAGGCAGCTTATCCGCCTGTGGAAGAATGTGTGTACATGCCGGAGGTCCAGTCTTTTGTGAATGAGCATCAAGGACTGGAAAAGCCAAAAAGGTATACTGGCCGTTATTCTGTTAAAAACGATGTTTGTAGTTTCCAATGGACAGATTATATGCCACTGAACACGGCTATGAATGACAAGTAGAAAAGAATAAAAGCCAGATCAGAGAGGAAAAAGAAGGCCACCTTGATTTCTCAAGATGGCCTGTCCCCACAATATACCCGTACAGAGTCTTCTTTCCGTTCAAGGAGATAATATGAAAGCGCAGGGAAGAATATACGGTATCCCCGCTTGCCGTGCAAGTTACGCTTCCAGAATATTGAGCATTTCGGAGGTCCTGTGTCTGGTGATATCCAGAAGATATTCTGCCTGTGCGCAGAATGCACATACAGTAGATTCGGCAAGGAAGTCCTTGTCATAATCTAGCGCATCCTGTCGTGTTGCCTCTATCATACGGCAGGCCTCGTCTAGTTTCTCAAGGGCGGATTCCCAATATTCAGCTTTTTGCATTGTTTGCCCCTCTTGCCTTCTCTATCTGGTCCCAAAGGCTGCTTACAGTAAGATCGGGATAACTGCCACCTTCGTCAACAAACACTTGCATGAAGTAGGAGATATCCTCTTTGATGTGGTCCGGAGTGTCTTCCGGTAGTTCTTCAATAGCCTTCGCAACCTTAACCATCTCTCTGGCTACTGCTGCTTGCTCATCTGCTAGGAGATACCACTCTTTGAATGGCAATTTTTCGATATTCATGCTTCCTCTCCTGCCGCCGTCCAGAGTTGATCCTGAACGGCGTAGACTTGATAACTTTCTAGCGCTTGGAGCCCTTCCAGTAACATTTCCAAGGCGGTAGTCATGTACTGTTCATCTCCCTCGCTGATAAGCTCCGGATATTTGGAAAGCGTTTCATGAATTCTGCCTGTCTCTAGGCCGATATTTACCGCCATGGTATATGCCTGCTTGGACAATTCCACCCAGCGGACTTGCGGAGTTTTGGCGCTCATGATTCCTCCCTTTCAAACAGGAGAGATAGAAACTCGGCTGTCCGCACAACGTCTAAATACAGACCTATAATACGTCTTTCAATGTAGGCACAGTTGCGATCTGACAGGGAACTGTTCCGTTCCCGCAGCATCTCTCTTAGGTCTCTCGTCCGTTCGGAGGCCTCATCCATAAGGTCGGACAGATAATTCCAGCGGGCGTCTGTCATGCTTCCTCCTTGTCTTCCGACTGTTGGGCGTCCAGTTGTTCCTGAAGCTCCTGTATTTCCTGCATTTGTACACATAGTATAGCTTGGAGCTTGTCAAGTTTGTCTTGGCTAGCAGCTTTGCCGCACCAAAAGGCAAAATACATACAGGAAACCAATAGTAGTATTGTCTCCATTCAGCCTTCCTACACGTCCAGAATGTCCCGGATCTTTTCGCAGGCATCGTCTGTGTCGTAGCTCATACGGTTCACCAGAGCGGCGACCCGTATGAATTCATCAGGTTCAACGTCTCCATCGGCGCTGGCGGAGCGCAAATCTTCCACAAGGTCGCCAATCTGCATCTGCATGTTTTCGGCTGTAACGATGAGCCGGAACCAGTCGTTTTTGTTGTTCATGTTTATCTTCCCTCTCTAGCTAGTCTTCTTTGCCTGTCTGGCAACTATCCGGTGTTTCCGGAGTGTTCGTCTTTTTATTCAGCAATTCCTCGACCGCTTGCAGGCACTCGGCAACTACTACGCTCAAAGGACCGTTGGCATCTATGGTTGCAAATCGGTCGTTGCCAGTTGCCATCTCAAGATAGCGTCTGCGGACGGCGTCATAATCCGTTTTGCGCTCCATTGCTTCCTGTAAGGCCTGCGGATCAATCGCCTGCGGCTTCCACGTGTCCGGCTTCTTCCCGTCCCTTTTCAGGCGGCGCCCCTCTGCGCAGGTTGGCAGGATATTCAAAAATATTGTCAGGTCCGGCACTGGCCATCCGAACGTGTCAGGATTCCCGACTTGTTCGGAATTTCCAAACAGCTGCCGCACGGCATCCGCCTGATAGGCCATCGTGCTATCGTGGTAGCGGTCACAAATTACGATATCGTATTCTTCCAGCGCAGCCTTGATAACTGGCGCATGGAGAGAACGATCCAGAAGGAAATTAAGCAGGTCCTGCTGCGGTGTAGTCTGTTCGGGCAGGACTGACAGGATGCGCTTCTTGTTCTCTTCCGAGACTAGCTCGATGTTTTTAAGCTCCTTCTTCTGCCAGTTCCGGAGCTCTGTTATCAAAGATTTGTCGGTCGGCTCCTTGGTCCAGTACACGTTGTAATTGGCGGAGAGGATATCGGCTATGATTTTGGAGATACGGGTCTTGCCGCTCCCGTCTATGCCCTCGAAAGTTATGAAGACTGACATGAAAACTCCCTAGGAAAGCATACCAAGGCGCCTTCCCAAACTGTCACCAAGCAAATTTGGTGGCAGGGTATGATAAGTTGTCGGGATTGCGGGCGATATTTCTTTCTGGCGG
>CAVLCT010000004.1:0-60735 GCA_963661665.1 Bulleidia sp. | reverse complement strand
ATGCTGAAAACCCGCAGGTGTTCTGCTGCCGATCTGGCCAGGCTTGTTACCAGCGCAGGGTTCCCGGTTACAGAGCGCACCCTGAAAGACTATCTTGCCAGATCAAGAAAGGATGCAAAGGAAGGAAACACGGCCTACAGCGAGTTGAAGGAGCACATCTTAAGCCAGGCCGGAAAAGAGGATGCCCAAAGCTGCACAGACGCTGCGGTCCCTTTCCTTCACGGTGAAGATGATGCCCATGGCGCACAGGATGCATCTGATGATTTTGCCGCCCCTGCCACGGACGCCATTGACGCAAAAGAAATGGCAAGACAGCACATCCAGGATATCTATGCTGCCAGGAAGCGCAGAAAGAAGGCCAGAAACGCCAAAAAGCAGAAGTAGGGAGAACTGCCGTGCCTTTCTCTTTGGATATGGGGAGGATAGGCGGGCTGCATAAAGGCATGGCACAACGTCTGCCCGGGTACCAAAAAAGGCAACCGCATTGCTGTACGGTTGCCCTGTGCTGGTATTGACGATGGTAATGACGGCAAAAGGCTACTTAAGCCTTGCGATAATCATGTCTGCCACTTTCTTGCCGCTCATCAGCATGCCGCCGAAGATGGGGCCCATGCGCGGTGTCCCGGAAACGGCAGATGAGGCCATTCCGCAGACATAGAGGCCGGGATAGATTTCCTTTGTCCCTTCGACAACGAGAGCCTCGCCCTCGGTCACGTCCAGGGAACGTTCGCCGATGACGCCGCCTGTAGGCGTATCAAGCTGTATGCCGTTTTTGCGTGCGACAACACGGCATATCTCGCTGTCATGGCCCGTGCCGTCGATGACGAATTTGGAGTAGATATTTAAGGGGTCAACATGCAGCCCCTCGCGCAGGACAGGCGTCCAGTTGACCACGACGCCGCTTACGGCATTGTTCTTGTAGATTACGTCCTCTACCGAGTAGCAGTTGAAAATGGTGGCACCGGCGTGCACAGCGTGGTACAGAAGCGATGATGTACTTTCGACCGAATCCATGGTATACAGTCCGTCCTCGTAGGGATGGAACGTAATGTCGAAATCGGCAACGATGGGCATGGCCTCTTCCTGTATGACCAGCTGGTTGAACATCATGGCGCCGCCCCACATCCCGCCGCCGGGAGAGAGCTTGCGGTCAAACAGGGCAACATGCAGCCCGGCCTTTGCCAGGTAGTATGAAGCCACAATGCCGGAAGGGCCGCCGCCGACAATGGCGACATCCAGTTCCAGATTGCGCTGCATCTTGTCGAAGTAGGTACTGAGTATACCTTTGGAAACTTGAACTTCTATCATAGCAGGGTTCCTTTGCTTTTCCTTGATACGCTGCGATGCTTTTTAGCATGCAGCCAGGCGGCAACTGGCAAATTAGTTCTCTTTGTCCGTGCAGGATAATAAAACCATATTTCTCTGGTTCATGGATATTTTCAGACCAGGATCACTATGGAAAAAGACTGTACAGACACTGAGTCTTAATTTTCTCATAAAAGA
The DNA here is from genome assembly GCA_963661665.1 of Bulleidia sp. GTDB lineage: Bacteria > Desulfobacterota > Desulfovibrionia > Desulfovibrionales > Desulfovibrionaceae > Desulfovibrio. The sequence goes on along the minus strand of CAVLCT010000004.1, from coordinate 59,232 downwards.
GCAGGAGCAGAACTAAAGAAGAATGCTCTTTGCTTTTTTGTCTGCTGCTGATCGCCATAACAATAATCTGTCCGGCTTCATGATAAAAACAAGAAGCGTCAGGAACAGCATACTTGTATGGCATCCGGCTACAGATGTACGGGGCACAATATAATAGTATTTTGATACGAAAGCAATTGATTGACAGCAGTACAAGTGCTGTTTTATCTTTTCCCAAATTCCTGTCGGGCACAGGAAATTTAAGGAGTTATACAATATGAAACGTCTTATCGCTTCTCTGGTGCTGGCTCTGACCCTTGTTGCTCCCAGCATCGCTTCCGCAGCTCAGGGCTTGTACCTGACACCCAAGTTCATGATGACCGTCCAGAACACGGGTACTGTGGAACGTTCAGGCTGGCTTGCCGGCCATGGCCTTGACAATTACAGCCAGTTTACACTGGGCGGCGCTATTGCTGCCGGCTATGACTTCTGGTTCAGCCACATGATTCCGATCCGTGCCGAACTGGAACTGGCCCTGCGCGGCAACAGCGAAACTTCTGACAGCGGTCCGTGGGGCAGCTCCAAGCTGACCACCAACAGCACCACCCTGCTGGCCAACTTCTACTACGATTTCCACAACAGCACCGCCTTCACCCCCTATGTTGGCGCCGGTATCGGCCTGGCCTTCAACTACCTTGGTGTTGACGTGCATCATTATGGTGGTGCCGGAGATCCTGCCTGGAGCGGCTCCTCCGATGACCGTTCCACCAACTTTGCCTGGCAGGTTGGCGCCGGTGTTGCCTACAGCTTCAATGAAAATATGGCTATCGACGCCGGTTACCGCTACCTTGACCTTGGCTACACCGAAACCAAGAGCTCTGGTACCAGCGTTGGTATCCGTCCCTACAACCACGAAGTTATGGTTGGCCTGCGCATAGGCTTCTAATAACAGAACACCTTTTATTCAGGACCCTGTCCCTTATAAAGGCGGCGGGGTCTTTTTTTTTCGGTTTTTCACGATGAAACAAGTACTGCTTGCTGTTCGCTGCTGTTTCTTTTGCGTGGGGATGTGTACAGCAGCGCTTGGCATAGCCATTGTGACCAATGCCAGCCTTGGTACAACGCCCATCACCAGCATTCCGCTTGTGTGCGATGGCATCCTTCCCTTAAGCGTGGGCGGCTATACGGCCATTATCAATACCCTTTTTGTCATTGCACAAAAATTTATTCTTGGCCCGAAGTCTAGCAATAAAATCTTTTTGCAGCTTCTGCCCATGCTTGTTTTCAGCGCTGCCATTGACTTCTGGCTGTTTTGCACGGACGGCATCCTGGCTTTGCCGTATCTTGAGCGTTTCGCCTTCCTTATGGTCGGCATTGCCACACTGGCCCTTGGCATATTTATCCAGGTGGCCAGCAATATCACCGTTATGCCAGGGGAAGGACTTGTCCTGGCCATTGCCTGGCGTACTCATCACAGCTTCGGATCCATCAAGGTCATCACTGACTGCTGCATGGTCGCAACAGCAGCCATTCTGGGCTTTATCTTTCTTGGCAACGTCATAGGCATACGCGAGGGGACAGTCCTGTCTGCCGTGCTGACTGGATTTGTGGTACGCTTTTATTCTTTCTGTGCCAGGAAAATGCATCTTGTTAAGGAATGTTAGGCAATGATGCCAGGGGCGCAGCTGCCACAGCAGTTTGCGGGTGCCATGTATCTGTGCGATCTGCCCCTGAGACGTGTCTTGTTTTTTCGGCCAAGCAAACGTATCCTTGCCGCATGCGTTTTTCGGTGATTTTGTGCAGTTTTTTCCTTGCTGGAAAAAGCCTGCCTTTTGCAATCTGCCGATCAGAACGGAAAATTTGTTAATCTATTCTGCCCTTTCCCCCAGGAGATACTGTACATGGGTACCGGAATTACTCTTTCCGAACAAGGCACACTGCTTGTTCCCGACGATCCTATTATCCCCGTCATTGCCGGTGACGGTGTCGGTCCCGATATCTGGAATGCATCCAGGCCTGTCTTTGAGACGGCTGTTGCCAAGGCTTATGGCGGCAAGCGCCAGATTTGCTGGCTCCCTGTCAGGGCCGGCGAAAACTGCTGGAAGGAGACGGGCGAGTTTGTGCCGGACGAGACCATGGAGGCCATCACCAAGTACCGCGTGGCCCTGAAAGGTCCCTTAAGCACGCCCGTAGGCAAGGGCTTCCGCAGCGTGAACGTTTTGCTGCGCAGGCTGTTTGATCTCTACGCCTGCATCCGTCCCTGCAGCCATATCCCCGGCGTGCCCAGCCCCGTCAAGGATCCCGATGCCGTCAATATGGTTATTTTCCGCGAGAATACGGAAGACCTGTATGCCGGCATAGAATGGGACAAGGGCACGGAGGAATGTGCCAAAGTCATCAAACTGATAGAGGAGCTGACAGGCCGCGAGTTGCGCAAGGACACGGCCATCGGCATCAAGCCCATAAGCGAGACAGGCTCCAAGCGCCTGGTGCGCATGGCCATCCAGTACGCCATTGACCACAAGCTGCCCAATGTGACCCTGGTCCACAAGGGCAACATCATGAAATTTACAGAAGGCGGCTTCAGGCGCTGGGGCTATGAGTGCGCTGCCGAGGAATTTGGCGATGTGACGATCACCGAGGAAGAGGTGTACAAGAACGGCGGCACCGTGCCTGCCGGCAAAATCGTCATCAAGGACCGCATTACCGATGCCATGTTCCAGCAGATTCTGCTGCGTCCCCGCGAATACAGCGTCCTGGCCATGCCCAACCTCAACGGCGACTATATGTCCGACGCCCTGGCTGCCCAGGTAGGCGGCCTTGGCATGGCTCCCGGCTCCAATGTGGGCGACGGCTACGCCATTTTTGAGGCCACCCACGGCACAGCCCCCAAGTATACGGGACTGGACAAGATCAATCCCGGATCCATGATGCTGAGCGGCGCCCTGATGCTTGACTTCCTTGGCTGGAAGGAAGCAGGTGATCTTGTGCGTTCAGGCATTGCCGGTGCTGTGGCCAGAAAGACTGTGACCTACGACCTGGCCCGCCAGATGGCTGGAGCCACTGAAGTGGCCTGCTCAGCCTTTGGCAAGGCTGTCTGCGACGCCATGTAGCAAATCTGCCTGAGGCCCGGTGCCGCAGGATATATAAAAAGGCTGTCCCGATATGTTTTGTGCATATCAGGACAGCCTTGTTCTTTCTGTCATACTGGCTTTTTTTACAAGTACTGTACCGTCTCAGCCAGATCTTTACGCTTGCCGTGATTGGGCAGAGGGCCTGTTCCTTCTGCGGCATAGCCCAGATCCATGAGCATGAGGACTTCTTCATTTTCAGGGAGCCCCAGTATTTCATGGGCCTTGTCCGGATCAAAGAAATTGATCCAGCAACTGTCCACGCCGGCGTCGCAGGCTGCCAGCATCATGTGTGTTGCCACAATGCTTGCGTCCTCTATGCCGCTGTCCCTTTTGCCGCCAGGGTAGGTGAAGACGTTTGTTTTATCGAAGGCGACCACCAGCACGGTGGCAGCACCGTAGCGGCAGGGCGTAATTTTGTCTATTTTGGCCAGTCCTTCTTCAGAACGGACAACATAGATTTTCTGTTCCTGCAGGTTTTTGGCAGTGGGCGCAAGGCGTCCGGCTTCCAGAATGCCCTTAAGGCTTTCTTCTGAGACGGGCCTGCCGTCATACTTTTTGCAGGAATAGCGCTTGCCTGCAAGACTGATGAATTCCATAACAGATTCCTCCAGCAGATGATACGGGGCAGGAACTGCCCTTCTTCCTATTTAAGGTAGTATTCTGTTTTAAGACGTCAAGGGAGCAGGGTATCCCGAGCTGTTTTTAGCAGCCGCAGGCCAGCCCGTCGCCCCTGGGGTCGGCTGCGCCGCGGAGAATGTGCCGGACATGCTCCGGCGCCCCTTCAGGCTTTCTTTCTATAAGGATGGCGCCGGCATGCCCCATAAGATCGGTGTAGTCTGCCACACGCTCTACTGTATGGCCGCGCCTTTCAAGCTCATCGCAGATATCCTTTGAGATGCGCCCCTCTAGCTTCAGGCTGTTGCTCTCTGCGCCCCAGGAGCGGCCATAGAGCCAGCGCGGCGCATCAACGGCTTCCTGCGGCGTCATCTTATAGTCCAGGATGCGGGTGACAAGGGCTGCCTGTGTCTGAGGCTGTCCTTCCCCGCCCATGGTGCCGTAGACAAGCAGGGGGTGCCCGTCCTTCAGGATCATGGGAGGATTGAGCGTATGCATGGTACGCTTGCCAGGCTCAAGCGTGTTCACATGATCGGGATCGAGGGAGAAGAAGCAGCCTCTGTTCTGCAAAAGGACGCCGGTGCCCTTGGGGATGATGCCTGATCCAAAGTCCATGTAGATGCTCTGGATAAGCGAGACTGCATTGCCTTCTGCATCGACAACGCCCAGCCATATGGTGTCTCCCTTGGGGCAGAGCAGGGAGGAAAAGGACTGTGCCCTGGCCATGTCAATGGAGGCAGCGGCCTTCTTTGCATGTTTTTTGGACAGCATCTTTTTCAGGGGGATTTTGACAAAATCTGGATCGCTGACAAAGCGGTCCCTGTCTGCAAAGGCCAGCTTGGTCGCCTCTGTCATGAAGTGGTAGTAATCGGCGCTTCCCTGCCCAAGCTTTGCACAGTCCGCCGTGTTCAGCATGGCCAGAATCTCAAGGGAGGAGACACCCTGGGTATTGGGTGGCAGGTTGCAGGCCGTAAGTCCGCGGTAATCAATGCTTATGGGCTCAACCCAGTCGGCAGTGTGCTTTTTGAAGTCCTTGCCTGTGAGCAGGCCGCCAGCCTCTGAAAGGCCGTCCAGGATCTGTCTTGCGGTCAGGCCCTCGTAAAAATCCCTGGGCCCCCGCTCGGCAAGCTGTACCATGGTCTTGCGCAAATCAGGCTGCGCCAGGATTTCCCCGCACCGGTACGGGCGCCCGTTGTGCAGGAAGGTTTTTGCAAATTCGGGGAAGCGCTGCAGGAAGGCCTGTTCCTTGTCCTTTTCGTCCGTATCGCGCTCAAGCCAGCCGGCCAGGCTGGCTGAGACAGGCACCCCGCGGCAGAGCTCTATGGCTTCTTCCAGCAGAAAATACCAGGAAAAGGTGCCGTGCATGGCCTTTTTTGAATAATTGAAGGCTTTTTCCCAGCCTGAGACAACGCCCGGGACTGTAATGGCAGCCAGTGGGCCGCGGGCAGGTATGGCAGATCTCCCCTGATACACGGAGCGCTTTACCTTGCGTCCTGCCCTGCCAGAGGCATTCAGCCCGCGCGTCTCGCCTGTTGCGGCATTGTGGATGAGCCAGAAGCAGTCGCCTCCCAGGGTGCACATCTGCGGATAGACAACGGTGAGCACAGAGGCTGCCGTGATGGCTGCCTCTATGGCATTGCCTCCGCTGCGCAGGATCTGCAGTCCTGCCTGGCTTGCCAGATAGTGGGGGGTTGTTATCATGGCATTGAGGGTCATGGGATTGTAGCGCTGGGATGGGGTCATGAGTCTCTTCCTTTTTGTACCGGGGGATGGATGCTCCTGTCACAGGAGCCGGCTTTTCAGCCTCATGGTATTCTTTTCCTGTTTATGTCACAGGCTGTCAAGGCAGGATGGGCGCAATTCTGTCAGGCGCTTGAGAATGGCTGTCTGTTGTGCTAGGGAAAAGACTGCCTGACAGGTATTGAGAGTATGGTGCGGGACTTTTCGTCCGTATCCGGAGGCAGAAGATGTCCCGGGATTATTTGCGGATCTTCTCTGGGGCCTGCTAGGGCAGACACGTCCAAGCGCACGATAAGGAGGGAGTACGGGAGCGGCGGCGCCCCCGTGCATGGCATTATGGCTGAAGAGAAGACGAAACAGGACAGGCAGGGCGAGCCGCCTGTACTTGAGCTCAGGGGGCTGGGCAAGACCTTTATGATCGGGTCCGCCCGCATCAGGGTTTTGAAGGATATCAATCTCACCATTGAGAAAGGGGAGATTTACGGCATTATCGGCCGCAGCGGTGCAGGCAAGAGTACGCTTGTGCGCTGTATCAACATGCTTGAGCCTCCGACAGAGGGCAAGGTGCTCTTTGAAGGGCGCGACATGGGGGCGCTCAAAAGCAGTGAGCTCAATATCATGCGCCGCTCCATGGGCATGATTTTCCAGCAGTTCAACCTGCTTATGCAGAGAACGGCTCTGGACAACGTGTGTTTTCCGCTGGAGCTTGCCGGCGTCAGCCGCAGGCAGGCCAGGGAGCGCAGCATGGAGATGCTTGAGCTGGTCGGCCTTGACAAATACGCCGGATCCTATCCTGTGCAGCTTTCAGGCGGCCAGAAGCAGAGAGTGGCCATTGCCCGTACCCTTGCCACCAATCCCAAGGTCCTTTTGTGCGATGAGGCAACTTCTGCCCTGGATCCTGAAACAACGGATTCCATCCTGGCCCTCTTGCGTGACATTAACCAGACCATGGGCATCACGGCCGTGATCATTACCCATGAAATGGACGTTATCGAAAAGCTCTGCCACAAGGTGGCCATTATCAGCAAGGGCGTCATTGCCGAAACAGGCACTGTCAACGAGGTCTTCTTCCATCCGCGTACCGACATTGCCAGGCGCCTGGTTGTTCCTGAAGCCCTGCATCCGGACAAGATGACGGCAGGGAGCCTCTACAGGCTTATCTTTGACGGCCAGTCCAGCTACGAGCCCGTCCTTTCCAACATGGTCCTGGCCTCGGGCCAGCCCCTCAATGTCATGTACGCTTCCACCCGCGACATAGGCGGCAAGGCCTTCGGGCAGATGATACTGCAGCTGCCTGAGGATGAAGAGGCCAGAAAGAAGGTGCTGGCATACTGCTCCGAAAATCTCATCTATATAGAAGAATTTAAAAAGGAGGAAGCAGCCCGTGTTTAACGAAGCCCTGATAGCGCTTTTGTGGGAAGGCACGGTAGATACGCTCTACATGACGCTGGCTTCCACCTTTTTTGCCTATGTATTCGGCATGATGATGGCCCTGGTGCTGGTTGTGACCAGGGCAAACGGCCTGGCGCCGCATCCTGTCATCTACCGCATTCTGGATGTGATTGTGAACCTCACCCGTTCCTTTCCCTTCCTTATCCTCATGATTGCCGTTATTCCCTTTACCCGCTGGCTTGTGGGGACAACCATTGGGAATAACGCCACGGTTGTGCCGCTGGTCATTGCTGCAGCGCCCTTTGTGGCCAGGCTCATCGAACAGTCCCTCCTGGAAGTGGACAGGGGCGTCATTGAAGCTGCCCAGTCCATGGGCGCCAGCATCTGGCAGATCCTCTACAAGGTCTATATCCCCGAGGCCATGCCTTCCCTCATCAACGGCTCTGCCATCGCGGCAACAACCATTCTGGGCTACTCTGCCATGTCCGGCGCCGTAGGCGGCGGCGGTCTTGGCAAGCTGGCCATCATGTACGGCTATAACCGCTATCAGAACGAGATGATGTTTGCCACAGTCATTCTGCTCATTGTCATCGTGCAGGTCTTGCAGAGTTTTGGCGACTGGGCGACCCATCGTTCTGACAAGCGCAGCATGTGACGTTTCTGACGCCGCATCTGCCAGACAGTTTTTTTCATCTTTTCCCTGTTTTTCAAGCAGGGCAGCGACCGTGCCAGTACCGGTCCTATGAGGTCAATTATGCGTCTTTCCTCTCTGCTTTGTGCCACGCTGGTGGCTGCAGGCCTTGTCTTTGGCTCAGCTACGGCCAGCCAGGCTGCCAAAACAATCCGTGTCGGCGCCTCCCCGACGCCCCATGCCGAAATTCTCAAGGCTGCGGCCCCTATCCTGAAGGAAAAGGGCATCAATCTTGAAATCGTGGAGTATGCCGACTACGTGCAGCCCAACGTCGCCCTGGACGGCGGCGAGCTGGATGCCAACTACTTCCAGCACAAGCCCTACATGGATGACTTCAATGCCCAGAAGGGTACCAAGCTCCATGCCATGGCTTTCATCCACTATGAGCCCTTCGGCATCTATGCCGGCCGCTGCAAGAGCCTCAAGGACCTGGGCAAGGGATCCATTGTGTCTGTGCCCAATGACACCACCAACGAAGCCCGCGCCCTCCTGCTTTTGCAGGACCAGGGTCTGATCAAGCTCAAGAATCCCGGCCTCACGTCCACCCGTCTTGACATCGTGGAAAATCCCCGCGGTCTCAAGATTGAAGAGCTGGAAGCTCCCCAGCTGGCCCGTTCCCTTCCCGATGTGGAAGTGGCCATCATCAATGGCAACTATGCCCTGCTTGGCGGCCTGAAGGCCAAGGATGCCCTGGCTCTGGAAGCTGCTGATTCCGAGGCTGCCAACACCTTCGCCAATATCATTGCCGTGCGTGCCGGTGACGAAAACCGTCCCGAGCTCAAGACTCTGTGCGAAGTGCTGAAGAGCGACGCCATCAAGGAATTCATGAACAAGACCTACCAGGGCGCCGTGCTTCCCAAGTAAGTCCTGATTTTTTGAACTGCAAAACAAGGCCTCCTCTTCAGTCCTGAAGCGGGGGCTTTTCTTTGGCCGTAGGCTGGTGGCAGAAGCGGTCCGTTCCATGCCTGGCCATGAGAACCGGGAAGTGACAAGGGAAAAGGGAGAACTTTCATGCGCATTGCCGTACTAGAACCGATACATGATGATGCCATGGCCCTTTTGCGGGCCGAGGCCGACGTTATTGACTGGAACAGCCCAGAAACTGCAGGCTGGCCTTCCTGCGACGGCGTTATTGTACGCACACAAAAGATAGGCAGGGAACAGCTTGAGTCATCGTCCCTGTCTGTCATCGGATCCCATGGCACGGGTGTTGACAATATCGACCTTGAGGCTGCGCAGAGACTGGGCATAGCAGTCGTCAATGTCCCGGGCGAGGGGGCGCAGTCTGTGGCAGAACTGTATTTTGCCCTTATGCTGGCCGTTGCCAGAAAGATAGTGCCAGGCATGGATGCCATACGCAGTGACTGTGCGGTGCGCACAGCGCCTGCACAGCGTGGCATGGAACTTGCGGGAAAGGTCCTTGGCATTGCCGGCTACGGTAGCATAGGAAGGCGTATTGCCTCTATCGGAAGGCTGGGCTTCGGGATGAATGTCCATGCCTGGTCCAGGTCACTGGCAAAGGGAAGTGAGGATACGGTTTATGTGTGTGACACTCTGAAGGAGCTTCTTGCAACAGCCGACTTCCTCTGTGTCTGTCTTCCCCTGACAGAGAAGACAAGGCATATTATAGGGAAGGAAGAGCTTGCTCTCTGCAAGCCGTCAGCCATCCTTGTCAACTGCGCAAGGGGCGATGTGGTGGACGAGAAGGCTCTGTATGATGCCCTCAAGGAAGGACGGCTCTTTGGAGCTGCCTGCGATGTTTTCAGCTCTGAGCCGCCCCAGGCTGACAACCCGCTTCTTTCCTGTCCTAATTTTGTGGCTTCCCAGCATATAGGCATTAACACGGATGACTGCTTGCGGCGTATAGGCTTAAGCGTGGCTAGGGATGTCCTGGCAGTCCTGAAGGGGCTTGAGCCTGCGCACCGCTGCCAGTGAGACATTTGCAGCTGAGAAATATCGTATTTTTTCGAGAAAAGTGAAGCTTCGGGGGATTGAGATACTCCCATATCTTCATCTCCCCGGAGCCATAAGAGCATTGCAGCACGGCGAGGAAATCCTGGCTGACACATATGGTGAAAATATAGATGGTCTAAGTGGCAGGGAAAGCTGTACTTGTGAGCACGCCATGGCTTTCAGGCATCCAGGCAGTTTTCATGCTCAAAAAAAGAGTTGCCATATACAGCATCACAGGGTATTCTCTAGCCAATGGAAGGCTCAGACGGAAAAAGACTGAGCAAAAGAACGTAGGCTGTCTAGACCCGGAACCAGTCTGAAAGACCTAACCCACCTTACAGACCCACAGTACAGATTGCGAGCCGAATAATACAGACACTTTGCTCATTGGGGCATTGTTTTCCTGCTGATCGCCTTCTTGCCCATCAAACAGTTCTTAAGTAGAATAAGGAGAACTCATGGACGGTACGCGAAAGGAAAGTGACCTTTCATACAGGAGCTTTTTCAGCTATCCTGTAGTGGTTAGGTCTCTGATTCAGGAATATGGACCAAAGTTCCTTGCCGGCATTTTAGATTTGTCTACACTTGTACGCCTGCATGGCGATTATATCTCACCAGAATTATTGGAGCGCCGCGATGACATCGTATGGAGGGTCAATCTGAAAAATGATTCCAGCGCATACCTTGTTGTGATCCTGGAATTCCAGAGTAGTCGTGACAATCTGATGGCGCTCCGGATCCGGTCCTATTCATCCCTGTTGCTTCTGGATATCGCCAAAGGCGTACACCCGTTTAAGCAACAGTCCCTGCCACAAATTTGCCCCATTGTACTGTACAATGGGAAGGAGCAATGGAACGTACCATTGGATGCGGAGCCATTGTTTTTCCCGATGCCTGACGACAGGAAACAATATTGCCCCAAGCAGGATTATTTACTGCTGGATGAATGCAATATTGCTGATGATGAGCTGAGTAAGCGCAACGGACTGGTTACCCAGCTCATAAAGCTGGAGCGCGCAAAGATCTTAGACGATTTTAAGCCGATATTCACAAGACTGGAAGAACTGCTTCCAGATCCTGAATATGCATCCTTGAACAAAATGTTTGCTTTGTGGGCGGAATATGCGCTGAAGCGCGCCGGTGTTGTTGAAGAAAACCGTACATTCCGCAATCTGCAGGAGGTAAATATGATATTGGGCGGATCCACGCTGGAAAATGCTGCTAACTGGAAGAATGTATATATTCAAGAAGGCGAAATTAGAGGAGAGGCCAGAGGAGAGGCCAGAGGTGAGGCCAGAGGCAGAGAAAAAGGCAGAACAGAAGGCATAGGAGAGAGCCTGCGGATTCTGCTGGAGGATCGTTTTGGCACGATTCCTGAATCTGTGAATTCCTTTATTGCTTCTTCAGATTTAGAGTCCCTGACGTCTTTGTTACGTTTTGCCAATAAAGCATCATCTGTACAGGCAATTACTGACCGTATCAACGGATTGCAGGCACAGTAATACATAGGCAATCATCTGGTTCTGCCTGGTTGAGCCCAGGTTAGAACTTTCTTATGGGCGCAATGGATGTAGTTGGATGACGTATAAAGCAGTGAATGCTTATACGGAAGCAGCCACATCCGTTGCATTTTATGAGGCCTTGCCAGCAATCAGGAGTCGGAAGTATCTGACGGACGCTTCGCTGGCTTCAGTCCTCTTATCAGTTTTTTCAAGCCTGACGGCCATAAACAATGGACGCTTTAAAGCCGATATTTACAAGTCTGGAAGAACTGCTTCCAGATTTTAAATACGCATCCTTGAAAAAATGTTTGCTTTGTGGGCGGAATACGCGCTGAAGTGTGCCGGGTTTGTTGAAGCAAGCCGTACATTCCGCAATCTGCAGGAGGTAAATATGATATTGGCCAAACACACGCTGGAAAATGCTGCCAACTGGAAAAATGAATACATTCAAGAAGGCGAGAAGAGAGGCGAGAAGAGAGGCGAGAAGAGAGGGGAGAAAAGAGGCGAAAAGAGAGGCGAGGCTATAGGCTGTGGCAGAATACTGCGAATTCTGCTGGAAGATCGTTTTGGCACGATTCCTGAACCTGTGAATTCCTTTATTGCTTCTTCTGATGCAGAGACCCTGATATCGTTGGGCCTTTTTGCCAATAAAGCCCCCTCCATGCAGGCAATCACAGACTATATCAAAGGTGCGCAGACACCGGCATAAACAGACAAAAACTCTGTTTATGGCATTGCCCCCAGGTTAGAACTGCCTTGTGCAGACACATCCGCTGTATTTTATGCGGTTTTGCCAGCAGTTGAGATATCCTGAGGGGCTGACAATCTGTGTCAGTGACAACCGTATTGTCAGGTCCGGGTACAGTCTGATCCTGCGGCACGGATTATAGTAAAAAGTGTGAATTTGCCGTTCCAGACAGTAAAAACCGGGCTAAAACACGAAGCTTGTGGCGTCCTCAAAGGCAAAGTAGGCGCAGGGCATGCTCAGGAAGAGGCTGAGCAGGGCCAGTGCCTTGTAGCGCATGGGCAGGTCGCTTTTTGAAATGCACCCCATTGATATGGCAAGAAGCAGGGCCGGCAGGAAGTGGGCCAGCTGCATGGCAACCGTCATGGGTGTAATCTCTGATTCTGCATTAAGAAGCGGGACCACTTCAAAGTAGACAAAGACGCCTGCCACAAGAACCACCGGAATCCATGCCATAAAGCCCCACCTGGCAACCCATTTCATGATAGTTGTATAGTAGTCGCGCCCGAAATCGTCTTTCTTGCGGCGTATGGCGAGCCAGACAAGGGCAACTGCCGCAGGCATGGCCATGGTCAGAGGCAGTGTCACAAAGATGGCGTTGTACATCGGGGACGGGAAGGCAAAATTAAAGAGATCTGCCAGGGTAAGCAGGGCCGCATTGGGTAGTTCCAGGGCTGCAATAAGCCTAAGGCTTCCAAGAATGGCATATATGCTTGCCAGCGCATTGATTCCGGCCAGAAAGATCAGCAGGGCATGCCAGATACGGTGCTTTTCAAAAAAGTTCCAGACAGCAAAGTGAACACTGACTGCGATAACTGAAAAGCCAAAGGCGCCCCAGCTGAGCTCGGTGACTGTTGCCAGAAAGGATGACGGCACATAGCTTTCCGAGGACACAAAGAGATAGATCCTTGAACAGATTAAAAGAATCCAGCCAAGGGCAAGGCAGAGGACAGCCAGCTGCCTTGCTGCCTTCTGGTAGGCAGAGCGTTTTGTGCGGACGCCTGTCACTTCAAGGGTTCCCACCATAAAGGTGAGGCCTGAGTAGGCAAGAAGTACTGTCATGCACAGGGCAGCCCAGACAACAGGGAGAACAGGCCCCAGGATGGGATGTGAGAGCAGTGTCTGAAGTATATTCATCACAACATTCCGGTCATATCTGTTACGTATAAGGGATATATCCCCTGACAATATGCTTATCGGATGACCCGAAAAATAGTTTAGCAGGATGCAGGACCTGCTGTGCAGACTGTTATTTGCTCCAAAAGTCAGGAGAACGCAAGAACGTGCGCCTGAATCATGGGGTCATACAGATACATATGGATACAAAAAAAGTCGGTGATACAATCACCGACTTTGTATTGTCTTAATGGTGGGCCATCGGAGACTCGAACTCCAAACCAATTGATTAAGAGTCAACTGCTCTACCAATTGAGCTAATGGCCCGTTGAACAAATAAGCTTTTACGCTTCAGTCTCTCTCCTGTCAATACTTTTTTTTTGAAAAGTACCACATTCTGCAAGGCTGGTTCAAAAGAAGAGCTCCTGCATCGAAACTTTCTGGTTTTTGCAGGAGCTCTTACATGGAGGGAACTAAAAAATTGTTATCCCTTGAAAGCGGCTTCGAAGGGAGGAACGACCTGCTTCTTGCGGCTCATAACCTTGTCAAGCCACACGTGCTTGTCAGCGGGCTTCTTGCCGAAGGCCTTCTCGACAACGGACTCGTCGTCGGAGGCGATGAGCATGTCGGAGCCTTCCTTCATGATGTCGGTCAGCAGCAGGAACACGCTGTGACGGCCGTCAGCCTTGATCTTCTCGATTTCAGCCTGGAGGCCGGCGCGGTACTTGTCGAGCATGGAAAGATCAACAACTTCGAGCTGGCCGATGCCGACCTTGTTGCCGTTCATGTTGAAATCTTTGTAGTCACGATGCACGAGTTCGTCCATGGTGGCACCTTCGAGGGCGCTCTTCACGGTGAACATTTCGAGGCCGAGGGCCTTCACATCGGCAACGCCGGCGATTTTGGCGAGGGCTTCGACAGCCTTCTTGTCGTCTTCGGTGCAGGTGACGGACTTGAAGATAACGGTGTCGGAGAGGATGGCGCAGAGCATGCCGCCGGCGATGTTGGCGGGAATCTCGATGCCATAGAAGTCATACATGTTCTTGATGACGGTGCAGGTACAGCCGGCAGGCCAGATCCAGCAGAGCAGGGGGCTGGAGGTGGTGATGTCGCCCAGCTTGTGGTGGTCAACGATGCCCAGCACGTTGGCGCTGTCGATGCCCTTGGGAGCCTGGGCGAGGTCGGAGTAGTCCACCAGGTAGATGTCCTTGCCGGCGACGTCGTCAATGACCTCAGGAGCGGTCAGGCCGAACTTTTCGAGCACGAACTTGCTCTCGGGGGTGGGGGCGCCCTGGGCGGCGGCTTTCACATCGAGGCCGCGTTTGCTGTACAGGTCAGCAATGGCGATGGCGGAAATGATGCTGTCCGTATCCGGATTCATATGACCAAGAACTAAAGCAGACATAACTATGCCTTCCTCCTAAAAATGGAAATGATGACGGTTCGATGGTTCCCTCATTCCCTCTTTCCGGATAGCAGAAAGAAGCAGCGGAAACACTGAACGAGTATTGACTTGAGAAACGGGAAGTATTTCCTCTTCCCTTATTAAGCACTTTGTAAAAAATAGCACAAGCAAGCCTGTTAGACAAGACCTTGTCCCAACCTTTTTTCGCAGGCACTGCCGTTACCTTGGGGATGCGTGCCTGCCGGTAGCAGGGCAGGCGCCTGAAACTATGGATGTTTTCCCGGTGCAAGCCTTCTGCCTGTACGGCCTTTCCGGGGAAAAGGTGCTGCAAAACGGACCTTGCGCTTTTTTTCTCTTCCGGCTTTGCCATGATGCCGGTTCTGCCCCGCAATGCCTGCCAGCGCCCTGCCGGGCCGGGACGGATCAGGACGGATCCGTGTCTTTTTCCGTATCTGCCTGCGATGAAAGCGGATGGGCATGGTCATACGTCTCAACCAGGTGCCTTAGGCTTACATGTGTGTAGCGCTGTGTCGTAGAAAGGCGCCTGTGCCCTAAAAGCTCCTGCACTGCGCGCAGATCTGCGCCTGCATCCAGAAGGTGCGTGGCAAAGCTGTGGCGCAGGGCGTGGGGCGAGACGGTGCGGGCAAGGCCTGCTCTCCTGCAGAGGCTTTCTATGATGCGCCTTGCCTCCCTGCGGTCCAGCCTTGCTCCCCTGGCTCCGGTAAAAAGGGCTGTTTCGTCTTTAAGCGCTATGCAGTGGCGTGCCTTCTGCCATGCGGAAAGTGCCTCGATGCAGGTGTCAGACAAGGGGGCCAGGCGCTCCCTTGCTCCCTTGCCAAAGACACGGACATAGCCGTCCTCCGGTATGACATCCTTGCTGCTGAGGCCCAGGGCCTCTGAGATGCGCAGCCCTGAGCCGTACAGGAGTTCTGCCAGGGCAAGGTCCCTGAGCTTTAGTGCCTTTTCCTGTTCCTCTGTTGTGCCTCTGGCCCTGGGGGCATCCTTTTGTGCCCCGTTGTCCAGCAATTCGGCTGTTTCGTCGGCATTGAGGGCAAGGGGCGCATGCTGTTCCTGCTTCGGGTTGCGTACCTCAATGACTGAAAGACCAGAGACTGCTCCTTTTGCATGCAGGTATTTGAAAAAGGTTCGCATGGCAGAAAGGCGCCTGGCCATGGTGGACTTGGCAAGCCCCTTGTGAAAGAGGGAGGCAAGCCATGACTGTATGTCCGTTTTCCTGACCGTGTCCGGCTTGTCCGGATCTATGGACCTGGATGCCAGAAAGGCGCACAGGTCATCCAGATCAGCGGCATAGGCCTGCACCGTTGCCTCTGAAACGCCGCGCCTGTACCTGAGATCGTCAAGAAACTCCTTCACAAAACGGCTGGCACACGGAGCATCCCCTGATCTCCGGAATTCTGGGGCTTCACAAGGCCTGCAATGTTGTTCCTGCTGTTCCATAGTCTCTTTTCAGGCATATTCCCGTATTGTCATGTCCTGCATTGCCCACGCTCCGTTCCCAGCGGCCGTATTGCAATTTTCAGTGACAAGTCTGGCATTTTATCTTAAATATGTAAAAGACTTTTCCCTCTTCATGGCGGAAGATATATTGCAGCCTGCTGCGGCTTCAGTGCTGCTGGCAGGCATTGCAGGCACATCCTTTGTTTTTCATGGGAGCCAGGCGCAGGGCTTTTGCCCCGGACAGCCTGCCGCCTCCGAAGAGACACCCTTTAGATTAGATACAGAAAAGCTTTTCCCTTAAGGGAATAAGCCGGCACCATCCCTAACAATGCCATACGGACGCCTCACCTGTCTTTGGAACGTGCAGGCATGGTATGGGCAGGAGGTACTATGAAAATCGTCTTGTTGGAAGGACTTGGCGTAGCGAAAGAGATTATTGACAGGCATGCTGCCAAACTGGCTGAAATGGGTCATTCTCTGACAGTCTATGACAAAAATACGGATGCATCCGTACAGCTTGAACGATCCAAGGATGCCGACGTTATCATGATTGCCAACATGCCGCTTGCTAAGAGCGTAGTCGAGCAGTCAGCCAATCTCAAGTTCATTGACGTTGCCTTTACCGGCGTGGACCACATTCCCGTCGATGCGGCCAAGGCCCGCGGCATAGCCGTCTCCAATGCCTCCGGCTACGCCACGCAGGCTGTGGCAGAGCTCTGCATATGCTTTATGATTGAGCTTTTGCGCAAGGTCCCCCAGGCCCAGGCCAAATGCCGTGCTTCCCAGGGTAAGGAAGGCCTGGAATACAGGCTTCTCAGCGGCAAGACCGTCGGCATTGTCGGCTGCGGCGCCATCGGCAAAAGGACTGCTGCCCTGTGCAAGGCCATCGGCGCCCATGTCATAGGCTTCAACAGAAGCAAGGTCACGGATCCTTCCATTGAAGAGCAGGTGTCCCTGGAAGACCTGCTGAAGAGAAGTGATGTCGTTTCCCTGCATACGCCGCTTACCCCTGAGACAAAGGGCATGATCAGCTCCAAGCAGCTTTCCCTTATGAAGCCCTCTGCCTACCTTATCAATACAGCCCGCGGCGGCGTGGTCGATCAGGATGCCCTGGCTGCGGCCCTGCTCAAGGGGCAGATTGCCGGAGCCGCCCTGGACGTTTTCTACGAAGAGCCGCCCCTGCCTGCCAATCATCCCCTGCTCTCGGTGCCCAATACCATCGTGACTCCCCATATGGCCTTCAGCTCGGTTGAGTCCATGGAAGCCCGCTGCGAAATCGTCTTTGAAAGTCTCTATTCCTGGCTTGCCGGCAAGCAGCTCAATGTCATCTGCTAGCAGGCAGCATCTTTTACGCCTTTGGGCATAGTTCTATTTCGGCCAGTCCCGCCAGAGTGCCGGGACTGGCTTTGTCTTTTCCCGCTTTGTTGAAAATGAAGCTTGCCATCGGACTGTTTTGTGATAGAACGAAAAGGAATAGCACATACATGGGACGATTTCTTTGTCACGTTCCTGTTTGTGCATTCATTCATCAGGCAAAGAGGATAATATGGAAAAGCAGTGTCTTGTTGTCATAGACTGTCAGAATGACTTTGTAACCGGTTCTCTTGGCAGTCCTGCGGCCCAGAGCATAATGCCCGGCCTCCTGGCCAGGGTGCAGAATCATGCGGGGCCTGTCCTGTTTACCAGAGACACGCACTATACGGACTACCTGTCTTCCAGGGAGGGGCGCATCCTGCCTGTGGAGCACTGCCTGGAAGGAAGCGAGGGCTGGGAAATAGTGGATGCCCTTGACGCCTTCCGCATAGAGCATGACTGTCCTGTCTTTGACAAGGAGACCTTTGGCAGCGTCCCCCTGGCTGAAAAAATAGCGGATATGGCAAAATCCGGGCTTGTCACTTCTGTAGAGCTGACCGGGCTGTGCACGGATATCTGCGTGGTGTCCAATGCCCTGCTCATACGAAGCTTTGTCCCCGAACTGGACGTTTTTGTGAATGCTTCCCTCTGTGCCGGAACATCCGAAGCTGCGCACAAGGCTGCCCTGCAGACCATGGCCAGCTGCCAGGTCGTTGTTTTGAACAATGAGTAAGGCTCTCTGGCAGCCTGCCTGATGAGGCAGGGCCAGGCCCTGTATTTTAATTATATTCTCCTTGTCCTGTACTGGCTCAAAGAAGGCCTGAAATGACATTTTGTGACAACCTCAGGGAGGTATGGAATGAGTCTTTTTGATGCCCGCAATTTATCACTGGTCATGGATCTGTATGAAATGACCATGGCAAACGGCTATGCCTCTGACAATACGCAAAATGACTGGGCCTGCTTTGATGTTTTTTACAGGCACAATCCTGACAAGGGAGGCTTTGCCATTTTTGCCGGGCTGGAACAGGTGGTGGATTTTCTGGAGAACATGCACTTTGCCGAAGATGACATAGCCTATCTTCGTTCCCTTAACATGTTTCCGGAGTCGTTTCTGGAAAAGCTGGCCTCTTTCCGTTTCTCAGGCGATATAGATGCTTTTCCCGAAGGCACCATTATGTACCCGTATGAGCCCATGCTGACAGTGCATGCGCCTCTCATGGATGCCCAGCTTGTGGAAACGGCCATCCTGACGGAACTGAACCACCAGTCCCTTATTGCCACCAAGGCCAGGCGCATCGTGCATGGCGCCCGCGGCAGGCTTGTGGCTGATTTTGGCGCCAGGCGCGCCCACAATATGGATGCCGCCGTCTACGGAGCCAGGGCTGCCTACATAGGCGGCGTTGTGAGCACAGCCACAGTGCTTGCCGGCAAAATGTTCGGCATCCCTGTGACCGGAACCATGGCCCATTCCTGGGTCATGTACCACAAGGACGAGTACACGGCCTTCCGCCGTTATGCGGAAACCTATCCTGACTGTGCCGTTCTGCTGGTGGATACCTACAATGTCCTCTATTCCGGCATTCCCAACGCCATCCGTGTGGCTAAGGAAGTGCTTGAGCCCATGGGCAAGCGCCTGAAGGGCGTGCGTATTGACTCGGGCGATCTCGCCTACCTTTCCAAAAGGGCCAGGGCCATGCTGGACGAGGCAGGTCTTAGCGACTGCACCATTGCCGTTTCCAATTCCCTGGACGAATATACCATTACGTCGCTCATAGACCAGGGCGGTTGCATTGACAGCTTCGGCGTAGGGGAACGCCTTATCACGGCCAAATCAGAGCCTGTGTTCGGGGCCGTCTACAAGATGGCGAGCGTTGAGCACAGCGACGGGACAACGGAACCTGTCATCAAGATTTCGGAAACCGTGGAGAAAATTACCAATCCTGACCGCAAGCGCGTCTTCCGTGTCTATAACAAGGAAGGCCATGCCATAGCCGACCTTATCACCAAATATACCGAAGAGCCTGATACATCTGTATCCTACCGCTATGTGGATCCAGCCAAGCCCTGGCGCAGCTGCAGCTTTGAGGGCGTTACCCTGAAGGAACTGCAAAAGCCTGTTATGCGCAATGGCAAAAGAGTTGCAGATCTTCCCACGCTTGGAGAGATACGCAGCTATGTGGCCAGGCAGCTGAAAGAAGAGATATGGGAGGAAGAGCAGCGCTTTGAGAATCCGCACCTGCACAAGCTGGTCATGAGCCCTCTCTATTACGAGACCAAGATGGATCTGCTGTACAGGCACTCTGAAGAGAACAAGCAGCGTATGAAAAAGGAAGCCGAATAAAGGCAGCGGGAGCCCAGGTGAACAAGAGATTTTCCTTTGTCAGCATTGTCTGCGGCCTGTTTCATACGGAAACAGGGAACACGGACGCCAATGTACAGTCAATGGCTGACCTGATGCGCAGGGCCTGCACAGGCAGTGCTAATGATGCGGACGTGCTGCTCTTTCCCGAGCTCGCCATAACAGGCTATACCTGCGCAGACCTCTTTTTGCAGACGGCTTTTGTCAGGCGGGCAGAGGAGGCTTTAGGAAAGCTGCTTGAAGCCCAGGCACAATACGCCCCTTTGACCATTGTCTGTGCCGGGCTGCCTGTGCTGCAAAATGACAGGCTCTTCAATGCCGCAGCCTTGTTTCAGGGTGGAAAAATTTTGGGCGTTGTGCCCAAGACGTACCTGCCCAATTCCTGTGAATACTATGAAAAGCGCTGGTTTGCGCCGGCAGCCTTCAGAAGAGGGGACAATATTACCCTGTGCGGCCAGACTGTGCCCTTTACGCCGGATCTTTTAGTGGAGACACCGTCAGGGCTCTGCATTGCCTGTGAAATATGCGAGGATTTGTGGGCGCCGATGCAGCCAAGCGCAAGGCATGCAGTCATGGGTGCCAATATCATCCTCAATCCTTCGGCATCCAACGACGTGGCGACCAAGCGCGCCTGGCGTCGTGACCTGGTACGCATGCAGTCAGGCCGGCTGCTCTGTGCCTATGCCTACCAGTCTTCCGGTCCTGGCGAGAGCACTACGGACCTTGTTTTCAGCGGGCATGGCATCGTGGCTGTCAACGGACAGATTGCGGCCGAGAACATGGGCAGCGAAGGGCTGGTTTGCGCCGTGGCAGACCTGGAAAGGCTGCGCAACGAGCGTCTGCGCGAGACAAGCTTTACGCAGAGCCAGGCTTGCGGCCATGAGTCATATGTACGGGTGCAGGCCGCCGATCCCAAGGAAACCGGTGTCCTGCCGGATTACGTGGACAATATGCCCTTTGTTCCCTCCGAGGCCGGCAAAAGGGCAGAGCGCTGCCAGGAGATTTTGTCTTTGCAGGCATCGGGCCTGGCACAGCGCATGCGTGCTACAGGCCTGCACAACCTTGTTATCGGCATCTCGGGCGGTCTTGACAGCACCCTTGCCCTGCTGGTGGCCTGTGAGGCCTGCGACATGCTCCATGAGCCGCACACGATGATACACGGCATAACCATGCCCGGCTTCGGCACTACGGATCATACCCTGCACAATGCCTGCATGCTTATGGAGATGCTTGGTGTAAGGCAGAGCACCATACCGATTGCCAAGGCCTGCCTGCAGCACTTTAAGGATATAGGGCAGCCTGAAGACTGCTTTGATGTCACCTATGAGAATGCCCAGGCCCGCGAACGCACCCAGATCCTCATGGACCTGGCCAACAGGGAAAAGGCCCTGGTGGCAGGCACAGGCGACATGTCTGAGCTTGCCCTGGGATGGGCCACCTATAACGGCGACCATATGTCCATGTATGCTGTCAATGCCGGCGTACCCAAGACGCTGGTGCGCTTCCTGGTGGAGGAATACGGGAGGCAGCACAAGGACGTGCAGGAGGTGCTTGAGTCTGTCTGCGCCACCGAGATAAGCCCTGAACTCCTGCCCCCTGATGCGGCAGGACAGAGGCAGTCTACGGAAAAGACCATAGGCAGGTACGTGCTGCACGATTTCTTCCTGTACCATTTTGTGCGCTGCGGCTTTTCCAGGGAAAAGATACAGGCCCTGGCCAGTGTGGCGTTCCCGGGGGAAGAGGAGTCTGTGGAGAGAACCATTGCCGTCTTTTTCAGGCGCTTCTTCTCCCAGCAGTACAAGCGCAGCTGCCTGCCGGACGGACCCAAGGTCGGCACGGTGTCCCTCTCGCCCAGGGGCGACTGGCGTATGCCGTCAGACTGCCCGGGCAGGGAATGGCAGTAAGGCCAGGCAGAAAATCCGGTTTTCTCCTGCGCTTTTTCCAGGCGATGAAGCCGGCCTGCTTAAGCTGTCCGCCAGAGAAAAAGAAGTTGGTACGTTGGTACAAAAATCTTGACAGCGTGATCGGAGATAGCTAAATTTATTCCCACTGATGGAAGAATATTCTGTAATTCCTTGCAAAAAAGGGAATGCAGTTTTTTTTGACCTGAGGCATCTTAAAACAACAGTCTGTTTCTGTACCACAAGATAAGGACGGCCTTTCCCCCATGGGCAGCTCAACATATATTCTCCTATTGACCCTCTTTCTGACTGAGGGCGGCACTCTTGAAGCTGAACAGGATACGCAAGCTGTTACGCTGAAGGAATGCAAGCAGGAAGCAAAGCAGCAGCAGGAAGTGTTGCAGCGGGAATTTGCCATGTCCAGGGAAGAGCGCGGCATGTGCCCGTTCCGTGATGTGAAGATAGTCTGTAAAAAGAAAAAAACACGCTAGGAGCAGGCAGTATCCGCAGGGACTGCCGGCCTTGGAGCATCTGCCTAGAGGAGAGCTCTCCCTTTGCCTTTTTGCGTTCTCTGTATTTTTGCCGTCAGCATACGGCATGAAGACCGTCCTTTTCAGCAATGAAAGCAGGGCGGATTTTTTTGTCTGCAATAAGGCCCTGGTGTCTTGCCCTGTGGCAGATTCGTGCTTATTTCAGATAAGATAGCCGTATGGGCACGAGTGTGCCCGGGAGGCGGACCTGTTTTCTTGTCAGGCCCTGAGGGGCTGTTGCCAGAGGAAGAAAATGAGCACTTTGAAACCGCGTGAAATTGTTGCGGAACTGGACAAGTATATTATCGGCCAGGAAAATGCCAAGCGCATGGTGGCCGTAGCCATACGCAATCGCTGGCGCAGGCAGCAGCTGCCTGACAACCTGCGTGACGAAGTAGCCCCGAAGAACATTATCATGATGGGGCCCACCGGTGTGGGCAAGACTGAAATAGCCCGCCGTCTGGCACGTCTGAGCCAGGCACCCTTTATCAAGGTGGAAGCGACAAAATTTACGGAAGTGGGCTACGTCGGGCGTGACGTGGAATCCATGATCCGTGATCTTGTCGAGATTGCAATCAGCCTGGTGCGGGAAGAAGAGCAGACGAAGGTCAGGAAAAAGGCGGAAGAGGCTGCCGAAAACAGGCTCATGGACCTGCTGCTTCCCTCATCCTTCAGCACTGAACGCACAGAGACCAGGGAAAAGATACGCCAGCAGTGGCGCCTTGGCGTGCTCAATGACCGTGAAATAGAGATGGAAGTCACAGAGCAGCCCCAGGGCAGCGTGGACGTCTTTGCGTCCATGCCTGGCATGGAATCCGTAGGCGACAGCATGAAGAACATGCTTAAGCGTGCCTTTCCGGCAAAAACTGTGCGCCGCAAGCTCAAGGTCAAAGACGCCTTCAAAATCCTGGTACAGGAAGAAAGCGACAAGCTTATCGACGAAGACAAGATTGTACAGATGGCCAAGACCCGTGCCGAGCAGGTGGGCATCGTCTTTATTGACGAAATCGACAAGATTGCCAGCACTGCCGGCCAGACCAGACAGAGTGACATTTCCAGAGAGGGTGTGCAAAGAGACCTTCTCCCCATAGTGGAAGGAAGCTCTGTCAAGACAAAATACGGCATGGTGCAGACAGACCATATCCTGTTCATCGCGGCAGGCGCTTTCCATTTCTCCAAGCCCAGCGACCTCATTCCTGAACTGCAGGGGCGCTTCCCCCTGCGTGTCGAGCTGGATCCCCTTGGACGCGATGAGTTCCTGCGCATATTGCAGGAACCTGACAATGCCCTTACCAAGCAGTATTCGGCCCTGCTTGAGACAGAAAGCGTGCGTCTCAGCTTCAGCCAGGACGGGCTGGAAGAAATTGCGGCCTTTGCCGAGGATGTAAACAGGCAGAGCGAAGACATAGGAGCAAGGCGCCTGTATACCATTATGGAAAAAATCCTGGCGGATATCTCCTTTGATGCCCCTGAAATGCCTGGTGCCCAGATTGTGGTGAACAGGCAGTATGTACAGGAACATCTGACAGATGTGCGTGCTGACCAGGATTTGAGCCAGTACATCCTGTAGGGTTTCGTGCTTTTGCATATGGAAAAGAAGACGCTCCTGCCTTGTGTACAAAGGCGGGAGCGTTTATGCTTTATGGCATAGGAAGATCTGTTGACTGAAAAGTACAACCAGAGGGATGCAGATGCCCGGAAACGTATGCGTGAACTTGTCGATTCAGAGGCAAACAGGGTTTTGAATGTCTTCAGCACTCTTTTTGAGGTGTGATGTTATGCGGGCGTATTCAGATGCGTACCTGGGCTGGGTAGTAGAAAGCCAGGGCAGGCTCTTTGATCTCGTTTCACAGCAGTATCCCGACAAGGATACCGATGACTTCATCAATACCTATATGGCAGGCAAAACGAGAAAAAGCATCGACAGGGCACAGGCCTATGTCAGCACTATGGATGCAAGGGAGCTTTGGGATTATTTTGCCGGGACTGAAGGCTACTGCCTGAAAACAGGCAAGGCCATGGAAGGCTTCATGCCAGGCTGGATTGGTGAGTTTTATGCGTACTACCAGTGGTACTATAATGTGCCGAGTGCGGAACTGGTGAAGAAGATCCCTGTTTCCTTTTTGAAAAAGGCTTATGGCGGACTTCACGATCTGGAACTTGAGCTGGCTGTCAAAAAGGTTGGTGAAGTGTAATGGACATCGTCTGCTTCCATAACGCAGATGAGGAAAACGGATACCTGAGCAACTGGTACCTGTCTTCCTTCACGTATGACGGAACGACATTTTCTTCGATGGAGCAGTATATGATGTACTGCAAGGCAGTCTGCTTCAGAGATGACAAAATTGCCGCTAAAATCCTTGCCACGGACAATGTTGCTGAAATCAAGGCCCTGGGACGGCTTGTAGCTGGCTATGACGAAAACCAGTGGAACGGCGTGCGACAGCTCATTGTCTATGAAGGACTATTAGCAAAGTTCTCCCAGAATCCTGATCTGAAGGAAAAACTGAAAGGCACGGGAAGGGCGTTTCTTGCCGAGTGCGCTGTAAAAGACCGCATCTGGGGTATTGGTCTGTCAATGCGTGACCCGCACAGGCTGGACCGTTCCAGGTGGCAGGGGCAAAACCTGCTTGGGTATGCCCTGATGATGGTGCGGGACAAGCTGTAACTGCCCTGTCTGTGCAATATCGCAGGACAGGTGTTTTCCCTCTGCAGGGTATATGCGCCTGTCTTGCTACGAACCGCAGACGATATGCCGGCATCCGGCAATGCCGGTTCTCTTCTTCCTACGGCAGAGTCTCTTCTACTGCCTTTTCAAAACTTGTTGTTGTAAAGACGTCCCTCAGAACAGTCGGGCGGGTGGCCTTGTCTCCTGCCGGAAAAATGGCAGTCAGCGGAATGCTGCGGCTGCCAAGCATATCCAGCAGTTTTGTGCCATGTGCATTGGGATTGGTGAGGTCAACCAGGATAAACTCAGCGTTATACTTGTCGCTTATTTTGCCAACCCTGCTTTCTGTCAGGACAGTAGATTCCACAAATTTGCAGTTGGGACACCAGTCGGCCGTGAAGGTAAGTATCATGGGGCGCTTGCCAAGCTGTTCCCTGAAGTGCTCGATTGTGAAGCTGGTCCACTGTCCTTCTTTTTTTTCTGTGTTATGAGCATAGAGCAGAGAGCCTGCAAGAAAAAAGATGAATACAACTGTAGAGATTGTCCGCTTTCGTTTTGATGCTTCAAGCGTGCACGTTTTTTCCCACGTGTAGGCAGCAACACCTGAGATAAGCAGGGCGATCAATGCTGGTATATGCTTGAATTCAGGCAGAATGCTGAGAAGGTAAATGGCAGTGCCTAGCATTGCAACGCCAAAAACACGTTCTACAACATGCATCCAGTCGCCTGGCTTTAGCCTGGAGGCCAGCCTTGGCCAGATGCCCAGCACTATATGAGGAAGGCTCATGCCAAGCCCGACGGACCAGAAAACAGCAACCAGGATGGGCATGGGCTGGGTGAAGGCCCAGCTTAATACTCCGCCCAGAAGAGGGCCTGAGCACGGCGTAGCCAGAAAGGTAGTGACAAAGCCGGTGACATAGGCATCCAGACGCGGATGTGCCGACACTCTGGTCATGGATCCTACAGGGATCAGAGGCAGGGTAAAGACACCCATTGTGGACAGGCCCATGAGAAAAACGAGCATGAGCATGATGAGGAGAAAGAGCTGGCTCTGGAAGATTTGTCCCCACATCATATCCAGAAGGCCAAGTACTACTGCCAGGACAGTAAAGAACGTGATGTTTCCTGCAGCAAAAAACAAAGAGTGCTGGCGGACATCGGACAGTCCCTTTTTGCCTCCTCTTGCCCGTATAAGCAGGCTTTGCAGCTTCATGGACAGGACAGGCAGTACACAGGGCATGATATTGAGTATGAGTCCCGCAACCATGCCCCAAAACAGTGCGCTTCCCAGATTGGAGACTTCCAGGTTTTCATCGTCATAGCGGGGGGTAAGGGTAAAGTCATACCCAGGAGGAGGCAGAAGCTCCTGGCTGCTTTCCTGGGAGGCAGGAGGGAGATCCTGTGTCTGAGGCTGCGCTTCTCCTGCCATGCTGAAGGTGAGAGGAGGCTCGGACGGGGTGACAGAATTGCCCGTGGCAGAAAGCGCCAGCCAGTCCTTTTGCCAAGGAACCGTTTCAAGAGCAGGCAGTTTTTCCGGAATTGTTCCTTCCCTTGTCTGATCCCATGGCAGGCAGTTGAAATTTGAGCACAGCAACATGGAGATGGTCGCTTTCCATTTTTTGCCGGCAGCCTCCTTTGGCAGCACAGTGTAGATGTGCTGCGTGCCTTCATAGACATTTACCTGCAGTGTCTTGTCAAAGCTGTCCGGCTGCTGTGTCCCTGACGGATAATAGACCTCTCCTGGGGACAGTGTATCCACCGAGAAAAAAAGGTCTGTAGGCCTGCCGGCATCGCCGGCATCATGAGCATAGGCATGGTAGCCTTTGGGGATGGTGACTGTCATGCAGACAACGATTTTTCCATCCTGTGAGCTGGCATAGGAAAAGTCTGTCTCAGGTCCGGCCTCGGCAAGGGGTTGCTGGACGGATGCAAAAAAGGAAAACAGGACAAGAAAAAGAGCAAGGAATATATGTGGCATAGTATGGCATTCTTTGGGGAGTGCCAGGGGGAGAGATATCTTTGTCATTGTATTCAGGGGAGAATGCTTGGTTGCTGTGAAAGTACGGGCAGACTGGCGAAATTGTATTCGGCAGAAGGTCTGCCCTTGAAGCCGGGTGCAAGCCCCGGGCAGGAAAGGAATACAGTTTATCCTTTTATGATTTTATCTACAATAATATTGTACTCTTTATTGTAATAACCTGTTTTATCTATAACTCTAATGCCAGAGCCAAAATTTATTTTATTTTGGTCGATTTTTTTTGTCCATGGATATTCTGTTTTAGAAGCTAAGTACATAAAAAGACGTTTTGCTCTGATAGAATTGCATCATATCAGTAGTTCATTTAACAGACTTGGCCGTAAAACAGGTATTAATTCAAATATTTGATAATATTCTTGTGTAGATTTATTGGATAGATAAAGCATCTCCAATAATGCTCTTTCCGGTGAAGATATTTTAGCTTCAGGCCATTGGCAACATACTCCTGCTCCCCCAGACTGTCAGGCAAGAAGGATGTCCTGATTAACAGGTATTTATCCTTGAAAGTGTCTCGAAACCATTTAGGCAGCGGTTTTCGTTCAGAGGTGAATAACTCTGCTTTCTGGTTACAGCGCAGATAGTGCCGCACGTTATGATATAGATCCAGACAGAACCCTCCGCCTATATGCATTTTGTACGAGGTTTGCGTTTGTACGGCATTAATCCCCGGCGTCAGACCTGGTTCTATGCCTTTTTTTATAAAGGCCCCAGTACCTACGGTATCCAGCCAGCCATATCTTTTATGGTCATGGACACTTTTAGAGGATATATGCTGTGTTTTGAGCCATGAACTCATATAGTGTTCAAAGGGGTAGATATTAGAAGTTGTTTTAATTTTGTCATAAATCTTTCCTTTTGCAGTAACAAATTTAAAACTAAATAAAATTCAACTGTATCCTGACTTGTGGCTGAGGCTTTCCTGTCTGAGATCTCGTTCTGATTAGCCCTGTGAGGGTAAATAGCGCCACATAAAAACGATCTGGAATACGGTTTTGCACAAAAAAAGAGATCCACTCTTTTCAGAATGGATCTCTGTTATTTTCTGGTGGGCCATCGGAGACTCGAACTCCAAACCAATTGATTAAGAGTCAACTGCTCTACCAATTGAGCTAATGGCCCGTGAACAAAGTATGTATAGTTTTCTTACGTGATCCTGTCAAGCAAAAAAATGCTCTCTCTTAAAAAATCTTTCAGCAGGCGTTTCTTGCATCTGAGGGTATGCAGGGCTAAAAGCAGGGCATGCCTTCCCCATGAAGGAAGCGGACATCAGGTGTGCCTGCCAGTGGAAGGCGGGAGAGATATATGTGGAAATGGTATGCCCTGCTGAGTGCCGTCTGTGCCGCACTGACGGCTGTCCTGGCAAAAATGGGCGTCAGG
This sequence comes from Bulleidia sp., assembly GCA_963661665.1. Lineage (GTDB taxonomy): Bacteria > Desulfobacterota > Desulfovibrionia > Desulfovibrionales > Desulfovibrionaceae > Desulfovibrio. The sequence continues at coordinate 31,273 of CAVLCT010000004.1, read as the reverse complement.
GATATCAATGCCGATCTGGCCTGTGCCGTTCGTGTGTCCTTTGTTTTGATTCTTGTCTGGGGCATTGCCATTGCAGGCGGAAAGACACGGGAGCTTTGCCACATTACGCCCAATGCGCTGCTCTGGCTCTTTCTGTCCGCTGTTGCCACCGGCTTGTCATGGTTTTTCTATTTTCGGGCTCTGCAGGACGGTGATGTCAGCAAAGTGGCCCCGCTGGACAAGCTCAGCGTGCCCATTGCCATGCTACTGGGCTTTCTCTTCCTGGGAGAATCGCTGACCTTGAAAACTGTAGCCGGAGGCCTGCTTATCACGGCCGGTGCCTTGCTGCTGCTGATGTAGGGCGGGAAGCCCCCGGTCAGGAGCAACGGCATGGCAGCATTTTTGCCGCTATTTTTGCGCAGGCTGCCGGATGCTGTCGTCGCTGTGAGGCAAAAGGCTTCCGGCAAGGGACTCTCCCTGTACTGAGCGGCGCAGCAGTTCCATAATTATCTGGTGTTCGCCCCGGAATTCCAGGTGGCATTCATCAGGAAGTGCTCTCTGCATGGAACCGAGAACCATCTGTACCCGTTCCCAGCAGATGAGGATCTGCTCTGTGGTCAGGGAGCGGATTTTGTCCTGGATACTTTCCTGCTGCAATTCGTCAATAGGCGGAAACGAAGCCATATTTTTCTCCGTCTGATGAAGCGGCACAAGGACGCCCGGGAATGTCCGGGGCATCCCAGTGCCCTGTGTAAAGAAGAATATTAGTCGCTGACAGTAAGAAATGTCCTGACTGCAGGCTTGTCAAAAAGAGTCCTGGCTATAAGCTCATTGCCTTCAGGGCCAGGATGCACGGCATCCGTAATAAGAGAAGGCAGGCCTTTTTCCAGAAGCTCGTCAAAGATATTGACGCAGGGCACGTTAATGCTGCCGCAGATATCCTGGGCCAGCAGTCCAAAATGCTTCAGTTTCTGGTTGACGCTGTCATCGGCAGCAGGCGGAGGACAGATAAAGAGAACAGGGGCTATTTCTTTTGCCCTGCCAAGAAGCTTTGAGAGCTCGTGGCTAATGTCAGCATGGGCTGTCCCTGACAAGGTATCGACCGTACCTGTGCAGAAAGCCAGGCGCGAGCATATGCCTGGCATGAGGCGCGCCGTGTATTCAGCCTCAAAACGGTCGCAAATCTGCGCAATTTTCTGCCTGCGGGCCCCAAGATTGTAAAACGTGGCAGGCGGCAGTTCGTAGAAGCCGTTCCTGGCTCCGAGCATGGCCAGCCTGGAAACAAAGCCGCCCAGGCACTCCGTATCATTGACGCCAAGGGTGACGCTGTCACCGAAAAAGAACCATGTATCTGTTTTATCGCGTCCCATTGTCTCCCTCCTCAAGGGGCTGTCCGGGCAGTTGCTGTGCCGTTTTGATGATCTGAAGCGTTGTAAGGAACTCTTCTCCTAATGGCGCCAGAACTGCCTGGCAGATATGACGGGGTGAAAGGTAGCCCTGTTCCCATGAACAGGCAATAGTGACAGCCGGTCCGGGCCGTGTATTTGTGAGGCGGCAGTCCCGGACCAGGGCACGCACGTTGCTTGTGCGCGGCCCCTTCTTGGTCTCGCGCGTAAAGATAAATTCATCCTGCTTCAGAAAATCTGCAAAAAGCCCCGCCATGGCAGTCAGACCGCCGTCTTTTTTCGGGATGAGGCTGAAGTGCTCGGCATATGCCAGCGTGGTGCGCTCCTTGAAGGGAACGGGAACAGCCTTGTAGGCTCTAAGTCCCATGGGCAGGCAGGGATTGAGCCTTTCTATGATATCTTCGGGCACGCACTCCTCGCGCAGGCAGAGCGAAAACCATTCGCACAAGCTCTCTACGCCCACAGGCAGTGCCCTGCCAAAGCTCACCAGGGGCAGGGGGTGGAATCCCTGGGAAAAGGCCATGGGAATGCGTGCCTTGCGCAGTGCCCTGTCCAGCACTGCCTGCAGTTCCAGCTGCGATATCCAGCAGGATCTGTCCAGTTTTTCATGCCAGATACGCAGTGTCTGGGCCCTGACGATGAGTTCAGGTGCTGGCTTTGGCGGCGTAACCTTGATTTCTCGTACCAGAAGCCGTCCGTTTTCATCGCGTGCGGGCTGGTTGGGAACCTGGTCCCTTTGTGGCAGGACAAGCCTGTTGCTGATTGTCTCCTTGTCGCTGCCGCACACAAGGCGGCTTTTCAGCTTGCCGCGGTCACAGGCGCCGCAGTTGCCGCAGGCATGGTAGCGGCAGTCCTCTGTAGTCCTGCCCTTGAATGCCTTTTCCCTTTCCCTGAGCAGAAATTCTGTACTGACGCCGCCCTCGATATGCGACCAGGGAAGCACCTGATCGACAGGGCGCCCCTTGATGCATTCCTGCGGGTCAAAGCCATGCTCTTTCAGGGCCTCAAGCCAGGGCTCAAGGGCAAAATGCTCCATCCATCCGGTGAGTATGGCTCCTTTGCGGTAGGCGCTTTCGACGACACAGGACATGTTTCGTCCGGCTCTTGACAAAATGCCCTCAAGATGGCTGACCTTGGGTTCGTGCCAGCGTAAGGTAAGACCGCGTATCTGTTTGAATTCAGTGAGAATAATGTGTATGCGCCGGTTTATTTCATCCAGATCGATCTGGTCTTCCCACTGGAAGGGCGTATACGGCTTGGGCACAAAGGGCGAAATGGCTGCCGTCACGCTGAGCTTGGGACAGCCGCGTCCGCCTGCCTCGCGCACCTTGCGGCACAGATCCACTATGGCAAGCAAATCTTCCGTCGTTTCCGTAGGCAGTCCTATCATGAAATACAGCTTGACCTGGCGCCAGCCGTACTCGATGAGCTTCTGGACGTGGGTGATAAGCTGTTCTTCGGTAATGCCCTTGTTGATAACGTCGCGCAGCCTCTGGGAGCCTGCTTCCGGTGCCAGGGTCACACCTGTGCGCCGTATCTGGGACATGCGCTCCATGATGCTGTCGTCAATGGATCCCACACGCAGGGAGGGCAGGGAGAGCGAGACCTGCTCTCTGGCGCACTGGTCAAGCACTGTGCCTGAGAGGTGCTTGAGCGCAGAATAGTCGCCGGCACTTAAGGCCAGAAAGCCGATTTCGTCAAAGCCGGTTTCCTTCAGGCACTGGCTCAGCGTTTCCGTTATTGTTTCTACCTGCCTTTCGCGGGACGGCCTGTAGACATAGCCGGCATTGCAGAAACGGCATCCCCTTGTACAGCCCCTGGCTATTTCCAGGGACAGGCGGTTGTGCACGGTAGCCAGGGGAACAACCTGCTTTGTTGGATAGACTGCCTTGTCAAAGTCGGCCACGATGCGCCTGGTAGGGACAGGCATGTCCGGCAGAAGAGGGCGGCAGACATTGTTTTCATCTGCTTCAAAGAGGGATGGCACGTAGATGCCCGGCACAAAAGCCAGCTCGCGCAGCAGTTCGGATCTTGTGGCACCGCGGTCCCTGGCTTTTTCAAAATGATCCAGCAGGTCAACCATGGTTTCCTCGCCGTCGCCAAGGACGACGCAGTCCAGGAATGGGGCCATGGGCTCTGCCGAGATGGCAGCACCGCCGCCTGCCATAATAAGAGGGCACTCTCTTAAGTTTTCCGGCCTGTCTGCTGTATGCAGAGGTATGCCGCCCAGATCCAGCATGTTGAGTATGTCCGTGTAGCACATCTCATGCGTGATGGAGAAGCCGACAATGTCCGCCTTGCACAGCGGCAGATCGGATTCCAGGGTGGCCAGGTGCGTGCCGCTCTCTTTCAGGATGGTTGTTCCCTCAAAATCAGGCTCATAGCAGCGCTCTGCCCACCATGACGGATGGTCGTTGAGAATGCCGTACAGAATCTTTGAGCCGAGATGGGACATGCCCACTTCATACTTGTCGGGAAAGCACAGGACAAAGCGGACTGTGACAGCAGCGGGATCCTTGTGTACGGAGCCCTGCTCTATGCCAAGATAGCGGCTGGGATTGGGCAGTTTGTTAAGCAGTTCGCGCATGATGTGCTTCCGAATCTCCTGCAGTCCAGGAGAACAAAAAAGAAGAGGCAAGCGCCAGACATGTCTGACGCCTACCGGTGTATGTCAGATTGGAGTTCTGTACAGTGTGCTACTTGATGAGGCCGGAACCGCCGGCAGCACCCTGGGCTGCGCCAAAGTGGATCTTGCCAAGGTGGGAGCTGACAGAAAGGTTGGTGGTCACTTCGATGTACTTGTCTTCCAGTTCCTTGGCGGTTTCCTTGAAGCGGTACATGATGAAGCGGCCTTCTATGGCTGCATCAAAGGTATTTTCAAAGGGGAAGCCGTAAGGGGCCAGAAGCATCTGCATGCCCTGCTGGGTGGGCACGTTCTGAAGCGTGACAACATCGGTAAGGAGATCTTTTTCAGCATCGTATTTGCCGAGAACGATTTCTCCGGACACGAGTTTGACCATGGAAACTGTATAGGCAGCCATTTGTTATATCCTCCTGATAAAATAAGCAAAAACAAGTGCCTGGCCGGCCGCAGGAGATCCTGACAGGGAATGCCGTTCATATCCTGTAAAGACGGATATGACAATTTGCTGATTGCATGTGCATTCCCTTTGCAGGCATTATCACGGCCGGATGTATCTTGCGGAGCAGTGTATACCATGGACCCGTATCTTCTTCCAGTGCCCCTTTGCAGGGATCAGTCTGAATACGGCCGCGGTACGCCAGGCAGCACCGTGCCTGCTTGCTATTGGGCCGATAGCCTATTATAGCTTTCCCATGATGACAAAATGTACCTTATCACAGGAAGAGGTGTGCACCCTGGAGCACGTCCTTGGTTATCATTTTACCGACTTGTCCCTGCTTGAGACTGCCCTGACGCATTCCTCCTTTGCCAACGAAACAGGCGGAGGCATCATTCATAACGAACGTCAGGAATTCCTGGGCGATGCCGTTGTCGAGCTCTGTGTTTCCTGGGAACTGTTCAGCCGTTTTCCGTCAACCAGGGAAGGCGACATGACCCGCCTGCGCTCAGATCTGGTCAACACGGTGTCTCTGGCGCAAAGGGCCCGCGAAACGGGCCTGGACAAGCTGATAAGGCTTGGCAGGGGAGAGGAAGGCCAGGGCGGGCGCAGCCGCGACACTGTCCTGAGCGATGTCTTCGAGGCCGTCATGGCTGCCGTCTATCAGGACGGAGGCTACGCTGCAGCGCAGAAAGTGATAGCCCGTGTCTTCAGGGATATCTGGCCTGCAGATCCCAATGAAGGAAAAAAGGGCCTGGATTACAAGACAAAATTGCAGGAATACACGCAGCATATGTTTGGCGGGGAGCGTCCTGTTTATAACGAGCTGGCTGCGTCAGGGCCGGCTCATGCACGCTCTTTTACCGTCAGCGTGCGCATGCCGGACGGCAAAACCTTTGAGGCTGAGGGATCGAGCTGGAAAAAAGCCGAACAGAGTGCAGCAGCCCAGGCCTTGCAGGATGCCGGCATCAGCGTTGTCCGCTAGGAAGAACCGGCCCGGTACAATAATTTTGCCTTTTCCATCGTCTGAGGCTGTGCTATAAAGACGCAAATGCCTTAAGGAGGAATGCAGGTGCAAAGTTTCGTCAAAACGCAGTGCTTCAACGGCTTGCTGGCCATATCGTTTCTGCTGGCTCCTCTCAATGCCATGGCATTGAATGAAGGAACCGGACCGGCAGTCCCTGCGCAGGCTGAAGCTCAGGCAGGACAAAAGACACAGACAGAGGCAGTTCCGGCAGATCCGGTTGCATCTCCGGTTGCGGCGGCACCGGCTGCATCTGAAAGTGCAAAAGCTTCCCTGCCAGATGCCTCTGCCAAGGCTGATTCCGCAAAAAAGGACGGTGTCCAGCAGACTGAACAAAAGGCTGCATCAGAGCCATGCGGGCATGAGCCGGTTATGTCATCCAAGCCTCCCATGACACTCATCCGCCATCTGCAGAACGAGACCGATCTCCCTGCCATGCAGCTCTCTCTGGGGCTTGTCAATTTTGTCGGCGAGACGGCCCCCCTGCATGAGGGCGAAGATGCCTATGCCATCATGCCTCTGGATCACGATGCCGTTCTGGAAGTGTATGACCTTCATTACGACGGGCATGAGCTTTCCGAGGGCCAGGAGCCTGTGATGGTGCGCAAGATGGGCCCCAATGAAGCCTATGTGCTGAAAGTGCCCAGCTTTGGCGGCGTGCCGTCCAAGGGCATCTGCGTGGTCAGCCATAATCGCAGAAATTGCTGGAATCCTGGCGATGACAAGCTGAATGAAGGCTTTTTGCGCTGGTCCAAGACAAAGAATATCAAATAGAAAAATTTCCTTGCACGAAAAGGAGAGGGCAGGATCCTTGTGGGAAACAGGATCCTGCCCTCTTGTTTATTCAGCTGGCACTCACTCCGCTGACAACGGCATAGGCCTTGATGCCCTGCAAAGCGCCCGTAAAGCCAAGCTTTTCTTCTGTTGTCGCCTTGACATTGACATGGCTGGCAGGAAGCTCAAGCAGGGCGCAAAGACGCTCCCGCATGGCTTCCTTGTACGGGCTGATCTTTGGCTTCTGGGCAACGACCGTGACATCGGCATGGGTCAGCCGTATCTCTTTTTCCCTGATACGTTGCAGGACGACATCCAGCAGCTTTGCAGAATCAGCCCCGTCGAAGGCCGGATCCGTGTCAGGAAAGAGCATTCCTATATCGCCAAGCCCTGCCAGGGAGAGCAGGGCATCCATAAGGGCATGCAAAACGACGTCTCCGTCTGAGTGCGCCTCAACAGTATACTCGCAGGGGATGGCAACAGAAGCCAGGACAAGGGGCCTTGTGCCGCCGTACCTGTGCACGTCGTAGCCAAAGCCGGTGCAGGGAACAGGGAAGGCGGCCTGTCCTTGCAGGCGCTCAAGATCGGCAGGATTGGTAATCTTCATGTTGCGCTCCTCCCCGTCAATGATGACGACTGTCTTGCCGTCCTGCTCCATGATCTGCGCATCGTCCGTAACATCGTAATCGTGTTCCTTTCTGTTGCGGGCATGGGCGTTGTACAAGGCCTGGAAGTCAAAGGCCTGCGGCGTCTGCACTGCCTTAAGCTCTGCCCTTGGCGGCGTCTCGGTTACACGTCCTTCTTTGTCAGTGCGCTTGATAGTGTCTGTGACGGCAAGTCCCGGGATGACGGCACAGCTGCCTTTTTCAAGGGTATCCAGAAGCCTGTCAGCCAGAGTGGCAGTGAAGAAGGGGCGGGCGGCATCATGGACCAGGACATGGCGGCAGTGCTGCGGCACTGCAAGCAGACCGTTAAAAACGCTGTCCTGCCTGCGGGGGCCTCCCTTGGCAAAGCGCAGTTCCAGCGGCAGGGGCTCGCCGGCAAGGAGCTTCTCGGCCTGTGCCTTACTTTCTGCAAAGGTGCTTTCAGGAAAGACCAGGACTATGCCCTTTATGCGGGCAGCCCTGGCAGCTGTGCGGACTGAAAGCCAGTAGAGGGGCACAGAGCCTACCGTGATGAACTGCTTGGGGCATCCTGCTGCCTCGGCCATCCTGGATCCCTTGCCTGCTGCCAGCAGGATGAACCAGTTTTCATCAGCCTGCTTCACTGCATACTCCTTAATAACTACCCATAGGGAACAAGCATAAAAAAGGCCGGGAACGTATCCGTCCCCGACCAGGAAAAAAAGAGAGCCAGACGATAAGCCGGGTTTTGTCGTGCAGGCCAAAGCCTGCAGGACCGCCATTCCTCTTGGAGTACGGTTACCCGCACCCTCCAGCAACCTACCCGGAAGGAACATGGCCGGGCAGGCCTCCTTCCCTATTTGGTCTTGCTCCGGACGTGGTATGCCTAGCCTGCACCATTGCTGGCGCAGCTGGTGGTCTCTTGCACCGCCGTTTCACCCTTACCCGTTGCCGGGCGGTCTGCTTTCTGTGGCGCTGTCAGAGGGTCGCCCCTCCCGGGTGTTACCCGGCGTCCTGCCCTGCGGAGCCCGGACTTTCCTCCGCAGACAAGTCTGCAGCGGCGGTCTGTCCGGCTCTCAGAATATGTGGCTAGTTGTCCTTGTCGCTGCTTTCGGAATCGCCGCCAAGATCGGTCAGGCCTGTCGTTTCGGACATGCCGGTGAGATCGGAGATGTCGGCGCTGCGGGACAGGTTGTCCAGATCGGTTTCGACAATATGGTTGACCATGCGCATGTCGTCATCCAGCTCGTCGTCAGAAGTGTGCCCGAATTCGACTTCGTCCCTGTCATCCTTGCTGTAGTCCTTGTCCAGGGCTGCGGAGCGGCCGGAGGAAGCCTTCCTGTGGGAAGGTTTGGCACTGGCCTGCTCCTTCTGCCTTTCCAGCTCCTTTTCGATGGCGGCCTGCTTTTTGGCCTCCTCATCGTCCTCGATGTAGGCCTCAAAGGACACAATAAGGCGCTGGCAGTTGGGGCAGCTCATAATCTGCCCGCCGCGCAGGAGGTCATTGTATGTCTGCGGAGGCACGGAGATATGGCAGCTGGGGCAGATGGGATCCTTAAGGGCAACAATGACAGGATGCTCAAGGCGTTCGCGGATAAATTCATAACGCTGCAGGATAGGACGGGAGATGTCCTGCGTGCACTCGGTACGTCTTTTCCTCAGCTTTTTCAGCGAGCGTTCCGCATCAGCCTGGGTCTTTTCGATTGCGCTGCGCAGGCTTTCTACTTCGACCTGAAGGTCGATATATTCCTTCTGCGTCTCGTCAAGCATGGCATTCTGCGTATTCAGCTCTTCCTGAATGGCAGTGAGCTCCTGCTCGCGCACCTGGGCTGATTTCTCAATGCTGTCGATTTCGCGGGTGACAGCATTGTACTCGCGCTCGTTGCCGGTGGCCATCAGCTTGTCTTTGCTCTTCTTCTGGCGCTCGTACTCTTCCTCGCTCTCGCGGGTCAGCTGCTGCTTCTGCTTTTGCAGGTGGTCCAGCTTTTCCTGAATCTTGTTGCGGACTTCCTGCACGCGGGCAAACTGGGCTTCTACCTTTTCAAGTTCCTTGGGTCCCTTTTCCAGGGATTTTTCTATCTCGTGAATTTCGTCGTCCACCTTCTGCAGATTTTTAAGCTGGTGAATCTGGGTCAGGTAGATGGCATTTGAATCCGATGTTTGAGACATACTGTATCCTTATTATAGTATTGTTAGCACATGCTGCTGACACTGCGGAACGGGGAGCTTGAGGAAACAAAGAAGGTCTGGACGCTGCCGTCCAGGCGCCTGGCCAGGAGGGCCTGCATCTCATGCATCATTTCCTCTTCCAGGCTGTGGTGCCCCACATCCAGGATACATCCGGTGCAGTCCAGTGCTGCGTGATATTTGACATCGCCGGTAATATACACATCGGCTTTCTGTGTCCAGGCATCCCGCATCAGGGAGGCGCCGGATCCGGTACAGTAGGCAATGCGCTTTACGGACTGCGGCATATCCCCGATGAGCGTGGCGCAGGAGAGGTCGATGCGCTCTCCGAGTTTGGCCAGAAGCTCCTTAAACTGCAGTGTCTCGGGCAGGTTTCCTGCCAGGCCGAAGCCTGAGGTCTCGCCTGTCTGCTGCAAAAAGACGGGGTGCTTCAGGCAGAGATGCCGTGCCAGCCAGCCGGCAGGGCCGTCGGGCTGCACGTCGAGGGATGTGTGCGCAGCATACAGGGAGACGTCGGCCTTAAAGAGCATGGAGAGCACTTCATGGTAGTTGTCCAGACAGGACGGCAGTGCCGGGGACAGGGAAAGCGGATGATGCGTCAGCACCATGTCGGCACCCTGTTCCAGGGCCTGCTGTACCGTGGACGGCGTGGGATCCAGCGCAACGGCCAGTGTCTTTATATCGGAGCGCCTGGAAGCCACCTGTATTCCTGACATGTCCCAGGAAGCGGCACCGGAAAGCGGTGCAATGGCCTCGATGGCCCTGGTTACGAGCTCAAAGTCCATGGCGTCTACAGACCTCTCAGATGATGGACGGCATTCAGGAAGAGCATGGTGCCCGGAGCATCAAGTTCGTCCCTGGTCCAGCCTGGATGGTTGGTAACATGGTTAAAGGCTTCAGGATGCGGCATAAGCCCGAGAACGCAGCCTGTCGGATCGGTCAGGCCGGCTGCATTGTCGGCAGATCCGTTGGGATTGTACGGGTACTCTGCAGTGGGCTCCCCTGTGGCCGGATCGGCATAGCGCAGGGCAATGAGCTCTTCCTTTTGCAGCCGTTCAAGCACTTCCGGGGAGGCCGGGACAAGCCTGCCCTCGCCATGGCGCACAGGCATGCTCATGAGCGGCAGGTTCTTTGTCATGATGCAGGGGCTCTTCTTGTTGGCAGCCAGCCGGACCCAGCGGTCTTCAAAACGCATGGAGTTGTTGTGCCCTAAGGAAACCTGGCGGGCAAACTGGCCGTCAAAGCCGGGCAGGATGCCAAGCTTTACCAGCAGCTGGAAGCCGTTGCATATTCCCAGGATAAGGCGGCCGTCATTGCGGAACTTGCGCAGGCGGTCTGAGAGCGGGACATTGTCCGCATCGTGCATGTAGCGCCAGCGCATGCTGGCAGCCTGTGCCGCACCCAGATCGTCACCGTCAAGGAAACCGCCGGGAAAGATGAGAAAGTCATAGTCATCCAGGCTGACCCGTCCGGCGACGATGTCCGAGAAAAAGACGATATCAGCCCTGTCTGAGCCGGCCTGACGTGCAGCATAGGCTGTCTCTTCATGGGAGTTGGTGCCGTAGCCCATGATTACCAGTGTATTTACTCTGCCCATGGAAAAGAAGCTCCTCCGAATGGCTGTATGGAATATCCGGGATAATTTGGCTTGGGGTGGAATGGCCGGACAGGGACTGCAAAAAAGTACTGCCCGCAAAAAATTATGCCGTTTCCTCTGCAAACAGCGCAATATGCCTGTATGCGGCCAAAAGGAAAAAACAGTCACGCCGGACTGAAGAATCATTCCGGCCGGCGCATTTTCCCTCCCTGCCTGAAAAAAGGAGAGGATATACGGCGCTTTGGATACTAAGAAAACTATAATACATCATATAAGTGCTGTCAGTCAAACTAGCATAGTATTGGGAATTGGTATATAGAAAGGCAGTTTTGAATATGGGCGGACAGACGCTTGTTGTCAGCCGGACGGAATTCCAGTCCGTTACGGCATGGATGCCTTGCAGGCCGCATAAAGCCTTTTGCCGTTTGTCCCTGAGCTTGCCAAAGCTTGCTAATAATTTTCTGCTGTCGGAGAGTAGCGTGAAGACGAAGTTTATTTTTGTGACGGGCGGTGTGCTTTCTTCCCTTGGCAAAGGGCTGGCTGCAGCCTCTCTGGGGGCCCTGCTCAAGGCCCGCAATATCTCGGTGACCATTCAGAAGCTGGATCCCTATATCAACGTGGATCCCGGAACCATGAATCCCTTCCAGCACGGCGAGGTGTTTGTTACCGACGACGGAGCCGAGACAGACCTCGATCTGGGGCACTACGAGCGCTACCTTAACATATCGCTTTCCCACAAGAACAACACGACCTCCGGCGCCATTTACAACAATGTCATCGCCAAGGAGCGCCGCGGCGACTACCTTGGAGCCACGGTCCAGGTCATTCCCCATGTCACGGACGAGATTAAGCGCTTTGTCCTGGCCCTGGGCGAGGGCGAGGATGCCCCTGACGTGGCCATTATCGAAATCGGCGGCACTGTCGGCGACATTGAGGGCCTGCCCTTCCTGGAAGCCATACGCCAGCTCCGCTCCGAGCTTGGCCGTGACAACTGCCTGAACATCCACCTGACCCTGGTGCCGTACCTGCGTGCTGCCGGCGAATACAAGACCAAGCCCACCCAGCACAGCGTCAAGGAGCTTCTCTCCATCGGCATCCAGCCTGACATTATCCTCTGCCGTTGCGAACAGCCTGTGCCGGACGACCTGCGCGCCAAGATTGCCCTTTTCTGCAACGTGGAAAAGGACGCCGTCTTCTGTTCCACGGACGTGGCCAATATCTACGAGCTGCCCATGACCTTCTTTGAGGAAGGCTTTGACCAGAAGGTGGCCATATTGCTGCGCCTGCCTGCCCGCAATGCCCATTTTGAGGAATGGCGGCAGATGCTGAAAAATTTTGCCTCTCCCAGGGGCGAGGTCACCATTGCCATCGTCGGCAAGTATGTCGATCTCAAGGAAGCTTACAAGAGCCTGCATGAAGCCCTGGTCCATGGCGGCCTGGCCAACAGGGTTTCCGTCAACCTGCGCTACGTCAACAGCGAGAATGTGGACGATGCAACAGCAGCCGGGTTCTTTGAAGGCGTGGACGGCATCCTTGTGCCTGGCGGCTTCGGCTACCGCGGCGTGGAAGGCAAGGTTGCTGCCATACGCTATGCCAGGGAGCACAAGATACCCTTCTTCGGCATCTGCCTTGGCATGCAGTGCGCCGTCATCGAGTTCGCCCGCAACGTGGCAGGCTTAAAGGACGCCAATTCCGAGGAATTTGACAAGAACACGCCCAACAAGGTCATTTACCTTATGACCGAATGGTACGACGTGCACACCCGCCATGTGGCCCGCCGCGACGAGGGCAGCGACAAGGGCGGCACTATGCGCCTTGGCGCCTATCCCTGCACTGTCATGCCCGATACAAAGGCCTTTGAGGCCTACAAGACGGAAAACGTGCAGGAACGCCACCGCCACCGCTATGAATTCAACAACGCCTTCAAGGACCTCCTTGAGGAAAAGGGCCTTGTCTACAGCGGCCTTTCCCCTGACAAGAGCCTGGTGGAAATAGTGGAGCTGAAGGACCATCCCTGGTTTGTCGGCTGCCAGTTCCATCCTGAATTCAAGTCCCGTCCCATGCAGCCTCATCCCCTGTTCAGGGAATTTATCGCTGCCGCTGTCAGGCAGGCAGCCGGCAAGAACGGCAAGAGCGAGAAAAAGGCCTAAAGGCCTTAAGGAGCAGCCATGTCAGAACGCTTATTTGGCACGGACGGCTTGCGGGGCAGGGCCAATACCTATCCCATGACCGTGGATGTCGCCCTGCGCCTGGGGCTGGCAGCGGGATCGTACTTCAAGAAGATGCCCAACTGCCAGAACAAGGTCGTTATCGGAAAGGACACGCGCCTCTCAGGCTATATGTTTGAATCGGCCCTGACGGCAGGTCTTTGCGCTTCGGGCATGCATGTCATCATGACAGGGCCCCTGCCTACGCCTGCCATCTCTTTCCTGACCAGGAGCATGCGTGCCGATTTTGGCGTTGTCATCTCGGCTTCCCACAATCCCTATATGGACAACGGCATCAAGTTCTTTGACGCAGAGGGCTTCAAGCTGCCTGACGAAAAGGAAGATGCCATTGCCGCCATGGTGCTGGACCAGGATTTCCGCTGGCCCTATCCGGACTGCGACAAGGTGGGGCGTGCCAGCAAGATTGAGGATGCAGGCGGCCGCTATATCGTCTACACCAAGAGCTGCTTCCCTGCCGGCATGACGCTGTCCGGACTGCGCATTGTGGTGGACTGCGCCAACGGCGCAAGCTACAAGGTGGCACCTCTGGCCCTGGAAGAGCTTGGAGCCGAGGTCATCTGCATAGGGACCCAGCCCAACGGCACCAATATCAATGATCATGTCGGCGCCCTGCATCCCGAGACCATGGCCGCAAAGGTGCGCGAGGTGCGTGCCGATCTGGGCATAGCCCTGGACGGCGATGCTGACAGGCTGATTATGGCTGACGAGCACGGCCATGTGCTGGATGGCGACCAGCTTATGGCCATGTGCGCCCGTGATCTCATGGATCGCGACAGGCTGCCTGGCAAGGCCATTGTGGCAACTGTCATGAGCAACCTGGCCCTGGAAATCTTTATGAAGGAACAGGGCGGGCGCATGCTGCGCAGCAAGGTTGGCGACCGCTATGTCATGGAGATGATGCGCCGCGAGGGCGTGCTTTTTGGCGGCGAGCAGTCAGGGCACCTTATATTCAGGCGCTTCAGCACCACGGGCGACGGCCTGCTGGCTGCCTTGCAGATTTTGCGCATCGTGCGCGAAAAGGAAAAGTCCCTTTCCGAAATCAGCGGCCTCTTGACGCTCTTCCCGCAAAAGCTTGTCAATGTGCGCGTGACGAACCGCATTCCCTTTGAGCAGAAGCCTGTTATAGGCGAGACTGTGGCCAAGATAGAGAAGGACCTTGGCGGCCGCGGCCGTGTGGTTCTGCGCTACTCAGGCACGGAAAATCTCTGCCGCATTATGGTGGAAGCTGAGGATGAGGCCAAGGTGTCCCTGTACGCCGATGAACTGGCCGATCTCATCCGCCGTGAAATTGGCTAGGGCTGGTTCGTAAACAGCAGAAAACGTTTTGTACAGCTGAAATAGTAAAGGATCATGCGTAGTCCCTGTCCACTTTTTTAATATTTGCTCTTTACAAAGGTTCCCCCAAAATTTATCTTTAAGTCAGGTGAAGCTTTTAAGAGCTGAAAAAGCCCTGCACGTGCTCGTGACACATACAGGGCCTGGCTCGGAAAGGCAGTTCGCCGCAGTTTTTATTCTACGACAGTGCCCCTAGGGAATGTACCCTCTCCCTAGGGGCACTTCTATTTTAGCGATTCAAAAAAACGCATAAGAATAGAACCGAGCAGACTGGCAAGAATGCCAATCAGCAAATCCCGTAGGGAATTTAACATAGGCATACCCTCCTTGCGGCGGATCTGCCTATCCCTTATGAGCCGTAGTCAAAATATGCAAAACAGCCTGGATAAGCAAGGTATTTCAGGCAGATAACAGATTCACAAGAGGCTTTGTACGGGCGCTCTGTTTATCCCCGCTCTCCTTTTCCGGCACCACTCAGGAAGATAAACTGCTCCACACTCAGTTCCTCTGCCCTGACAGTAAGGGGAAGTCCCAGCTGGGACAATCTTTCCAACAGATCTTCCCTGTCATTTTTGCGAAATACCCCGCCAAGCTGCTTGCGGCGTTGCGAAAAGCACAGTTTTATCACTTTGGCCAGGGCCTCAGGTGCTTCCGGCAGCTTGTCCTTGGGCAGGGGCTTAAAGGACAGGACGGCCGAGTCCACCTTGGGAGGCGGCGTAAAGGCAGAAGGCCCCACAATAAAGGCCATGCGCGGTACCCAGAATGCCTGCGTCCAGACGGACAGGGCGCCATAGTCCTTTGTGCCAGGTTCTGCTGCCAGGCGCTGTCCCACTTCCTTCTGTACCATGAAGGCAGCCTGGGTCAGGCTGCGGCATCTTGAGGCAATGTCCCAGAGCATGGGAGATGCAACATTGTAGGGAAGGTTGCCTGCAAGCTTCCAGTCGCCCTCAAGCTCCTCCCATGGAAATGTCAGTGCATCCATGCACCTGACCTCTGTGTCCGGCAGATTTTTCCCGGCATGAAAACCGGCCCAGTGGCTGTCCTTTTCAAGAAGGAGAAGCCTTTTGTGGGGCAATGCCTGCAAGACGTCTGTCAGGGCACCGGGCCCTGGACCTATTTCAAGAACCTGGTCGCCTTCTTCGAGGTCAAGCAGATCGGCTATGCGCCTGCATATGTCAGGCCTGCGGAGAAAATGCTGGCCCAGGCTTTTCTTGGGGGCCGGAGTGGCGCAACTGGCTTCTTTCATATCTCAATTATGCTTTGTCAAAGCGGTCAAACGTCACCATCATGCCGGCTCTGCCCTGGGTTGCCGAGCGCAGCCTGGTGGAAAAGCCGAAAAGCTGGCGCATGGGGGCTGTCCCATGCACTGTCTTGATGCCTGCCTGGTCCTCCATGCCGTCCACTCTGCCGCCCACGGATCCGAAAAGGCCTATGGCAGACCCCAGCTCGCTTTCGGGCATGGTCATGGTTACCCGCATGACGGGTTCCAGGATGACAGGATCCGCCTTGGCAAGGGCTTCTTTCAAAGCCTGATGCGCTGCCATATGGCAGCCAGGCACCGTGTTTGCACCGTCCTTTTTTTCTATGCCCGTGATAACGACTTCCACATCGGTCACAGGGTAGCCTGTCAGATCGCCGCTTTGCAGGCAGTCCTTTGCGCCTTCCAGGGCTGCCGCCACAAACTGCGGCTGTATGACAAGGGCTGCTTCCTTGCTGTCCTTGGGCAGAAAGTCCCCTGTCCGCACAATATTGCCTTCGCCCCTGGCTCTTGGCAGGACTGTAAGGGACACATTGCCGTAGTGGGCCTGCTGCCCCAGTTCCCTGTCAAAAGTATACGATGCAGAAGCTTCCTTTGTGGCAGTCTCTCTCAAGGTAACCTTTGGCGCTCCGGTCCTGGGCTCTATGCGGTATTCACGGCGCAATCTCTCAAGGGTTACGTCCAGATGCAGTTCTCCCATCCCTGAGAGCGTTCTGAGGCCGCTTTCTTCCTCCACATGGGCTATCAGCGTCGGATCTTCCTCGCAGTACCGTTCCAGTGCCTCGTCCAGAATTTTTCCCTCGTCAGCATTGCGCGGCTCAAGGGCGATGGTGATGACAGGGGCCGTGCTCTCTATTGCTTCCAGGTGCAGCAGCGGACCGTCGGTGTACGTATCGCCTGTATGGGCGCTCCGCAAGCCTATGACAGCCAGTATGTCGCCTGCTGATGCAATGTCTGCCTGTTCCATGTGGTCGGCATGCAGCCTGACAAGGCGCCCTGTGCGGTCCTTTTTGCCGGATGCTGTATTGGTGAGCTGCGTGCCTTCGCTGCAGGATCCCTGATAGACGCGCATAAAGGACGTCTTGCGCCCGTTTTCCATGACTACCTTGAAGACAAGCCCTACAAAGGGTTTCCTGGGATCGGCAGAAAGCTCTATGTTTTTTCCCTTGTCATCCGTGGCTTCCTGCACGCAGTCAGAGGGGGCGGGCAGATAGGCGACTACGGCATCCAAAAGCGGCTGGACGCCGGCATTGCGGAGGGCGGACCCTGCCAGCACTGGCGTGATTTTCCTGGCAAGCACTGCCCGGCGCAGGGCCTCCTGTATCTGGGGAAGCGTTACCTCTCCTCCAAGATACTCTTCCAGAAATGTGTCATCCTGATCGGCAATGGCATTGAGAAGGCTCTCCCTGGCTTCCTCTGCCTCTGCCTTCATATCGTCAGGAACGGCCTGCTTATGGATGGTCTGCCCCTCGTCTTCCTCAGCAAAGGTCAGCATTTCCATGGAAAGCAGATCAACGATGCCCGCAAAGCTGTCTCCGGCGCCGACAGGCAGGACAACGGGAACTGCATTGGCATTGAGGCGCTTGCGTATGGCTGAGACTGCGGCCTTAAAATCGGCGCCAGGCCTGTCCATCTTGTTGATAAAGGCAAGCTTGGGCACACCGAACTGTTCAGACTGGCGCCAGACTGTCTCAGACTGCGGTTCCACGCCGGAAACGGCGCAGAAGACACCCACAGCCCCGTCCAGCACGCGCAGGCAGCGTTCCACTTCTATGGTGAAGTCCACATGGCCTGGCGTGTCAATGAGGTTAATCTGATGGTTTTGCCAGTGCGTTGTCGTGCACGCAGAGCAGATGGTGATGCCCCTTTCCTGCTCCTCCGGCATAAAGTCCATGGTGGCAGTGCCGTCGTGAACCTCGCCCATGCGGTGTATCTTGTTGCTGTAGAAGAGAATGCGCTCGGTCAGCGTCGTTTTGCCCGCATCAATATGGGCAATGATGCCGATATTGCGGATAGCTGAGATATCCATGGAAATCTCCTGGCAGGAAACCTTTGGAGAAGAAGGCTATTCCTGTCCTGTGTCGAGGCCGAATCCTACCCTGTGCGTCAAAAAGAAGCTGCGGCCAAGGCCGTGATGCAGCCAGAAGCCTTCACATCCGGGAGCCAGGGCCAGCGGGGCCATGGTGAGGGAAAAGAGGTTGCCTGCACTGGCAAGGCAGTGGTTGCGGACAGCATCAGGTGTGGCATAGAGGGCATCAGGCGAGACAGGCTCCTGGTTTGTCAGCGCCCTGGAAACGGTCTTTTCTCCCTGGGCAAAACGCAATACGTCCAGATTGAACTTTTCAGGCCTGGGTATGGTCAGCACCGGATCCCTGCGTTCTTCAAAGCAGGGCATGTTCAGCGTTCTGGCCTGCCTGCGGACCATGTCCAGTTCCCCCTTGTGGAGGAGGACAAGGCGTCCGGGGCCTGGCTGCGTTTCCTCAAGCAGGGCGCAGAGTTCGGCCAGAGGCATGGAGAAAACTGTATTGATGCCTGCCAGCTCGCAGGTTGCCAGAACCTGGGAGGACGGCTCCCCTCCCACGCAGACGCAGGCAATCTGCGGCACGCCGCACAATATGGCAGGCATGAGCGCTGCCAGAAGCCTTGCAGAAGCCGTATAGTCCGGAGTCAGGGCAATGACGGCCCAGGGGGCGCAGAAGACTGAGCGTGCCCTCCAGAAGCCGGACAGGGGATCATTGCGCTCTTCATGCAGTATTTCCCTGACAGGCTCGTCGTAGCGGAAATACATGGCAATGGCTGTCTTGACAGCGGCCCTGCACAGCGGATCAAGCGTTTCGTAGGCATCGGCAAATTTGTCGTCCGCTACAAGGCTGCCGCTTGTCCACCCAGGCCATTCGGCCTGGGCCGTGCTGTCAAACTGCGGCTGCCTGCCTTCTTCCTGTATGCCCATGGCGTCCTCCCCTGTATTGGCTGAGACTTTTTTCTAGTTATTGACCGATCCAAGCCAGTCACGCAGGCTGTCCAGCTGGTCATGGACGGATTTGGGGCCTGTGCCGCCAGGTGTTTCCCTGCGGCGCACGGCGGCATGGCAGTCCAGGACAGCATAGATTTCGTCGTCAAAGCGGCTGTCCAGCTTTTTCAGCTCTTCAAGTGAAAGCTCTTCAAGGGTGCAGCCCTTCTGCTCTGCCAGGGCAACGGCATGGCCGGTGATATGGTGAGCCTGGCGGAAGGGAATGCCCCTGCTGACAAGGTAGTCGGCCATTTCTGTCGCATTGAGGAAGCCCTTGCGGCAGGCCTCTTCCATGCGGTCGGTATTGAAGGTGATTTCAGACAGCATGCCTTCCATGACGCTCAGCGATGTTGCCACCGTGTGGCTGGCGTCCATAAAGCCTTCCTTGTCTTCCTGCAGGTCGCGGTTGTAGGCAAGCGGCAGGCCCTTGACAACGGTGAGCAGGCCCATGAGGGATCCTGTGACACGTCCGGTGCGGCCGCGCATGAGCTCGGCAACATCAGGGTTCTTTTTCTGGGGCATGATGCTTGAGCCGGTGGAATAGCCGTCGGAGAGCCTGATATAGCCGAAGTTGGGATTGGCCCAGAGAATGAGCTCCTCGCACAGGCGCGAGAGGTGCGTCATAATAAGATCTGCATCAAAGAGGGCCTCAAGCACGAAGTCGCGGTCAGACACGGCATCCATGGAATTCTGGTATATGGATTCAAAGCCCACGTCCTCGGCAACCGAGACCGGATCCAGCGGGTAGGTGGTGCCGGCAAGGGCGGCTGCGCCCAGGGGCGACGTGCGCACGCGGTGCAGCGTGTCGTCTATGCGGTGATAGTCCCTGTGGAACATCCAGGCATAGGCCAGAAGATGATGGGCCAGGCTGATGGGCTGGGCAGGCTGGAGATGGGTGCAGCCTGGCAGGATATGGTTGACATGCAGCTGTGCCCTTTCAGTGATGCGCTGCACAAGCTGCGTCAGCTTGGACTGCCACTGCGTCATGCAGTCTGCCACAAAGAGCCTGAAGGTTAAGCCCACCTGGTCGTTGCGGCTGCGTCCCGTGTGCAGGCGCTTGCCCACGTCGCCTACGATTTCCGTGAGCCTTGCCTCGATATTCATGTGCACGTCTTCAAGTTCGGGACGCCATTCAAAATGGCCGCTGCGGATTTCCTCGGCCACGCTGTCCAGTCCTTCCACCAGCGTTTCGCCCTCGGACCGTGTCAGGATGCCCTGCCTTGCAAGCATGCGGGCATGGGCCTTGGAGGCGCGTATATCCTGCTGCCACAGGTTTTTGTCATAGGAGACGGATTCCGTATAGGCGGCAACGGCTTCTTTCGGTCCTTCTGAGAAACGGCCACCCCAGCTGGCATTTGTTTTCATAGTTGTCCCTCCACTTGAGACCGGCAGGCTGGACATAAGACCTGTCTCATATCCTGTCACGTAATGATGGCTTTGATGCTGGCTTGCAGCGCAAGGCCAGGGCAGGCATGCACTTTGCAGCAAAAGGCGCCTGTACCGGACTTGTCTGCTATGAGAAAATACCAATATATTGCCAAAAGTCAAAAGAATGATCCCGCAGGCTGGCCCCCTTTTTGCATATTGTTCAGCAGACAGGCCTGAAAAGGGCTCTCCTGGCTATGTACAAGCTGATGGAAAAGCCCCTTTTCTGTATCAAGTTGCGGAAAAGAGTACAGTGTCTTCTTGCCCAAAAGGGCTCAGTGTGGCAAAAAAGACATGCAGAGCTTTTTGTGCCCAAGAATGTGGCTGTAGTGCGGTATTGGCTTGTACCCTGCCGTAGCAAAGTGTTCTGCCCCCTGTACTCTTTTATTTGCTGGTAAAGGTATCTTTTTATGTCTCTTTTCATGCAGCAGCAGCTGAAGCTGCATCAGACGCTGAAACTGACTCCCCAGCTGCAGCAGGCCATACGGCTGTTGCAGCTGTCCCATCTTGAGCTTGCTGAAAAAGTGAGCCAGGAACTGGAAGAAAATCCTTTTCTGGAGGTCAGGGAGCAGCAGCCTGAGGAAACAAGGCCCCAGGAAGATGACAGGCGCTCCCTTGAAACTGAGGACAGCGTGTATGAGCAGGAAGCAGCAAAGAATGCCGACTGGGAAGAGTATATAGGCGATTTTTCCTCGGCGCCCAGGGACACGGGCCAGCAGGAGGTGCAGGAAGAGACGCTGACCCTGGAACAGCGCCTGAGCGGCAGGACCACGCTGGCAGGGCATCTGCTCTGGCAGCTGCACCTGGCCAGCTTCAGCGAAGAGGAAATCAAAATCGGCGAGTGCATCATCGGCAACCTTGAGTCAAACGGACGCCTTTCTGCAAGCAATGCAGAGCTGGCAGAGCTGGCCGGCACCACGGCCGACAAGGTGAAGGACATGGTCAGCCGCATACAGCTCTTTGACCCCGTGGGCGTTGCCTGCAGGACCCTGCAGGAAAGCCTGCTTGTCCAGGTCAGGAGCCGCGGACTGGACAAGGATGCTGTCCTGGTCTCCCTCATCTCGGATCATCTGGAAGATCTGGAAAACGGGCAGCTTAAGGCAGTAAAAAAATGCTTTAAGCTGAATGACGACGATTTGCGTGAATACGTGGCCGTGATACGCAGCCTTGACCCCATGCCTGGTTCCGACATGGGCGGCAGCGAGCCACAGTACGTAAGCCCCGATGCTACTGTCTTCAAGGTCGGCGATGAGTTTGTCATCCTGCTCAATGACGACAACGTGCCTGCCTTAGCCATCAATGACGACATGCTTGAAAAGTGCTGTGCCCAGGAAAAGGAAGGCACAAGCGAGGAGCAGGCAAAGGACAGGGCCTATTGTGCCGAAAAGCTGCGCGACGCCAAAAACCTTGTCAGCAGCCTTGAATACCGCAGGCGCACCCTGTACAGGACCTTGGAAAGCATAGTGCGCCATCAGCGCGAATTTTTTGAAAAGGGCCCCAAGGGGCTGAAGCCCCTGATTCTCAACGATGTCGCCCAGGACATCAATATGCATGAGTCCACTGTCAGCCGCATTACCACCAGCAAGTATGTGGCAACGCAGTTTGGCACCTATGAGCTGAAGTACTTCTTCAATTCGGCAGTTTCTGCTGCCGACGGTTCTGACGCAGTCGGATCCGAAGGCGTGCGGGAAGAGATACGTGAGCTGGTTGCCAATGAGGATGCGCAAAATCCCCTGAGCGACGAGGCCATTGCCGCCATCCTCAATGAAAAGCTGGGCATCCAGATTGCCCGCAGGACTGTGGCCAAGTACAGGACAGTGCTTGATATTCCCTCTTCCTCCAAAAGGAAGAAGCGTTTTTAAGGCACGGCCGGTTCTGAAACAGGCAGAAGGCCTGGGGCAGGACCTGAAAAAAGCTGTTTCCATCTGTTCTTTCATTGACAATTTGCGGGAGCTTTGCGAACCTGAAATCGCAGGGAGCAGAAGGTTTTGCTGCCTGGCATCCGATTAAGCCCTCTCCGTGAAAAAGAGCTTACCTGCATTGGAAAGACGGTCTTAAGGACGCATCCCGCATGGCAGGGACAGCTGGCAGCCATGGAGAAACACACCGGAGGACATATGAATATTTCCTTCACCTTCAAGAATTTTGAGGCTTCCGAACACCTGAAGAAGTATGCGCGCCGCCGCATGGAAAAGCTGGGACGTTTCTTTGGCAAGGCCAGCGGCCTGGAAGTGGGTGTCGTTCTGACTGTGGACAAGATACGCAACATCTGTGACGTGAGCGTGGTCGGTGAAGGCCTGCACCTGGCAGCCAGGGAGCAGACCAATGACATGTACGCAGCCATTGATCTTGTCTACGACAAGCTGGAAAGCCAGATTAAGAAGCACGTGTCCCGCGTGAAGGAACAGCGCCGCCAGGCCCGCAATGCCACTCTCGACGTGTTTACCTACAACATGGATGGCGAGGAAGAGGCAGAGAATCCCGTGACCAGCCGCATCAGCATGAAGCCCATGCACGTGGAAGAGGCCATGCTGCAGCTTGACAATTCGGGTAGCGATTTCTTTGTCTTCTTCAATGAAGAGGCACGGCGCGTCAATGTCATCTACCGCCGCCGCAACGGCGACTACGGGCTGATCGACCCCATTGTTTAAGCCGGCCTGGCCGGATAGTGCCCTGTACGGCATTGCCAGCTGCATTGCCAGTTGTATTGCCTGCAGCGCGCACTGACATATTGCATTCATGATTTTTTCGGGAAGGAAAGCCAGAAAGTATGGCCTCCTTCCCGTATATTGTATGTTGGCGGAGCTTCCTTTATGGCAGAAACAGCCCTTTTCCCCTCATCCTGTCCTGATGGCGGGACATCTTCCCAGGGCATCAGTGCCGGCTCTTCTGCCATGCCTTCAGATACTCCTTTAGTTTCTCCTTCAGCTGCGTCTTCCGGGACGGGAGCTGATACGGGAAGGGATGCCGGCGTGGCTCAGGCAGGTGAAAAAGAGGGAAAGCCTGAAAACAGCCAGGCAGATCCTGATGCAAAGGGGGCCGCAGAAAAAAAGGAAGGCAAGAGCCTTAACCTCTGCCTTGTGACAGGGCTTTCAGGCTCGGGGAAAAGCACGGCCATGCAGGTCTTTGAAGATCTGCAGTATTTTACCGTGGACGGGCTCCCTTCTTCCATGATTATGGAAATGGCCCAGCTCATGGAAAGGCCTTCCATGGCGCACTTCAAGGGCATTGTGCTTGGCGTGGATGTCAGGGCCGTCTGCTTTCTGAACGAGATTGGCGATATTATCGAGAAGCTGAAGGGCCGCGGCTACAGTGTGCAGCTGATCTTTCTCGAAGCCGACACCCAGGAAATCATGCGCCGCTATGCCACCACCAGGAGGCCCCATCCCTTGGAGCATGAGGGCATAGGGCTTGAGGCGGCAGTACTGATGGAGCGCAAGCGCCTGGCCTGCCTGCGCAGCATGGCCGACATGGTCATCAACACGACGCGCTGCTCCATCCATGACCTGCGCCGCGTCCTGCAAAAGCGTTTCAGAAACGGGCAGGTGGGCATGCGCTCTCTCAGGGTCTTTGTGCTGTCCTTTGGCTTCAAGCACGGCCTGCCCAAGGATGTGGACTACGTCTTTGACCTGCGCTTTCTGCCCAATCCCTATTTTGTGAGCGAGCTCAAGAACAAGAGCGGCCTGGAACAGGATGTGGCAGACTATGTCTTTGCCACGCCCAAGGCCAGGGAATTTCTGGGCAAGCTGCAGGACCTGCTCTTTTTTATCCTGCCGCTCATGGAAGCAGAAGGGCGCTACAGGCTGACCATTGCCTTCGGCTGCACAGGCGGTCATCACCGCTCCGTTGCCGTGGCAGAGGCTATAGGCCGCGCCTTGAAGCAGGCAGGCTATCCGACAGCCGTGGAACACCGCCATCTGGAACTCGGGTAGGCGCTAAGCCCTGCTCCTTTTCCTGCCCCATCCTGCAGGCGCAGGGGAGTAAAAGGCATGTGCAGGGCAAAAAAGAGCAGGCGGCATTATTGCCATTCCTGCTGATACAGGCTACTTTTCCACTACTTGTAACATAAGACACTGGCACTTTTCGACAGGGGGGATTTGCGTCATGGCTCAAGAGTCTCAGGAGACGGTTGCCGGTCCCACGGAAGTGGGCATTATCGTGGTTTCGCACGCTGACTACGGTTCAGCCCTGCTGAAAACGGCCGAGTTTATTCTTGGGCCTTTAAGCGACTGCTCCTCCATCAGCGTGGACATAGGGCAGGAAGTGCCTGAGATTGTGCGCCGCCTGAAGGATGCTGCCCAGCGTCTTGACAAGGGGGCTGGCGTCCTCATCCTGACAGACATGTTTGGCGGAACGCCCACCAACCTGGCCTTGTCCCTGCTTGCTACGCACAATGTGGAAGTGGTGACAGGCGTCAATCTTCCCATGGTCCTGAAAGTGTTCTCCTCAAGGACAACGCCGCTCAAGGAGCTGGCAGACGCGGCAAGCGATGCCGGCATCAAGGGCATAGTTGTTCCCGGCACCATGCTGAAGAACCGCAATGCTTAGGCGCAGCCTGTAGTCAGAGTTTTTGTATGTGGTTTCGGGTTGATAACAGGCTGATTCATGGTCAGGTCATTGAGGGATGGCTGCCGTATACCGGCGCCAGCCATCTTATAGTCGTCAATGACAAGCTGGCCCATGACAGCATGCGCCAGCAGATTATGATGCTGGCCGTGTCACGCCATATAGACGTGTCTTTCGTGACGGTGACTGATTTGCCCCATGCGCTTGGAAAAGCAGGGGAAGACAGCTTTGTCCTCTTTGAGAACTGCCGCGACGCAGAGGAGGCGGCTGACAAAGGCGTGCCCATACCTGTGCTCAATATAGGCAATATCCATTATTCCGAAGGCTGCCACCAGATCTATCCGCACGTGGCCCTGTCAGACGATGACATTGACAGGCTGCGCCATATGCATAAGACGCAGCAGACGGAACTGGATTTCAGAGCTGTCCCCTCAGAAGCAGTGAGTGCTCCCGATGTATACCTTTTCTGAGCTGTTCCTGGCAGGACTGCCCTGCTGTTTTTTTTTGTCCTCACAGGGATAGTCCGCTTTTCCTTTATTATAGGGCTTGTTGAACGCCCGCTAGCCCTGAGCCTGCTGGCAGGCTGGGCAACCGGTCTCTGGGATCTGGCCATACCGCTTGGCATAACTGTAGAACTTTTGTGGCTGGATTCCGTCGCCATGGGGAATATCATCCAGCCTTTCAGCGGGCTGACTTTCCTTTTGCTCTTTCCCATATGCTCGCAGCTCACCTGGACAAGGCCCGGCGTCCTGCTTCTGCCACTGGTTTTGTGCATGATGGCAGGCTATCTTGGCGCCTATGCCGAGATGCGCTACCGCATCAGGTGCAACCGCCTGCTGGAACTTGTGCCTGACGTACAGGATGAAAATGTCTCGGTCACGCCTGAGAGGCTCTGCCTCTACGGCCTTGCAGGACGCATTGGCTGGCATTTCCTCCTCTATATCTCCTGTTATGCCGTCATCTGCTTTGTGGTGAGCTCGCTCCTCTTTATGGGCACCTATCCCGTGCTGACAGTGCTGGACTGGCCCCTGCTTTTTGCCCTGGCAACCATAGGCGCCGTCCTGTCATTGCGCAACCGCAGGGCATATGCCCTGTGCGGAGCGGGCATATGCCTCATACTGCTTGCCTCTGCCCTTGGTTTTATTGCGCTGTAGGGCATCCCTCTATTTTGCAGCCATCCCCTGTTCCATCCACTGTCCTGGAACAGGGGCTTTTTTTTGCCCAAAGGTCAGGCGGAACGCAAAAAGCAGGGTACACGATGAAGGGAAGGCGGATTTTTCAGAAAGGCTATACAATATATCCTACTATGTGATAGTTCTTTTTTTCGCGGCGCTCACATATCAGGAGCGTCCTCATTGTTGTACCGTTGCCCTCTCTTTTGCAGGGCATGGCGGTATTTTGTTGTGTTTTGCGTTCGGGAGAGAGTAATGGAACAGTATTTTATCAGCATTCTGACCCCGCTGAACAATATCGTGTGGGGCCCCATAATGCTGGTCCTCCTGGTGGGTACAGGAATTTACCTTAATATCGGGCTTAAGTTTTATCCTTTCCGCAACTGGATAAATGCCTACAAGTGCCTGTGGAACGGAAGGCAGGACCAGTCCCAGCACGGTGAAATCTCTCCCTGGAACGCACTTATGACCGCCATTGCCGCAGACGTAGGCACCGGCAATATCGTCGGTGTGGCTACGGCCATTGCCTTAGGCGGCCCCGGAGCCCTGTTCTGGATGTGGATCACGGCCCTTGTGGGCATGATGACCAAGTTCTGCGAAATCATGCTGGCCGTCAAATACCGTGAAAAGACGCCTGCCGGCAACTGGGTCGGCGGCTGCATGTACTTCATCAAGAACGGCCTGAGCAAAAAGTGGCACTGGCTTGGAACCATGTTTGCCATATGCGCCTCTGTTGCCTGCCTGGGTGTCGGCGGCATGGTGCAGTCCAATGCCATTGCAGCCTGCATGAACGATACCTTTGGCGTCAGCAGGTGGATTACCTGCGCTGTCCTCCTTGTCCTGGCCTTTACCATCCTTATCGGCGGCGTGAAGCGCATAGGCTACGTGGCAGGCCGCCTTGTTCCCTTTATGGCAGGCCTCTATGTGCTGCTCTGCGTGACTATCATTCTCCTGAACATAGGCAGGCTTCCTGACGTCTTCATGTGGATCCTGACAGACGCCTTTACGCCCACCGCAGCCCAGGGCGGCTTTGCGGGCGGATCCATCATGCTGGCCATCCGCATGGGCGTTGCCCGCGGTATCTTTGCCAATGAGGCCGGCCTTGGCACGGCTCCCATGGCCCACGCGGCCTCTACCGCAGAAAGCCCCCTGGTGCAGGCTTCCATAGGCATGCTGGATGTTTTCATCAATACCATGATCATCTGCACCATGACCGGCATAGTCATTCTTATTGCCACTGTTCCGGCTGATCTTGCCGCCCAGCTCGGCAATCCCAATGTTGCGGCGGGTGATGCTCTCTGGAGCTCCGGCCTTGACGGCGCAAGGCTCTCAACGGCCGCATTCTCCTCCCAGCTTGGCAAGGCAGGTGCATGGGGCGTTACCTCTTGCCTGGCCCTGTTTGCCTTTACCACCATCATGGGCTGGTGCGTGTACGGTGAGCGCTGTGCCATCTATCTGTTTGGCGACAAAAGCTCCATGCCCTACCGCGTCATCTACTCTGTCATCATGTGCTCCGGCGCTGTGCTGACTCTGGATTTGGTCTGGCTTGTGGCAGATACCTCCAATGCCCTGATGGCCTTCCCGAACCTGGTAGGCATCCTGCTCTTAAGCCCCATGCTGTTCAAGTATGTGCGCGAGGAAACAGCCAAGGATCCGCGCTTTACCATGTAGCAGGTTATAGCCAGCCTTAAAGCAGGCTTTATTGTACAAAACGGGGACAGTTCTCAAAAGGGACTGTTCCCGTTTTGCGTCTGGCAGGGAGGCTTTCTGACGGCTGAAGGTGTCCTCTGGGGATATTAATATGTTTGATATAATGCTATGTCAAAAAATGCTATGATTTTGAATTTGTCAGCAGGCCCTGAAAAAAGATATGCTGACAAAGGATCATCCTGTTTTTGCGGGCGCAAGGCAGGAATGTCTTTTCAGGGAGGGTACCCCGGGAGAGTATCCTAGGAGCGTATCCGTGGAGGGAGTCCGGGGTAGCCGGGGAAGGTATTTATGAGCACCAGCCACCAGTGCAAGAAATTCAGCGAGAATGCAGCCATGTCGTATAATGTCAGTGTCATTCCCAACGATTTTAACATTACCACTATCTTCAGCCTGATCAATTCTGGTGCCATCTCAATGCCTGTATTCCAGCGCAACTACGTCTGGGACAGAAAGCGTGCCTCGCGTTTTATCGAGTCGCTGATACTGGGGCTGCCAGTGCCGCAGGTCTTTTTGTACCAAAGGGCGCTCAACAGGTTTTTGGTGGTAGACGGGCAACAGCGCCTGCTGTCTGTGTACTACTTTATGAAGCAGAGGTTTCCGCTCTCAGAAAAGCGCACCGAACTGAGAAAAATATTTGATGCCAATAACGGCATTCCCGATGCTGTATTGGCTGATGATGCCTATTTTCAGGATTTTAAGCTGCAGTTTCCCAAGACAGAGGACGGTGGGAAAAATCCTTTGGAAGGGCTAAAATACAGCACGCTTGGCCTGTATGACTCATTCGAGTACATGACCATCCGCTGCATGGCAATTCGTCAGAATGATCCCGACGGGGATGATCGCTCCGTGTTTGAGATATTCAGCAGGCTGAATACCGGCGGCGTTAATCTGACTAACCAGGAAATCAGGGCCTGTCTGTATTACTCTGACTTCTACAGAATGATATGCAGGCTTAATCAGAACAGTATCTGGCGAGCTCTCTTTGGAAAGCCTGAAGACTGCAAGTTCAAAGACACAGATTTAATTCTGCGATCTTTTGCGCTTCTTTGCGATGGTGAAAGATATAACGGGTCGATGAATGCCTTTCTTAACAGATATGCCAGGGAAGCAATGAAGTACTCGTCAGATGATGTTTCATACTTATACAATCTTTTTACATCCTTCCTGGAAGCATGCAGAGATCTCCCAAGAGAACTTTTTACGACAAAAAAGGGCGAACTGAATGCCGCTCTCTTCGATTCTGTCTTTACTGTTGCTGCAGGCAGGTGCTTTAAGGGCAGGACTTTGATAACAGGAAAATTGCAGCAGGAAAGCATCAGCAGGCTCAAGGCAGACCCTGAATTTGCAGAGTCTGTTACACACAGCACCTCCCACACTAAAAATGTTGCCAAGAGAATTGAAAAAGCACAGGAATATCTGCAATAAATAACCGGAGACAGCTTTATGCATAGCAAAAAGATACAGTCTCTGAAGGAAGAGTATTCTGCTCTGATTGAGTTTTGCAGGCAAAATAATCAGCTGTCATTTGAAATGTATATTGACAGCACCTATAAAAAATCATTGCTGCTGTCAGCGGCAAGTTTTTTGGAGTCAGTTATAACAAAAAGCATTCATGATTATGTACATACAAAATCCCGTCAGACAGCAGAACTCGTGGCATTTGTGGACAATAAGGCCATAAAGCGCCAGTACCATACCTTTTTTAACTGGGAAGGGAATAATGCAAATCAGTTCTTCGGGCTATTTGGAGAGGACTTTAAGCAGCGGGCGCGCAGGGAAATAGAAACAAGAGGACTTGCAGAAGCAGAAGCCGCCTTTATGTCCGTCGGACGGGAAAGAAACAGGCTGGTTCATCAGAACTATATTGAAGTGCAGATTAACGATACCTTTGAAGAGATCTGGAACAAATATGAGCAGGCCTGCAAATTCGCAGAACTGGTAGCCGGTCTTTTACGGTAGCTGGAAGGATTGGTCAGTTACAGAAGTGTCAGGCAGGTATTCTGGCAGGATGACTGTGCCTTGTCCTGCGATGCAAAAACATTTCAGTGACGGGAGAAGCCGCATGCAGGAGTATATGCCTGCACAAAAGACGGCTAGTGAGAGAAACAGGCAAATAAAAGGCAAGATTGTCCCTGTATTCAGGGTACAGGAATCCGTATTGTGCAATGACCTTATGTACGAAAAGCCTGCTGAAGCTTTTTGTGGCGGGCAAAAGAGGAGAATGCACATGATGTACAGATTCTGCAAAGGCATTTGGGCACTGTGCTGCCTGGCCGTTTTGCTGTGTCCTGTAATGGCCCTTGCCGGCCAGTCCGCAGCGGCACTGGACAAAAAGGAGCAGAGCATAATTCCCATAGCGGCATATACTGCCAAGGGTGATACGGAAAAGCTGAAAGAAGCTCTTGCCGAGGGCTTGCAGAACGGCATGACTGTCAATGAAATAAAGGAAGTCCTGGTGCAGATGTATGCGTACACAGGCTTTCCCCGCAGCCTGACAGCATTGAACACGTTCCTGGCCCTGCTTGATGAACGTAAAGCAAAGGGCATTGCCGATGAAATCGGGCGCGATGCCACTCCTTTGCCTGACAAGGCAGATATGCGCAAAATCGGGACGCAAAACCAGACTGCCGTGCTTGGAAGGCCGGCTGCGGGCAGGCTCTATGAATTTGCGCCTGTCATCGACACCTTTTTGAAGGAGCATTTGTTTGGCGACATCTTCAGCCGCGATGTGCTCACCTTTAAGGAACGGGAGCTGGCTACTGTATCTGCCCTGGCAAGCCTTCCGGCAGAACCGCAGCTTGTCTCCCACCTGAACTGCTGTCTTGTCGTGGGGTGGAGCGGGGAACAGCTGCAGGCCTTTGTCGCCGTTCTTAAGGACAAGGTCGGGACAGCGGAAGCAGAACTTGCCGCAAAAAGCCTTAAGATTGTCCTTGAAAAGAGAAAGCAGGCTCAGTGAGGCATAGCTTTGTGCGTGGCAATGGCCGCGCGTGTCACAGTATATATTATTTGTAGCCTGTACGCTTTTGAAGAGAGCCGTACAGGAAGGAGAAAGCAATGGGCAAGCGTGTTCTTATTCTGGCGGGCAGTCCCCGCAAAAACGGCAATTCAGCTGCTTTGTGCCGTTCCTTTGCCAGTGGGGCAGAGGAAAGCGGACATCAGGTGGAAACAATCTATCTTGGTGAAAAGAAGATCGGCTTTTGCAGGGCCTGCTATCACTGCCAGAAGAGCAATGGCGTCTGCATTATTAAGGACGACATGGCTGAAATCCTTGACAAGATGAATGCGTCCGACGTGCTGGTTATGGCAAGCCCCGTCTACTTCTATTCAGTCAGCGCACAGATGAAGACACTTATCGATCGCACCGTAGCCCAGTGGCTGACCATCAAAGACAAGGAATTCTACTACATCATGACCTCTGCCGAGGACAGCGATACTGTCATGGACTGCACGCTTGAGTGCCTTCGCGGCCTTGCCACCTGTCTAGAAGGATCTGTCGAGCGCGGCGTCATCTATGGCAAGGGCGTCACGGGTCCTGGGGAAGTTGAGCACAAGCCTGTCATGAAGGAAGCCTATGAGATGGGCTGCCAGGTGTAGAACCACAAACTATTTATGGAGAACCTGCCGGCGTCCTGCCTCAGGCAGGTTCTCCATATATGCTGAACAAACTGTTTCCTGAAAACAGGGGAAAAGGATTTGGGCCTTCCGTCCCTTTGCAAATGGCATGCATGCCTTGCAGCAAGGGGATGGCAGGTCCTTTTTTGATTCTCTGTTGACATATCCTGCTGCCTGGGCCAAAAAAAAGCTGTTTTTAATATATAGTCGCATATGTAGTATTGTTGCAGATAAAAGGTAAGCATCCTATGACCTCATTGTAGCCAATTTTCCACCATAGTATAAAG
>CAVLCT010000003.1:0-61546 GCA_963661665.1 Bulleidia sp. | reverse complement strand
ACGGCGGCAATGGCAGCGTGCATTTCAGAAGGGAGAAGTTTATCCCCAAGGGAGGTCCTGACGGTGGCGACGGTGGCGACGGCGGGTCCGTTATCCTGCGTGCCGACGGCCGCCTGCTCACGCTGTATGATTTTCGCCTGAAAAGGCATTATGCTGCCCAGAACGGCCAGCACGGCATGGGACGGCAGATGTACGGCCGCAAGGGCGACGATCTGGTACTGCACCTCCCTGTGGGGACGCTCATCTTCCTGGAAGAGGATGGCGAGGAGAGGCTTCTGGCAGATCTGGCCGAGGCTGATCAGGAAGTCGTCATTGCCAGGGGCGGCATGGGCGGCAAGGGCAATTTGCATTTCAAGAGCTCCACAACCAGGGCTCCGCGCTTTGCCCAGCCTGGCCAGCCAGGAGAGGCAAAGAACCTGCGCCTTGAGCTCAAGCTCCTGGCAGACGTGGGCCTTCTTGGCCTGCCCAATGCCGGCAAGTCCACCTTCCTTTCAAAGGTTTCTGCTGCAAGGCCCAAGATTGCGCCCTATCCCTTTACCACGCTTGTGCCCAACCTGGGCGTCCTTATCGACGAATACGATCCCGGCAAGAGGCTTGTGATTGCCGACATTCCGGGCCTCATCGAAGGTGCCAGCCAGGGGCAGGGACTTGGCATGCGTTTCCTGAAGCATGTGGAGCGCACGCGCTTCCTGCTTCATATCCTGAGCGCCGAGGACGTGGACGGCGACAATCCCTGGGCCGGCTTTGAGCTCATAGACCAGGAGCTGGCAAGCTTTGACGAGGAACTGGCAGATCATCCGCAGCTGCGCGTGATCAACAAGATTGACCTGCTTTCCCCCGAACGCCTGGAAGAGCTGAAGGAAAAGGCCGCTGCCGCAGGGAAGAAAATATACTTCATTTCAGCACTCACAGGCGAAGGACTGCCGGAGCTTGTCGAGGAGCTGTGGCGCATGCTCAGGAATGTCGAGCTGCATGCACCTCTTATCCGCCTGCGCCCTGTTGAAAATACAGAGGAAAAACCTGTCCAGGATGCAGAGGATGACGGAGACGAGCCGGAGTGCATCTGGGTGTACGAAGACAGGTAGCAAAAACAGCTTTTAGCATTAGCAGGGCCGCAGGCGGAGGAAGCATATATGTCTGACTGGAAGCAGGAGCGGGAAAAGGTACTGGCGGAGGCCAGGTGCCTTGTTATCAAGATGGGCAGTGCCGTACTTACGGGACCGGACGGCCTGGACAGCGAAATCCTTGATTCTCTGGCCTATCAGATGACAATACTGCTCACGAAGAGCGAGTCAGTGCGTAAGATTCTCCTGGTCAGTTCAGGCGCAGTTGCGGCAGGACGCAGCGTGCTTTCCCGCTCGGACATTACGCCTGCCAAGGATCTTGCCTCCCGGCAGGGCGCTGCCGCTGTGGGGCAGGGCAGCCTCATGCGCGCCTGGGATGACGCCTTTCAGAAGTTTGGTCTGAATACTGCCCAGGTCCTGCTGACACAGGATGACTTCAGGGTCCGCCAGCGCCTTCTGAATGCCAGAAATACCT
The DNA here is from genome assembly GCA_963661665.1 of Bulleidia sp. GTDB lineage: Bacteria > Desulfobacterota > Desulfovibrionia > Desulfovibrionales > Desulfovibrionaceae > Desulfovibrio. Next base: position 60,007 of record CAVLCT010000003.1, on the reverse strand, counting down.
TCAGCAACCTCTTTGACTGGGGCGTTGTGCCCATCGTCAATGAAAATGACACTGTGTCTACGGAAGGCCTTAAGTTCGGTGACAACGATGCCCTGGCAAGCCTTATGGTCACGCTTGTGGGCGCAGATCTCCTGATAAACCTGACCTCTGCGCCAGGCGTCTATGCAAGGCCTCCCAGGGAAGGTGAAAAGCCTGAAATCCTGCCTGTTGTCGAGAATGTGGCTGCGCTTAATCTCGATGAAATGTGCGGTGGCAAGACCACTGTCGGCACAGGCGGCATGTATTCCAAGCTGCTTTCTGCGAGACGTGCAGCCCAGAGGGGCATTCCTACGCTTATCCTGCCCGGAAGGGAGCCGGATGTCCTGCTGAGGGCCTTTGACGGCGAGGATGCTGGCACATGGGTGAGGCCTGGAAAGCATGCCATATCCAGCCGCAAGTTCTGGCTTGCCTACCGTTCTGCCCCTGTCGGCATGGTAGAGGTGGACGACGGCTGTGCCGAGGCTCTGCTTAAAAACGGCAAAAGCCTCCTGCCTGGCGGCATTTTGAGCGTCAAGGGGACGTTTAAGAAAGGCGATCTCATCAGGGTCGTGCATAAGGGCAAAAGCCTTGGTGTGGGTGTCTCCAACTACAAGTCAGCCGACATAGAACGCATCAAGGGGCTCAAGCGCATAGAAGTGGCCGCCATACTGGGAGATGCCCAGTATCCCGAGGTTATCCACAGGGACAACCTGCTGCTTGAAGCTGCAATATAAACCTGTCCTGGCATCCAGCCAGGTGCTTTCCGTTTTTTACGGTGACGCTCTCAACAATCTTAAGGCATGGGCATGAACGATACTCGTTTGCAGGGGGCCTTGCTGCGTCCCTGGACTTTTTTTTGCGTGACCTTTGGCTGCAAGGTCAACCAGTATGAGACCGAGGCCATACGTGAGGCATGGGCAAAAGCCGGCGGACTAGAAACAGACGATCCCGCAGAAGCCGGCCTCATCCTGATTAACAGCTGTGCCATTACAGGCCGTGCCGAGCGTGATGCACGCAATGCCCTCATACGCCTGCGCCGCGAGGCTCCCGAGAGTCTGCTTGTGCTTACCGGCTGTGCCGCACGCCTTGTGGCCGGCTTTGTGCCAAGGCGCAATGCACCGAGGCCTGAGGCCGACAACATTGTCGTGCAGGAGAACAAGCACGAACTGACCCGTCCTGACGTGCTGGAACAGCTTCTTGCTGCCTCTTTGGGCGGTACGGCTTCTGCTTGCGAAGTCTCAGGCACGCCCCAGGCCATGCGTCGCAAGGAGCTTTTGAGCCGTGCCTGGCCTGCCATGCACATTGAGCAGTACAAGCGCTCAAGGCCGGTCCTTAAAGTTCAGGATGGCTGTTCCCACAGATGCACCTACTGCATCGTGCCGCAGACCAGGGGGCCGCATGTAAGCCGTTCTCCCCTTGAGGTGGCAGAGGAGGCCCGCAGGCTGTGGGAAAACCACGCCGAAATTATGATATCAGGCGTCAATCTCGGCCAGTATGGCCGTGATCATCCCGAGTTCGGGACGTTCTGGGATCTTCTGGCAAGGCTTGAAGACGAGCTTGGATCAGACTTTGCGGGGCGGCGCAGGCTGCGCATCTCTTCCCTTGAGCCTTCGCAGCTTGACGAGAGGGCATGTTCTTTGCTGGCCAGGTCATCCCTGGTTGCCCCGCACCTGCATATCTCCCTGCAGCACGCAAGCCAAAATGTGCTTAAACGCATGGGCAGGGGGCACTACAGTGCCGCAACCCTGACAGAGGCGGTTGCCCGCCTGTCCTCGGCCTGGCCTGTCATGGGGCTTGGCGCCGATATCCTGGTCGGTTTTCCGGGTGAGACGCAGCGGGATGTGGACGAGCTTTTGCGCTTTGTTGAAGAAACGCCCTTCACCTATGCCCACGTCTTCCCTTATTCCAGGCGTCCGGGCACTCCGGCCGCTTCTTTTACAGACCAGGTCCCCAAAAAAGAAAAGCAGGCCAGGGCGGCTGCTGTCAGGGCCTGCGTGGCTGACAAGGCAAAAGCCTTCAGGGAAAGCCAGGCCCTTGGTTCGTCATACAGGCTGGTGCTGGATACAACGGAAGGGAACGTGCTTCCAGGCTATGTCCATGGCGTCAATGAATACTATGCGCCATGCTACCTTGCCTCTGGTGAGCTGGCTCAGCTGGATCCAGACGCAGGACACAGGGACTATATTGAAGTGCGGCCTGCGGGAGTGTGCGATAAGGGAATTCTGGTTACGGCCGGCAGATCATAATACCACAAGCCCTGTACGCAGAAGGCTGCGTACAGGGCTTGGTGCATTCAGGCGGTGTAAGCTTACGCCTGGACAGACATCACTATCTTCCTGCCTGTTCCTTGCGGTCCATATGGCGTATGCCGCGTATGCAGTCTGCCGCAATCTGCTCAGGGGAGAGGCATTCAAGGCTGTCGCCGTCCGTGAGCTCGCACAAGACATTAGTCTCTGATTCTGCCAGGCGGCGCAGGGCAGGCATGTCGTTTAAGTCAGGGGAAAGCATGCTGAGAGCCCAGGCTGCATAGCCGCGGCAGGGCAGATCCGTGTCATCAAGCCCGCGGCGCAAAAGAGGCCTTGCATCCTTGGCATACTCAGGACACGCCCTGACAAAACGTCCTATGGCAAAGTAGCAGGAGCGGCGCAGGCAGTCGTTGTCAACATAGTTGTCGTCAAAGCCCAGATCCAGCAGGGTGGAGAGGAAAATTTTGTAGAACTCCTTTGCGAGCTTTGGCGTGCGGGAAAGTATCTCGCCAAAGGCCTCGGGAACACCCCAGCCTATGTTGCCCGACTCCTCTGAAAGGCGCCAGTTTAAGCGGCGCACCACATCGCGTGCAGTCTCAGGCTGTCTGGCAAAGAGAGCCTCAGTGACATAGCCTAAGGCAATGGCTGCCCTGAGCCTTGCGACAGTGTCGCAGGTAAGAAAGCCCATAAGCGGGCCGACAGCGGCAGTGCCGCTCTGGACAACGGATTCCAGGGAATCACGCCATGCAGGTGATTGCAGAAGGGTTTCTTGCAGTTCTTTTTTCTGGGAACGGAATCGCGACGGCATAGGGCCTCCCCGGACAAATGGTTCAGGTAAGAAGACAGGTTTCCTTTAGAAGGAACAGAAAAACGTGACCCAGAACGGGACGCTGAAATCGAGAATAACGGCGTGCAGGACGGCTACAAAGGTCCACTCCATGCCGAGTGTGCGGACAAGGATCGGCAGGGTCGTGTCCATGGTAGTGGCCCCGCCAAGGGAAATAACGGCCGCAGGCGGCAGGAATTTTGCTGCCAGAGGGACCAGAAGCAGTGTTAAGGACTCCCTTATGACGTTTGCAATAAGGGCCACTGTGCCAAGCTCGCTGCCCAGATTCTGGCTGATGAGGATGGATGAAAGGGAGTAGTAGGCAAAGCCTGCGCCGCAGGCAAGAGTATGGCCTAAAGGACGGGCAATGACAAAGGAGACAAGGGCCGACGCCAGGAATGTTCCGATGGTGGTGCCAAGGGGCAGCAACAGATTTTTGGGCTTGAGCGTGGAAAGAATTTCCCTCAGGCGCGAGTCGCATCCTAAGGATATCCCTACGCAGGTCATGAGGGTATAGAGAAGATATACCGTGACATCGTCGGTAATGAGATCAGGCGGCAGAATGCCGCCCCATGCGCCCAGGATGCCCAGAACAAAAAAGAAAAGGATGACAAGGCTTGTTTTCATGCCTTTTCCCCGGGCTTTGTGCCTTCTGACGGAACTGCTATGCTGCGGGGATAACGGTCAGCCTTATTGTCCTTAAAAAAGAGGCGTACAATAATGGTTACCACAATACTGCTGCCTATCATGGCACAAACGGCCAGAATGAGTCCCTGCAGGCCCAGCGTATCCAGGTTGTCCATGATGGCCCTGTTGTTGCCGATAAGGGCGCCCATGCAGAATAAAAGCGCCAGGATGCAGGGCATGACAAGGCGGCAGAAAAAGGCGGCAGTCCTGGTCTCGCGCAGAAGATACCCCAGGGCTATTCCTGCAAACATAAAGAGAAGTGCAAACATAGGTCAGGTTTTGGAAGTCAGTTTGGGAAGGTCCGTTTGGGGCTTGTACGTTTTGCAGAGGCACTGCCAGGGCAAGAAGTCCTTGCAGGTGGCTATGCGCCAGGCAAATTCCAGATCCAGCTTCTTATAAAGTTTTTTGCCGTCTCCATTTTCTGGGCATCGGCAAAGCTGTTTATGTCCTGCACAGTCAGGACAACGCATCCATGGCTGTTCCGGATATTGGCACAGCCTGTCTTTGCGGCAGACCCGCTGTCAAGAAAGATAATATAGCGTATGCCAAGCTTATCTATGCCGGCCCAGAACAAGTCGGGACGGATGTCGAGCGTGATGCTGCCGTCGCTCCCTTTTTTGGGGAGTCCGACTGGCCAGAAGGTGCTGCTTCCCTTGGGCAGGCGCATAAAGGCCAGAAGCTCCTGCAGGTATTTACGCCGCTCAGGGCTTGCATAGCCAGAGAGGTCATAGCCCAGATCTGTGTAGGTCCAGGCAAAGCGGCCGGGCTTTGTCCTGGCAAGCAGTTTTTGCCAGTCTTCAGGCCAGACAATATCAGCTGCAGCAGCATTGCCGGCAGGTGCTGCAGCATAGGAGCCTGCACGGACCTGCTCCTGTATTTGTCCCTGGATCTGGCCATGGGGCCGGACCTGTCCCTGCCTGGCGTTTTGTCCGGACTGTGCGTTTCTGTTCCAGGAGGCAGGGCGCGGTGGAGGCGTATAGCTGGTCCCCGGGGCAGGCGGCGCAGCCGGTCTGGCCGCAGGACGAGCTGTTGCTGGCTGGTCCTTGCGCACTGCGCAGGGCGACAAGGGGCATTCTTCCGGCGTAACCAGAAATTTCAGCCCTAATGCCTTCAGCTGCCTGGCATGCGGTGTCAGCAGTGCAAAAGCCATGTGCATAAATCCCAGGCCACGTCGGCCTTGCTCATGAGAGGCCAGATTTCCTCCCGTCCGTTTTTGTCAGTCACGGCCATGGCATTTGTAGCCGCGCCAAAACCCGTATCCCTGGTATTGACCATGTTGGCAGCAAGGACGTCAATGCCTTTGCCTGCCCGCTTGATTCTGGCAAGTTCCATCAGCGCCTGCATGTCAGGGGCCGTTTCGGCGGCAAAGCCCAGCAGCTTCTGTCCTTCCCGGCGTCTTGAGGACATGGCCTTCAAAATATCCTTGTTGGGGGTGAAGGCCACGGTAAAGCCGTCCGGACTGCCTGCTTTCTTGAATTTTTCCCTGCCATACGGGACAGGGGAGAAGTCGGCAACAGCCGCAGAGAAAAAGCCCAGGCTCGCTGAATCCCAGAGAGAGGCAGTTGCCTCATACATCTCGCCTGCTGTTGTCACGCTGTGCAGCTCAAGCCCCGGAAGAGGAGGCAGCAGTGCCTTTGTTATGCCAGGACCAGCTATGGCATGGACACGGGCTCCCCTGATCCAGGAACAGAGCGCCAGAGAGGCGCCCATGATGCCGGTGGAGGGATTGGACCAGAAGCGGACGCCGTCCCAGGGCTCTCTTGTGGGACCCATGGTCACAAGGACGGTTTCCTTTGCCATGTCCTGCTCTGAGAGGAGTTTCAGCGCATGAGGGAGAAGTTCCGGCATGGCAGCAAGCCTGCCCTGTCCCTGCGTCCCGCAGGCAAGCTCGCCGGCGTCAGGCTGGATAATTGTTACATTGCGCCTCTCAAGGACTGCCGCATTGTCCCGGGTCGCCATGTTCTGCCACATGTTTGTGTTCATGGCAGGCGCTATGGCGACCGGCCCCGGAAAGGCCAGGATTTGCGCCGACAGCATGTCGGATGCCTGGCCCTGTGCCATGCGTGCCATAAGGGAAGCGGATGCCGGGCAGACAAGCAGGGCCTGGCAGTTCTGCCCAGGCTCAAGGTGTGCAAAGGGCTCTGTGTCGGCAAAAAGTTCTGTATAGACCGGCATGGCGCCAAGGGCTGAAAAAAGCAGCGGGCTGACAAACTGCCTGGCTCCCGGGGTAAGCGTTGCCGAAACGTGTATGCCCATGGCCAGAAGGTGCCGCAAAAGATCGCACGACTTGTAGCAGGCAATAGAGCCGGCAACGCCTAGATGCAGCCTTGCATTGTGCAGGCGTGTCAGTCCCCTGAGGAGATCCGTGGCGTCCATGCTAGATGTCCCTGCCTTCAATGTGCCCGCTGCCTGATTCCGGTGCTGTTGAGACAGGGGCCGTGGAGAGGGAGCCGGAGGATCCTGAATCATCGCTGTTGTTATTGCTGCTGCCTGAGCTGAAATCAAAGGGATTTTTGCTTGCAGGGGCAACAGGCAGAGGCGTTCCGGAAGGCGTGCCTGAGCTTGTGGCAATGGTGACCAGTGTGAGGCTTGTGCCTGTCTGCGGCTCTATGGTGATGACGGCAGTCCTGCCGCCATTTTCATAGGCATAGCAGGCGCGCAGGCCGGCAACTGTTGCAAGGCGCAGGCGCCATCCCTGATCCTGCATGCCGGTGGTTATAACCTGGGCGCACAGGGCGGGGCTGGCATCGCCGCGCACGATTTCCAGTCCGTCTGATCCGTCAATTTTGCTGTGATCGGGGATGCATTCCATGCCGCTTGGCAGCCGTATAGTAAGCAGTCTGCTTTGCGTGGCAGGCACGCCGCCGGTAAAGGTTGTCCCGGTTATAGGGTTGACATAACCTGTGCAGCTGCACCCAAGCGTCATGAGCATAATAAGGAGCGTGACAAGCAGACCATGCATGGCGTATTTCTCCATCGGGTATCGCTAAAAGAATATTGAATTCACAAAAATATCCAACTCTCTTCCAGGTGGCAAGATGCGCACAGGAGAGAGGAAGGATTTGGAGCCTTGCCAATGCCAGAGAAGTCAGATTTTCTTCTTTCAAGCTATGACTATGTATTGCCGCCTGAGCAGATAGCTCAGGAGCCGCCAAAGGAGCGCGGCGCATCCCGCCTTATGGTTGTGCAGCGCCACGGGGAACTTAAGCCTCTGCACAGGCATTTTTGCGATCTGCCGGATCTTTTGCCAAAAGGAGCCTTGCTTGTGGCCAATAACAGCCGCGTCCTGCCGGCCAGGCTTCAGGGACTGCGCTCAACGGGCGGCAGGGTGGAATTTTTGCTGCTGACTCCGCTGCCGCTTGTTCTGGCTGCGGCAGAAGCGGGGAACGACGGCCGTTTTTCAGCCCGTGCCGAGGGCCTTTTGCGCTCCGGCGGCCATCTTAAGGCCGGCGAACAGCTTGAATTCGGGCAGGATCTGCTACTGAGGCTTGAGGAACAGCACGATTTTGGGCGCTGGGATGTGACTCTTTTCTGGAAAGGGGATCTGGCACACGTCTTTGAGACTTCCGGCACCATTCCCCTGCCGCCTTATATCCGCAGAAAGCCCGGGCCTGACGACAGCGAGAGATACCAGACCATCTATGCCAGGGAAGAGAAGACTGGATCCGTGGCAGCACCTACGGCCGGCCTGCACTTTACCCCTGAGCTGAAGGAACAGCTTGAAAAGCGCGGCATTGAGTGGCGCGAGGTCACGCTCTATGTGGGCTACGGTACTTTCAGCCCTGTCCGTTGCGACGATATCAGGGACCACCATATGCACAACGAGTGCATAGAAGTTCCTGCCGAAACGGCTGAGGCCGTCCTTGCCGCAAAAAAGGAAGGGCGTCCTGTCATTGCTGTGGGCACAACGTCGGCCAGGGCCCTGGAAGGGGCGTATGCCGCCCTGGGCAAAATAGCTCCGTTCAAAGGGGAGACAGGCATTTTCCTCTATCCTGGCAGGTCCGTGCATGTGATAGACGGGCTTGTTACCAATTTCCATCTGCCCTGCTCGACGCTCATTATGCTGGTGGCCTGCCTTATGGGGCGTGAGCGCATCCTTGAGGCTTATCAGGAGGCTGTCGCCGAAGGGTACCGCTTCTTTTCCTACGGCGATGCCATGTATATCCAGCCGTAGGCAACGGCAGACGTCACAACAAAAGAGGAAGGCAGCCGGCTTTTGCAGCAGGCTGCCTTCCTTTCTTATTTTATTAAATCAGGCTGGGTCCAGAAGGACTACAGGCCGGCTTTGGCCATCATGCAGCAGACGTCGCAGACGCGGTTGGAATAACCCCACTCGTTGTCGTACCAGGCAACGCTCTTGATGAGGGTGCCTTCCTGGACGGCAGTGTATTCCAGCTCGACGATGGAAGAGCGGGCGTCGCCCTTGAAGTCCATGGACACAAGGGGAAGTTCGTTGGTGCCGAGGATGCCCTTGAGGTAGGTCTTTTCAGCTTCCTTCAGTGCGGCATTGACTTCTTCGGCTGTGGTGGCTTTTTCAACAATTGCGGTAAAGTCAACGGCGGAGACTGTGGGAGTGGGCACACGCAGGGAGTAGCCGGAGAAGCGGCCTTCCAGTTCGGGAATGACCTTGGCTACGGCTTTGGCAGCACCGGTGCTGGTGGGAATGATGTTGCAGGCAGCGGCGCGGGCACGGCGGGGATCCTTGTGGGCCATGTCCAGGATGCGCTGGTCATTGGTGTAGGAGTGCACCGTCACCATGTTGCCCAGCTTGATGCCGAAGTTTTTGTGCAGGACCAGTGCCAGGGGAGCCAGGCAGTTGGTGGTGCAGGAAGCATTGGAAACGATGTGGTGCTTCTTGGGATCGTACTGGTCGCTGTTTACGCCCATGACCAGGGTGAGGTCCTCGCCCTTGGCAGGAGCGGAAATGATGACTTTTTTGGCACCGTTGTCGATATGGACGTGGGCCTTGGCGCCTTCGCGGAAAAGGCCGGTGCTTTCAACAACGATGTCAACGCCGTACTTGCCCCAGTCGAGGTTCTTGGGATCACGTTCGGCGAAGCAGTGGATGTTCCAGTCGCCTACTTTTACTTCCTGGCCGTCAACTTCGGCATTGAGGTTGGCACGGCCGTAGCAGGAGTCATATTCGGCCAGCTGGAAATTGGTTTTTGCATCGTAGAGGTCATTGAGGGCGACTACCTCAATCTGATCGCGGTAGCTCTGATGAAGAGCACGGAAAACCTGTCTGCCGATACGACCAAAACCATTGATGCCTACACGAACTTTAGCCATGGGAGAGTACCTCTTTAAAAAGAACTGTGTGGTTTGCAACATACAGGGCGTCCAGGTCAGGGCAATCGTGCCGCTACGGCCGCCAGTCTGGTATTCTTTTGCTTAAAAAGAAACACAGATATTCCTTATTGCTGTCTGGAAGCGGACACTCCCGTGCCTTGCGGCAGGGGCTTCCTGGTTCAGCGAGCAGGCATGCTCTCCCCAGGCGTAGATTCCCGTGTGTCCTGCGGTATATGAACCTACCTTACACTGAATCAGACTGTTAGTACATACGGGAATTGTTACAATGAAGCAAAAAAGATAGGGGAACAGGCAGCAGACTACAGGCAGGAGCTACCGTTCCGGGACGGACCGTATCTTAAGCCAGGCCCAGCAGGAGCGCACGCATGAGTGGCTGAAAACAGAAAAATTCTGAAAAATTGCCAGCTTGACGAGGAATTCCATATTTCGGAATATACTTGTCCTAGGGTTGTTTTCTAAGGTGATCAGCAGGAGTTTTTCCATGAGCAAACCAGATACATTTTATGCCACTGTGGCGGCTGCCCATACATCCAGCCGGGGAGGCCTGTCATGCTGAAACAGGATGAAGCCAGTAGCGGCAACAAGCTGCTCCGGCTTTTCCAGAGGCTCATGCTGGATGGCCGCAGACATTACCAGACAGACCTGAGTGAATGGCTCAACTGCTCCAAGCAGACTGTCATCCGGCTGGTCGGCGAAATCGAGGGCGTCATCGGCGTCAGTCTCGTCACCGGCATTGAGGGGCACCGGCGCTGGTATCAGATCCGGTCTATTTCCAGAAGCCGCCTGGGCCTGGACTTTGAGGAACTGCGCTACCTCTCCATATGCAGGGATCTGGCCGCCCCGTATCTTCCTGAACAGGTCAGGCAGCGTGTCGATGAAAGCATCTTCAATTTTTCGATGCTTATGGCAGACACAGCCTATGCCGAGCGGGAAAAACTTCAGTGCCCGCAGTGTGTCTTCTATGGCAAAGGGCGCATCGACTACTCTCCCCACATGGACCATCTGGATTCGCTTGTCAGGGCAGTTGATGAAAAGCGTATCTGCCTGGTCCGCTACAAGGCTGCCGGCCATGCGGATGCCAGGGAGCACCGCTTTGCGCCCTGGCGTATAGTCAGCATGAGCAATGCCCTGTACGTCCTCGGTGCCAGTGTCTCTGATGACTTTAAGTCCATGCGCCATCTCACCAATCTGGCCGTCCACCGCATACAGGAAGTAATCCTTACAGAAAAACCTGTCCTCTTCGAGATACCGGAACGGGATCCGGGAATGTTTGGCCTGCCCTGGCATGAGCCCCGGACTTTCAGAATAAAGTTTAGAGCTGGCCGTTCTTCTGACTACGTCCGTGAGCGTATCTGGTCGGACACCCAGAAACTCTTTGAACAGGATGATGGCGGCGTCCTGCTGGAAATCACCACCAGAAGCGAGCCTGAACTCGCCGCCTGGGTCCGGAGTTTTGGTGACGAAGTAGAGAGCTTTTCTTTAGTGGAACAAAAAGAAAAATTGTAGTAACTTGCCAGAAAGCTGCTGATTCTCAAAGTTAAAAAAGGAAATAAATAGTGAACAAAAATTTACTTGTTCACAATGAAGTACTTTATTTAAGCAGTTTAGTTGAGAACAATACTGTTGTTCCATGCAAAAGATCAGAAAAGTATAAAAGCACTGGTGATTTGTCCGGTGATACAGGTCAGGCCTGCCTGAGATAAAAATCCATCCAATTGAAAGACGGCAACTTCCGGACAGCTGATAAAGCTTCCAGGCATACGAAAAAGGCCTCCCTCACAAGAAGTGAGAGAGGCCTCTGGGGGGATTGAGGGAATGAGTTTAACGCTTACTTGGCAGAAACCTTGTTCTGGCCGTCCCATACCTTCTCTGCAGGAGGCAGAACAGGCAGGAGCTTAAGCCAGGGGTTGGAATTCAGATGTTCCTGGCTCTGCTGCAACTTGCGGCTGTGTTCCAGAATGGGCGGGACGATGTCCTTGACATCGCCTTCAAGAGCGGGAGCAATGCCGTACTTTGTGGCCTGCTTGCACAGGTCAACTGCCTTGTTGCTGTATTCGGCAGACTTCATAAGCGTGTCGAGCGTCTTGGCCGGGTTGTGGAAGCCGACGCTGTTTTCGGCAGAGACATAATCCCAGAAGAGCTGGCCCTTGCGGACGAGCTCGCGGGCTTCTGTCATGAGACTGTCATACTTGGCGTCCTTTTCGCCTGTGTAGGCATTGGCAAGACGGACAGCCTCGTGGGCCAGGACGGAGCGTTCCTGAGCCTTCAGCAGCTGGTCAAAGGACTTTTCCTGAATGTAGTGCACGCGGCTGCGCAGGTAGTCGGCAGTCTTGTCGGCGTGGCACTGGCGGCAGGCGTTCAGCTCGGGATCCTTCATGGGAGAAGTCATCCAGTGGCTTGAGTACTTCTTGCCGCCCTCGCGCATATAGGGCATATGGCAGTCGGCGCAGGACACGCCTGCGGCACCGTGAGGACCATCCTGGAACATTTCGTATTCAGGATGCTGCATCTTGATCATGGGAATCTTGGAGGCTGCATGCACCCAGTCTGAGAACGGAGTCTGGTTGCCATTGGCATCCTTCGGTCCGTGCGTCTTGTAGTATTCGTAGATGTTCTCAGGATTCATGCCGTTGTCCCAGGGGAAGACGGGACGGCCGGCAGGGCCGTTGTCCTTGTGGGTGAAGTAGTACTCCACGTGGCACTGGGCACAGACGAGGGTACGCTTTTCATTGCGGGACAGCTTGTTCCAGTCCTTGCCGGAGCGCTTGAGCCAGTCCTTGAGAGGTTCTGAGTACGGGCGCAGTTCCATGGACTTGGGATCATGACAGGTGGAGCAGCTGATGGACTCTTCCTTTGCATTGATGCTTTCGGGAGAACGGAAGGTATTTACGTCCTTTGTCCAGAAAGAGTCGCCGTATTCTTTGACCCATTCCATGAGCTTGGGCGTCTTGCAGTTCCAGCAGGTGGAGGGCAGGCCGCCTTTTTCTGCATAGCGGTTGATACGGTCTATGTTGACGAAATCCTCTACGGCATGCACGTGGCCGCGGGCTTCGTTGTATTCATACATGAAGGGGTAGCCGAGCCAGAGGTTCTTCAGATATGGCTGGGCGTATTTGAAGCCAGTGGGCAGGCCGTTGACATTGTCATTTTTGTGGAAGGGAACAGATCCCTTGTATTCTGTCATGACGCTGCTTTCGGCATTTTTCATGTACGATTTGTACTGCAGCGGAAAATCTTTCTCAAAGGATGACATGCGTGTGTCATTCTCAGCAATCTTGGTATTGTAGACAGGTGTCTTCAGTTCCGTGCTCACGTCATCGCAGCCGCTGATAACAGGTGTTCCCAGCAGCAGCATGGCGGCGAGTGCGCTGTGTATAAAGTTAGTTCTCATTGGCTACCATCCTTGTACTGACAGGCTTGCTGCGCATGTGAGCCAGGTTACGGTGACAGTCTACGCAGTACGGCTTGGCATCCATGCTGGCCACGTTTTCGTTGGTTGTGACGTGGCACGACTTGCAGTTTTCATTGACAACATCGCGTGTTTCGATACTTGGCAGGAACGGCGCATCTTTTCCCTGCATGTTGGCGATGAAGTCACGCAGGCCCTCTTTTGCCTTGAATGGCAGTTTTTTCATGAGGTTGTGCGGAGCATGACATTCATTGCAGGCCAGGGATGCATGGGATGAGAGCTTGTGCGTCACCGCAGCTTCCTGCATGGGATGACAGGAAGCGCAGAAAGGACGGGAATCAGTCACTCTCATGGCGTAGGCCGACAGGGCAACCAGTACCACACCCGCGATGAGACCACATAATAGTATTGTCAGCCAGGATCTCTTGCCGGGTGTACTCATAAGTCTCCTCCTTGCAGCAGAAGGCCTCCGTAGTGTTGTTTCTGCTGCGGATTTGGCTTAATCGTAACATGCCTTTTTCTGTCTGGGCAAGATGCGGGCAGGCGCTTTCGCCGTTAAGAGGTGATAAAAATCACAAGATTTGAAAGTGCCTGCCAGAAGGGGACTTGGGAGGGCATGGGATCAGACTGAACAGGGACTATGACAGCCTTTCCGCCCTGCATTTGTCTTAAGGCCGGTTGTTGTTATCTCCTTACTTGTATATTTCATCCAGCCATACTCCCTCATCCTTCAGCACGGACGGGCGCAGGTGGTCATCGTCCTTATACCAGTGTAGAAGATCGCATTTGCCATCAGGCCAGACATAAGGAGTTGGATCAATGTAGATCGCTGAATCCCCAAAGCGTTTCATTACCTCCTGGTTGCATTGTGTCCAGATGTCTTTTTTGGGCAGGCTGATGGTAAAATCCCTGTGATCAACTTTCAGCCGTAGCCTGTTGATATGGACAAGGGGATCTGTTTCACCCTGTTTCCCGTTGGCGCCCTCAGTCAGGGGATAATCCAGCAGCACGTATAGTTTTTTTTCAGGGTGGAGCTTCAGCTGTTCCTTGAAATATGAGGCGAATTCAGCAAATCGATCAATATGACGAACGTCTCTGAACCATAATAAAGCAAGCGCTATGGTCTTTATCTCCGGATCCGCAAACATTGCGTCAATCACATCCTGCGGGAAGGGCGTTTTACGTTCTCCTTTCAGGAACATTTCCATATCCTGAACGCCTGGATGTCGTTTCCATAGCTTTGTTCCGTAGAAGACAGTCTGTTTGTTATATTTTTTGCTGAGAACCTGTGCCCGCAAAAAATACTGGGCGGCATGCGAATCTCCTAAGAAAAACACTACAGGCCTAGCATTGTTGTTCAATGTTGCAGGAAGTTTGCGTTTTCCAAAAGGAATGACAGCAGCTTTGTCATAGTATTTCCATTCATGGTCTTTGCGGACAGCATCAAGCTCTGCTGTGTTGTATCTTTTGGGACGAAAATCTGCACCATTGGTATTGGATATGTATGTTCCAGCTCCAAAAGCGGCTGCTAACAGCACAAGAAGAATAATGGCAACAGGAACTTTGAAGAGCGTTTTGCTGTGACGTACAGGGTTTTCGATTGTAAAATAGACCAGTGATGAAATAATAAAACTAATTGCTATAATATATATATCAGCGCTAGCCCAGAGCAGGAACAAAAATGCAAGCAGAGGCCAGTGCCAGAGGTATAAAGAGTAGCTGATCAGGCCAACGAAGGCTACAGGCCTGAGCGACAGGAGATATTTGTTGAAGAGGCCGTCACTTGAAGAGGCGATGACGCACACCGCTCCTAAAACAGGTGCGAGAGTAATAAAGCCAGGGTGGGTATATTCGCTTTGGTACAGCATCATTGCGGTTACGATGCTCAACACCCCGATAACAGACAAAATATGGCGTATCTGTACCGGAATTTTATCTGTTTTGAGGTAGCCGAAATTTTCGACATATGAAAGCAGGATGCCGGCCCCTAATTCCCAGAAACGGGTAAGGGGAAAATAGAAGGCAAAGGACTTGTCCTGAAGCAGGATGCAGGCTTCAAATGAGCAGAGCGTTATGGCAAGGACTACAGACCACAGGACCATGTGCGACCGGGTAAGCATCCATATCACCGAACATATGATTGGGAAAACAATATAAAATTGTTCCTCAATTGCCAGTGACCACAGGTGAAGCAGGGGCTTGCGGAGGGCGTCTTCTGTAAAGTAGCCGGTCTCGCTCATGAGCCTGAAGTTTTCAGAAAAGAAGGCACTTGATGAAACGTGCTGGCCCAGGTCTTTGTATTCGGCAGGCGTAAGGTAAATCCATCCTGCAACCATGCAGAACGACAGTACTAATAGCAGGTTGGGGAGGATACGCTTGATGCGTTTTGCGTAGAAGCTGCAGTAACTGAAGCTGCCGTTTTGCAGTCCGCGGAAGATAATGCCGGAAATGAGATAGCCTGATATGACGAAGAAAACATCGACACCAAAGAATCCGCCAGGGATTGCCTTGGGAAAGGCGTGAAAAATAATGACCGGCAGTACGGCCAGAGCCCGGAGTCCCGTAATATCGTTTCTCCAGGCATGAGATATTTTTGTATCAGGCATGAGTTCTCCGCTACAGATGCAGCTTCTTCCTGCGCATGGATATGCCCAGCACCAGTCCTATAAGGGTAAAATTGACAATGGTGGCCGAGCCGCCGTAGCTGATAAAGGGCAGGGGGATGCCGACAACAGGCATGAGGCCTACGACCATGCCCATGTTGATGGATATTTCGGCAAAAAAGTAGAAGAAGACGCCCACGCAGAGCATGGTTCCGAAACGGTCTCTGGACTGGACGATGGTTGTCAGTATGGACATCATGAAGACAACAAAGAGGCAGATGAGCACAACGCAGCCTACATAGCCCCATTCCTCGCCAAAAACGGCCAGGGCAAAGTCAGAGTGCTTTTCAGGAAGAAAGCGCAGCTGTGACTGCGTGCCGCTGGCAAAGCCCTTGCCCCAAAGCTGGCCAGAGCCTATGGCTATGCGCGACTGCAGAATATGGTAGCCGTTGCCCAGAGGATCGGCCTCAGGCGCAAGGAAGGTCAGTATGCGCTGCCTCTGGTAGTCATGCATGCCTACAAACCACATGAAGGCCCCGAGACAGGGCAGGGCCAGGGCAGAGACTTTCAGGATGGATGCCTTGAGGCCGTGGAAGAGGACCATGCCGCCGACGATGAACAGCAGCATGAGGCCGGATCCTAAGTCAGGCTGCTTGAGGATGAGCCCCAGCGGCGGAGCCGCCATAATCAGGACGAGCCCGAAGTCCTTCCAGCCAAGGGATTCTGTCTTTGTGCTCAGAAATTTTGCAGTTGCCAGCAGTAGGGCAAATTTGGCCACCTCCGAAGGCTGTATGCTGAAGGCTCCGACAGAAATCCAGCGTTTTGCGCCATAGACAGTGGTGCCTACCAGGGGGACAAGGATAAGGAGAAAAAGCGTTATCCCGTAGAGATACCAGCTGAAGCGTATGAGCTTGTGGTAGTCAAAGCAGATGGTGGCCGTCATGCAGCAAAGGCCGATAAGTCCCCATATAAGCTGCCTCTGGTAGAAGCCTGCCTGGGCAAAGCCTGCGTCCAGCCTGGCGCCGCTGGCAGAGACGAGGTTGATTTCGCCTACGGTAAACAGGGCCAGTGCGCATCCTAGGAGGATCCAGTTGAGATGCCTGAGAAGGGCTTGTTTTGTCTTTTCCATAGCTGATTATGGCAGCCTCAGCTGCTGCACGGACCGTTCGCGCACCATGGACGGCGGCAGGGGCGGACCATATATGGGGACAGGCGGCTCGCCAGCCCTGTAGTAGCGCGGATTGGAGAAAAGATAGTTGTAGACCGATGCGGCTACCGGGCCGGCCACGGAAGATCCGCCGCCGCCATGCTCAACCATGACTACGACAACGTAGGTTTTGTCTTCCTTGTGCCCCCAGGTGGCAATCCAGGCATGGTCCTTCTGCTTCCAGGCCTGCAAGGTGTTCATGGCCCTGTTCTTGTCCAGCTTTACGACCTGTGCCGTACCAGTCTTGCCGCCCATGTCGGCATCCTTGCGGCCTACAACGCGGGCAGTGCCGCCACTGGCTGTCTTGCGCATGGCATTGATAATCTGGTTCAGGGTCTGTTTGCTGGCCGGGACATGGTGCCTGACTTCGGGCGTGTCATCTTCCAGGAGCAGCGGCTTCAGCACCTTGCCTCCATTGAGGATGGCTGCAACCTGGACGGCAATCTGCAGAGGAGTTGCCAGCGTGTAACCCTGTCCGATTGAGGTGTTGAACGTGTCGCCCCTGGTCCAGCTTTTTTTGTAGCGGTGCTGCTTCCATTCCCTTGATGGGGCAATGCCGGATCGTTCGTTGGGCAGGTCTATGCCTGTCTGGGCCCCCAGGCCGCAGGCGGCGGTGTATGCGGATATCTTGTTGATGCCGAGCCTTTCGGCCATCAGGTAGAAATACACGTCGCAGGAATTGAACAGGGCCTGTTCCAGGTTTTGCGATCCATGGCCTGAATGTTTCCAGCAGCGGAAAATCTGGTTGCCAAGCTTTGCGTAGCCAGGGCAGAAAACAGTTTCCTGCGGCGATATCCCGTTTTCCAGAAAGCAGCCGGCCATGATGAGCTTCCAGACAGATCCGGGCGGATAGGCGCTCTGGATGGCACGGTTTTGCAGGGGGTACTTGGGAGAGTTGCGCAGCTCGTCCCAGTCCTTTTGCAAAATGCCGCCTGAGAAAAGATTGTTGTCATAGGCAGGCTCCGTGACCATGGCCCTGATTTTGCCGGTTTCAGGCTCCATGACCACAATGCTTCCGACCTTGCCGCCCAGAGCCTGCCAGCAGGCTTCCTGCAGATCCCTGTCTATGGACATGGTCAGGTCTTCGCCTATCTGCGGATCTGTGCGGGTGACAGAGCTGACCATATGGCCGGAAGAGTCCACCTCTATGTCCCTGACGCCTTTTTTGCCGCGCAGGCGCTTGTCCATGGTCAGTTCCAGCCCGGACTTGCCTATGTTGTCGCCCAGAATGAGGTCGCTGTCCTTTGCCAGCTCCTTGTCGTTGGCTACGGAAACATAGCCCAGAATATGGGCGAACATGTCCTTTTCTGGGTAGTACCTCTTGCCCTGCACGATAATTTCCAGTCCCGGCCAGTAGCAGAGCTCGGATTCGATGCGTGCCACAAGATCAAAATTGATATCTGAAATAAGCAGCAAAGGCTCAAAGGATTTTGCCTTGACGCGCTCCTGTTTGTAGCGTTCCTCTATCTTGCTGAGCGGAATGGCGGTCCAGAGGCTTATCTGGGCAAGGGTTGCATTGAGATCACTGACATCGTCCGGCACCAGACTCAGCCCGAAAGAGGTGATATTGTCGGCCAGGATGCGCCCGTGCAGGTCAAGGATGCGCCCCCTGGGTGCAGAAACATATTCATTGCGCCAGCTGTTGTTCTGGGACTGTATGCTGAATTCAGTTCCGTGCAGGATCTGCAGGTAGTAAAAGCGCAGGGTAAAAACCGAAAAAAACAGGATGATAAGGCACTGCAGAAGGATGAGGCCTGTTTTGGGCGGCTGATATTCCTCCTGTTTCTTCCTGATCAGGGGACTTGCTGCGGGAGTGTAGGTACGCCTGAATTTCATGCGTCCGTCCCCTGCTGGATGCAGTCCTGTCTTAAGTGCCGCAGGACAACCCAGCCGATGAAGAGGTAGACGGCTTCCGACGCCCCTTCATGGACCAGCTGCCCCGGAATGAAAGCCGTGTCTTCAAGAGTGGCAAAAAGCCAGTCAAGAAAGATGCGAACCCCTCCCATGGCAAGGGAAAGAAAAAGGTAGAAGCCTATGCGCGAGGCGCTGGCTATGCCGCTGGCAAGCCTGTAGATCAGGGCACAGAGGGCAATGCACAGCATGGCAGAGCCGAAGGCCTGCGTGCCCATGCCGTCCTGCAGCAGGATGACGGCTGGAACAAAGCAGACGAGCCTGCGGTAGTCTTTTTCTTCCAGAAGCAGCAAAACGCCTAAGATCAGGGCATCCAGGCCCGGGAACGTGGCCTGCAGGATAATGCCGGCTATAAGGAACGCTATCCACCAGACTGTGTTGGCAATGGGTGTCATCTTCCTACATCCCGTCTGGCTGGGGTTCGCCGTTCTGCCTGTTTTTCTGTGTTGCCCTGTTTATGAATTCAGGGAGGAGGGGACCGACAAAGTTCGGCCTTTCCTCAGGCTTGAGCACCTGTTCTGCACCCGTAGGCTCAAGAAGGAGCACTTCCTCCACGTGGGTGAAGTCAGCCAGGGGCTCTGCCTCTATTGTCATGAAGGCCGTGTGGTTTGAAGGGGTAATGGAGGTAATGGTGGCTATGGGTATGCCCTTGGGAAATTTTCCGTCCAGTCCCGACGTGATCAGTATTTCCCCTACCTCGGCCTTGGTGTCGCGGCTGACGTAGTGCGTCTGAAGCGCCTTGTTGGATCCGGTTCCTGCAAGGACGCCGGGAGAGCGCGTCTTCTGGGTCAGAATGGCGATGCGGCTTAAGGGGTTTGTTACCAGAAAGACTGTTGCCGTGTGGGCAGAGGCCCTCTGTACGCGGCCAAGCAGCCCCTTGCTTGTGACTACAGGTGTTCCCGGCGCCGCCCCGCTGGTGTAGCCCCTGTTGATGGTGAAGCTTTCCAGCCTGGAATTGGGGCTCAGGCGTCCGGACAAGACTCTTGCCCCAACCGGATGCCATGAGACGTCCGTGGGCATTTTCAGAAATTCGCGCAGCCGCCTCAGTTCTGCCAGGTCCTCATGGTGCGTCAGGACCTGGGCCTCAAGTTCCTGCACCCTTCCTGCCAGTTTTTTGTTTTCCTCGCGTACAGAGCGCAGATCTGCATAGTCCTTCCAGAGTTCGTCCAGCGCGGCCTCAATCTGGCGGAAAGGAGTCAGGACGGCACCTCCTGCCTCCAGGCCTATTTCGCTGGAGATGTCGTCAAGAATGCCTGTGGTACGGTTCCACGTGTACATACCCAGGAAAAGTATGAGCATTGTGCCTGTGCAAATCAGGAAGGTACGGAAACTCACAGGCTGGCATCCTCATCAGCAGTCCGGAACATGGAAAAAAGGGCAAAAACGCATCGTTTCTGCCCTTTTATGTATGGCAATTTTTGTTTTTTGCCGCAGGGCGGGCCACGACACAGCAGACAGGTTTGTCAGCCGTTATTCTATGCACACGTCCTTGAGCAGGTTAATATCATCCAGGGCCCGGCCCGTGCCCTTGGCTACGGACGAGAGGGGATCGTCTACCAGGATAATAGGCAGTCCTGTTTCCTTGCGCAGAAGCTGGTCCAGCCCTTTGAGCAGTGCGCCGCCGCCTGTGAGCACGATGCCCCTGTCCACGGTGTCGGCTGCCAGTTCCGGCGGTGCCTGTTCCAGTGCAAAAAGAACGGCATGGACAATGCCTTCTACCAGTTCGGAAATGGCATCGCGGATTTCTTCGGAACTTAAGGTCAGGTTGCGGGGGATGCCGGTAACCAGATCGCGTCCCTTGACTTCCATGGTCAGCTCGGGTTCGAGGGGGTAGGCAGAGCCTATTTCCATTTTGACCTGTTCAGCGCTTGTTTCGCCGATGAGCATGTTATACTTGCGCTTCACATAGGTCATGATGGCTTCGTCTATCTTGTCGCCGCCGATGCGGACGGAACGGGCATAGACAATGCCAGACAGGGAAATAATGGCCACTTCCGTAGTGCCGCCGCCGATATCGACCACCATGTTGGAGACAGCATCCTGAATGGGCAGGTTGACTCCTATGGCAGCCGCCATGGGCTCCTCGATAAGGAAGACTTCCCTTGCTCCGGCAGATTCCGCAGACTCGCGCACAGCCCTTTTTTCAACCTGGGTGATGCCGGTGGGGACGCAGACAATGATGCGCGGACGCACAATCTTTTTGCCTTTGAGGCATTTTGTGATGAAGTGGCGCAACATAGCCTCGGTCACTTCAAAATCGGCAATGACGCCGTCCTTCATGGGACGGATGGCCTCTATGTTGCCAGGGACGCGGCCAAGCATCCTTTTGGCATCGTTGCCTATGGCCAGAACAATTTTGTTGCCGCGATTGTCCTTTTTGATGGCCACGACGGACGGCTCGCGCAATATGAGCCCGCGTCCCTTGAGATAGACGCAGGTATTTGCCGTGCCAAGGTCAATGGCCAGGTCATTGGAAAAAGAGCCCAGAAGCGAATCCAGGAATTTAGGCATAGGTTCTTGAACCTCGTTACTGTCCGCCACTGCAGTGCCAGATGTTCTCACTCTGTCCTGCACGGGAGGCAATGGGAAAAAGACAGACTAAAATATAGTCTGTAATAAACGAAATATCTGTGCTAAATCAGGCTGAAAGTCAAGAATTCATTCAGCGGGGAATGTCTTCCTGAACAGCTTCAAAGACAGGAAAAAAGCAGGCCGGACGGCCTTGTTATCCTGCCTGCCTCTCTTGCGAAAGTGCCTGCACTTTGGCAAACTAGCTTGTCCTGAAAAGGAAAGGGGAAACCATGCCAGGCAACCGTATTCTTATAGATGTGGGCAATACCACCATGAAGATAGCCTTTGCTGCCGCTTCCGGCATGCAAAGCTGTTTTCTTGAAACAGACTGCCGGCAGACTGCAGACAGCCTGGGGCTTTCCCTTCTGCGTCTTCTGGATCGCTTAGGACTAGCCAGGGAATCCGTCTCGGCCTGTGCCGTGTGTTCCGTCGTCCCTGCCATGGATGACCTTCTTGAGAAGGCCGTGGCGCAGCATGTCGGCTGTCCTTTGTATTTTGCACCCCGCGATCTGCCGGTCCCCCTGGAAAACCGCTATAAAAATCCTGACCTGCTCGGGGCTGACCGCCTGGTGGCTGCCTGGGCTGCCAGGGAGCTGTATCCGGAAAGCCCGGCTCTTGTTATCCTTGATTTTGGCACAGTGGTGTCATGCGACTGCGTGCAGGGGAACGTCTTCCTTGGAGGGCTTCTTTTCCCGGGACTTAAGGCTGCCCTGGCTGCCATGGCGCGGAATGCGGCAAAGCTGCCTGACATCAGCCTTGAGAGCGCAGAGGATGCTTCTCCCGGTGCCTCCTTGCTTGGAAGGGATACGGCGGCCTGCATGCGCCACGGGATCCTCTATGGCTTTGCCGGCATGGCCGAGGGCCTAGTGGCAAGGATCAGGCAGGAGCTTGCCGTTCCATGCACCGTTCTGGCCGCAGGCGGTTTTGCAAAACTCATGGCCGGTCTCTGCCCTTCGGTGGAAGCCGTCTGGCCCGACCTGGCCATCAAGGGGCTTGACCTCCTTTGCCGGCGCAGGGAGGAAGCCCAGGCAGAAAGCCTGCGGCAGGCTGCATACAGGGGGTAAGCCTTCCGGAATATGTTCCTGAAGGTGTCCCGGAATGTGCCATTTTTCTATATGCCAGCGTAATTTTTGTTTTTCACCATACAGCTTTGTCTTCCGGCATTCCTCATTGCCGGCGGTATCGGAGGTTTCCAAATGAGCTCTATTGCATCTGTCAGTGCACGCGAGATTCTTGACTCCCGCGGCAATCCTACTGTCGAAGTGGAAGTAACCCTGGAGAGCGGGATCTCTGCCCGTGCTGCCGTTCCTTCCGGTGCCTCTACAGGCGCACGCGAGGCACTGGAGCTTCGCGACAAGGAAAAGCGTTACGGCGGCAAGGGCGTGCGCATGGCCTGCGACCATGTGAACAACGAGATTGCCAATGCCATTATCGGCATGGATGCCCTGAACCAGGTTGCCATCGACACGACCCTTATCGACCTCGACGGCACGGACAACAAGTCCCGCCTCGGCGCCAATGCCATCCTGGGTGTTTCCATGGCCGTGTGCCGTGCTGCTGCCCAGTATGTGGGCCAGCCCCTGTACAAATACATCGGCGGCATCAACGCCAAGCTCCTGCCCGTGCCCATGATGAACATCATCAATGGCGGAGCCCATGCCCCCAACAACCTCGATATCCAGGAATTCATGATTATGCCCGTGGGAGCCGAAACCTTCCATGACGCCCTGCGCATCGGCGCCGAGATCTTCCACACCCTGGGCAGCCTGCTGAAGAAAAACGGCCTCACGGCCACAGTGGGCGACGAGGGCGGCTATGCCCCGAATTTTGCCAGCCATGAGGAAGCCTTTGACTACATTATCAAGGCTATCGAGCTTTCCGGCTACAACCCGGGCTCAGAAGTCATGCTGGCTATCGACGTGGCTTCCTCTGAATTTTACCAGGACGGCAAATACGTCATTTCAGGGGAAGGCAAGGAGCTCTCAAGCGCCGAAATGGTAGACTGGCTGGCCTCCTTTGTTGACCGCTATCCCCTCATCTCCATTGAAGACGGCATGGCCGAGTCCGACTGGGAAGGCTGGGCCCAGCTGACCGGGCGCCTCGGCGACTCAGTCCAGCTGGTGGGCGACGACCTCTTTGTCACCAATCCTGCCATCCTCTCCGAAGGCATCAGCAGCGGCGTAGCCAATGCCATTCTCATCAAGCTCAACCAGATTGGCACAGTGACCGAGACCATGGATGCCATGGAAATGGCCAAGAGCAACGGCTACTCAACCATTGTCTCCCACCGTTCCGGCGAAACCGAAGACAGCTTCATTGCCGATCTGGCTGTGGGCTTTAACGCCGGGCAGATCAAGACAGGCTCCCTGTGCCGTTCCGAGCGTATGGCCAAGTACAACCAGCTCCTCCGCATAGAGGAAGAGCTGGGCGATGTGGCCGAATACTACGGCAGCGCCATGCAGGTGTTCTTTGCGCCTGATGAAGAAGCCGAGTAGGCCCTGGCTAAAGCCCTGAAGATATCAGGGAAGCGATTGCAAAGAGGGGAGGAGGCTCTCCTCCCCTCTGATGAATAAGACATGGTGATGAAGAAATGGTGCTGATTGACGGGAAAAAAATAGCCCAGCAGGTGCGTTCCGAAGTGCGCGAGGCAGTTTCTGATGCCGTCTCCAGGGGAGTGCGGGCGCCAGGCCTGGCCGTGCTGCTTGTCGGCGATGATCCCGCATCACAGGTGTATGTCCGCAACAAGGAAAAAGCGTGCCAGGAAGCAGGCATAATATCCTTTGCCCACAGGCTCCCCGCTGATTCCACGGAGGGGGTCCTGCTGGACCTGATAGCGGCCCTCAATGAAGATGACAAGGTGGACGGCATTTTGCTGCAGCTGCCCCTGCCCAAGGGGCTTGATTCGCAAAAATGCCTGCTGGCCATCAGTCCTGAAAAGGATGTGGACGGCTTCCATCCTGACAATGTGGGGCGCCTCTCCCTCGGCCTGCCAGGCTTTGTTTCCTGTACGCCTGCCGGATGCATCGAGCTGCTCAGGCGCTACAACCTGCCTGTCCAGGGAAAAAATGCCGTGGTTGTCGGCCGCTCCAATATCGTCGGCAAGCCGCTGGCCATGCTGCTGCAGCGCCACGGTGCTTTCGGGGATGCCACTGTGACCGTGTGCCATTCCCGCACACCCGACCTGGCAGAAACATGCCGCAGGGCAGATTTTCTCTTTGCTGCCATAGGCAGGCCGAAGTTTATTACGGCGGACATGGTAAAGGAGGGTGCCGTCGTCATTGACGTGGGCATCAACAGGACTGAAAACGGCCTCTGCGGCGACGTTGATTTTGACGCCGTGAAGGACAAGGTGTCAGCCATTACGCCCGTGCCGGGCGGTGTCGGCCCCATGACCATAGCCATGCTTTTGCAGAACACACTGGCGTCCTGGAAGCGGCGCACAGGCATGTAGAAGTGCGCCATGGCAGAGTTCAGGAATGCAAAGAACGTCGGGCATGTCATGATAGGCGCAGGGGCTGTCAGGGAGCTTGCAAGCATCCTTGCCCCCTTAAGGGTGTCCGGCGCAAAGTGCGTCTGGTTTTTTGACCATTTTTTCAGGGATGGCGGACTGGCCGGCAGGCTTCCTGTGCTGGACAGCGATGTCGTGGTCTATGTTGATACGGACAATGAGCCGACAACAGAGGGCACAGATGCGTATGCCGCGTATGTCAGGCAGAGCCTTCAGGGAGGCATGCCCTGTGCCATGCTGGCCTTTGGCGGCGGATCCACCATGGATACCTGCAAGTGCGTGGCCAACCTGCTGGCCAACAAGGGCCTGGCCGAGGACTACCAGGGCTGGGATCTGGTAAAAAATCCCGCTCCCTACAAGATAGGCTGTCCGACTTTGTCAGGAACGGGCTCTGAGTCTTCCCGTACCGGCGTTCTCTGCAATGAGAAAAAAAATCTCAAGCTTGGCATGAACAGCGACTACACCATGTTCGACCAGCTTGTCCTGGACCCTGATCTGCTGGCAACCGTGCCCAGGGAACAGTATTTTTTCACCGGCATCGACACCTACATGCACTGCTTTGAGAGCCTGACAGGAAGCACCCGCAACGTGATTGTGGATGCCTTGTCCGAGAAGGCCATTGCCCTCTGCCGCGAGGTATTCGGCTCAGAAGACATGATGGCCCCTGCGTGCAGGGAAAAGCTCATGATAGCTTCCTACCTTGGCGGGATGGCTGCCGGCTTTACAGGGGCAGTGCACCCCTTAAGTGCCGGCCTTTCCATGGTGCTGCACTTAAGGCACGGCCTGGCCAACTGCCTTGCCCTGTCCGTGCTGGACGATATCTATCCCGATCACAGCGCCGAGGTGGCCGGCATGATGAAAAAGCAGGGTGTTGCCCTGCCGGCCGGAGTTTGCTCCTCTCTTGGCGAGGATGATCTGAGGCGGATATATGAAGGCACCATTGTGCATGAGAAACCATTGATCAATGCCTTAGGTCCTGAATACCGCAGCATCCTTACATACGAAAATGTCAGGGAGCGCCTTGCCCGGCTCTGAGACTGTTCCGGGCTGTAACGGACGGAGAAAAAGCAATGGAGTGCAGGATACCCTTCAGCGGCCGTTCCATACGGTATACAGAAGAAGAAGTGGCTGTGGTGGCCGAGTGCATGCGCTCGGCTGATCCCCTGACCCAGGGTAGGCACCTGCATGAATTTGAAAGGAAGTTTGCTGCCTACCAGGGCGTAGCCGGGGGCAGCTGCTTTGCTGTCTGCAACGGAACCTGCGCCCTGGAGCTTGCAGCTGCCCTGGCTGGCATCAGCCCTGGCGACGAGGTAATAGTCCCTTCGCATACGTTTACGTCTTCCGCCTACCCGTTTCTGAAGGCTGGTGCAAAGATCGTCTGGTGCGACGTGGCAGAGAACACGCATGTGCTTGATGCCACGACAGTGGCCAGGGTCATGACGCCTAAGACAAAAGCCGTCGTCTGCGTCCATCTCTACGGCTATGTGGCTGACATGCCGTCCATAATGAGCCTCTGCCAGGAAAGGGGCGTCCTTGTCATCGAGGATGCGGCCCAGGCCATAGGAAGCGAGCTTAGCGGGCAGAAGGCCGGAAGCTTTGGCGATCTGGCCGCCTTTTCCTTCCATTCCCACAAGAATCTGACAACCCTGGGCGAGGGCGGCATGCTCTATGTCCGGGACAAGGAGAGGCAGAAATGCGTTCCCATGCTCAGGCACAACGGGCACTGCGCCTTCCCCTATGAGCGCAGGGACTACTGGAAGCCAGCCATGGGCAACGTGGACCTGCCCATGGTGGACGGAAAGGCTGCCTGGCCTGCCAATTACTGCCTTGGCGAGGCAGAGTGCGCCCTTGGGGCAAAGCTGCTGGACAGGATAGACAGCATCAACGATGCCAAAAGGCAGAGGGCCCTGGCCTTTATCGACGGCCTCTCTGAGTATCCTGAGCTTGTGTTTTTGCGCGAGGAAACGCGCCGCCACAACTACCACCTGCTGGTGGCGGCAATGGCAGAGGGGTCAGCGGCCCGCGACAGGTTCATGCACATCATGTATCATGATTACGGCATTCAGTGTGCCGTTCAGTATATGCCCCTGAACCGTTATGACTTTTATGCAAGGCAGGGCCTATCGGAATCATCCTGCCCCGCAGGAGACCGCTTTTTTGATACCATGATATCCTTTCCGTTTCATGCCTCCCTGAGCGACGGAGATATTGCCTATATGGCGGACATGACAAAACGTACCCTGCAGCAGATGAGAAGAAGCTGAAAAAGGATTTTTTATGCGAAAGCGCTGTATCATTATTCCTGCAATCAAAAAAAATGCAGTTATTCCGGATCAGCTGGTAAAAAAGCTGGCAGGGACAACCCTGCTTGAGCGTGCCATAGCGACAGCGCAGAAACTGGCCGGCAACGAGGATATCTATGTGCTCACGGACAGCCAGGAGAGCACGCTCATCTGCGACCGCCACGGGGTGTGCCACCGCTATAACAGCGAGTTTGTCTTTCGTACCCTTAATATCGTGGCTGAAATGCGCGATCTCTTAGGCGAGCTTGCCCTTGAGTATGAGCATTGTATTGTGCTCAGGGCCTCCTGTCCCCTTATTGCTGCCGATGACGTGGAGGATGCCTGGCACAAATATGAAGACAGCGGTGCAGACAGCCTTGTGACCGTCAAAAGCGTGCACCAGCGCGTTTGGAGCGTGCAGGGAAGGAACCTCTCCCAGCTGCTTGACGAGGAACTGGGAGAGCGCGAGGTCGTCATTGAAAGCAAGGCACTTATTATCCTGCGATCTGAAGCCCTGCTGAAGGCCCTGTCCCATGGCAGCGCGGCCCGCATGGACAATGTCATCCCCTATTTCCTCAATGACAGGGCCATAGAGATACAGTCGTACCAGGACTGGTGGATTTGCGAGCATCTTCTGCGCAGAAGACATATCGTCTTTGTCGTGGCGGGCTGGCCTGCCATAGGCATGGGGCATATTTACAGGGCCCTCATGCTGGCGCACGAAATCATGGACCACAAGATATCCTTTGTGTGCACAAGGGAGTCAGAACTGGCAGTGGAGAGTATCGCCAGGAGGGACTACCACAGCACAAGGCAGGGCGAGGAAGAGCTTGCCGGTACAGTGCTGAAGCTTAAGCCTGATCTCGTGGTCAACGATATCCTGAATACTGACCTCGACTATATGGGCGCCTTAAAGCAGCAGGGCATACCCTGTATCAACTTTGAAGACGAGGGCGAGGGGGCAGCGCTTGCCGATCTTGTCATCAATGCCGTCTACGATGCCTCCCTGACGACGGAAAAATGCCTCTGCGGCCCTGACTGGTTCTGCCTCAGGGACGAGTTCCTGGAAGCAGAACGCAATGAATACCGGCCTGAGGTAAAGACAGTCCTGATTACCTTTGGCGGCACGGATCAGTGCGACAATACAAGGCGCTGCCTTGACATCGTCGAGCCAATATGCCGCGAAAGGGGGATTGCCATACGGGTGGTGGCAGGACCAGGCTACGTGCACCGCTATGAGATGGAAGAGCATCTGCGGGATCTGGGCAGCGATGACATCTCCTTCACCTGGGCCACGAACGTCATGAGCCGCCAGATGGAAGGGGCAGACCTCTGTTTGTGCGCTGCCGGAAGGACCACCTATGAGCTGGCCCACATGTGCGTGCCTGCCATGGTGCTGGCCACGCATGAGCGCGAGCTGCGCCACTCCTTTGCCAGGGCCGGCAACGGCTTTGCCTTTCTGGGGCTCGGGGAAAGGGTCTCTGACGACACCATACGCCGTGTCTTTCTGAAAATGCTGGACGGCAGGGCCAGGCAGCGTTTTTATGAGCGCATGAAGCGGCTTGACTTTACAGGCAACAAGGCCAGGGTCATTGCCCTCATGCTGGGCATACTGAATGGCAAGAAGGAGGCTCAGGGAGAGAATGCGTGCGCACGGTAGCCGTAATCCAGGCGCGTCTGGGATCCACCAGGCTTCCCTGCAAGACACTGCTCTCGCTTGGTGAGAAACCGCTGATAGACTGGGTTGTAGGAAGAACATGCCGTTCCCGGCTGCTGGACGATGTCGTCGTGGCCCTCCCTGACACTGAAGCAGACGATGTCCTCTGCGATCATCTTCAAAGGCGCCATATACAGTATGTCCGCGGTCCCGAGCAGGACGTGCTGGCAAGGTATGTGCTGGCAGCAGAAGAGTACAGGGCAGACCAGGTGGTCAGGATATGCGCCGACAATCCCTTTGTCTGGTGGGAGGCCATAGACCGCCTGATACGCTTTCATGCCCGGGCTGGTTCCGACTACAGCTACAACCATGTGCCGAAGGGCAATCTTTGGCCGGACGGCCTGGGAGCCGAGATCGTGGGAATGGATCTTTTGCGGCGTCTGGCTTATGAAGCTCACAAGCCTGAGCAAAGGGAGCACTGCCTGAACTATATCTGGGACAACAGGGAAAAGTTCAGAATTGCTACTTTTGATCCTGAGGAAGAATGGTTACAAAGGCCGGACATCAGGCTGGATATTGACACTGCGCAGGATTTTTGCAGAATGTCGCGCCTTGCCGTATCCGCTGGAATTTCCGCCCGCGAACTTGTGGCACTGTATGACGCCCGGGGCTGACCAGGCCCTTGGCTGGTATGGTGACCGCAATACTATAAGGAGAAGCAAATAATGCCCGAAGAACAACAGCGCTTTGCCAAAGCCGTAAACCGCATGATGGATGCCATTATCTTTGAGAACTGGCTTCGTTTTTACTTCCTGGCCGAGGAAGAGGGAAAGGACAAGGAAGAAGCCAGGCTAATGATTGCCATTCCGGAGAAGGCCATGGGGCAGATAGCACAGCGCTACGGCAGCCTCAGGGAGATGGCAGAGTCTCTGAACGGTCATGAGGCATCGCTGGAAAATTCGCGCGCAGCCATTGTTAATTTTGTAAAGCGCGAAGTGGAGGGCACCCTTGTTCCTGCCGGCGGCCTGGCTGCCTGCTTTGACAGTATGGCTTTCCAGAATTCCCTGCATCTCTTTAATGCCTGGATTCAGGCCGCAGAAGACATGCTGGATGCCAGCTTTTACGATTTTGACCAGTGGCGCGACCTTTTTGCTTCCTACAGGGATTCCGAGGCAGGGCAGAAGCTCATGCATCAGATGGAAGAAGATGCTAGGAAAAAGTAATCTGCCCAAGGCAGGCGGGAGTTGTTTGTGGCGCTGCGCCGGGAGATGCGTTGTATGAGCATACAGAGTGCAAAAAAGCGTCCTCTTCCGGAAAAGGAAGAGGCAAAGGTCCCAGCACCCAGGCCTGAATCCGTGCGTATGAGCATAGTCTGCCTGTACGGGGCGGCCTTTATTTCGGCCTGTTTTTTGATCTTAAACGGACAGGTCCAGTGGTATGAGGGGAATACTCCGGCGCTTTCCCCCCAGCATATAGCTCTTGTGCACATGGGCTTTAGCGCCCTTGCCGATGCGGCAGCAGGCTTTCTTTTAAGCCGTTGCTTTTCATGGAGCAGGATTGTGCTCTTTGTCCTGGCAGGCACAAGCCTGCTGGTCCATGCCATGACCTTTTCCCCTGTGGCCGCCCTGTCGCCCGGTTTTTGCATCAGCCGCCTTCTGGCACTGCTCATGGAGGCCGGAGCCGTGATCCTCTGCCTTGTGCCGTCAGCAAGAGCCTGGTTCACCTCTCTTGACTCGGATTCTTCTTCTGTATCAGACGCCGGCAAATAGAATGGCTGAATACGGGAAACAGAAAAAGTTCAAGCCTCTGCCTGAATGCCGGGCGGGGGCTTGCCTTTTGGCTGAGCTTTTGCAAGAAAAGCACTGCCCTTATGCCGGAAGAGATTTCCGGCATAGCTGATTTTTCTTATTTTTCCGGATATTTTCACGACAAAGGCTGTGCTACCACAGGCTGTACGATGTCCTTTACGATACAGTCCTGCCTTTTGAACATGTCCGGCCGGGTGTCCTTCTGGTTTTTTAAGCAATGAAGCAAAAGCATCCATATATAATCCGCCTTCTTTCTGCATCGGGCGTTGCTCCGGACAAGCTGCTGTATCTTTTCTCGGATATTTGCGGCCTTGTCCTGGCTTCCCTGATAGCCTTCGGTCTGCGTTTTTTATACAGCGAATTTTATCTGCAGCCGCAGCTCGTGCTGCTGCTTGGCGTGACGTTTTTTTTGTCGCCGCTTGTTGCGCTGAGCCTGGGGCTCTATTCATCGCCTACCATGCAGCCGCCGCACAAAAGGCTGTGCGCCCTTTTTACGTATGTTTCCATAACGTATGCCTTTGTGGCGGTTATCTTTTTCCTTGCCCAGACAGGCCATTTCTATTCGCGCTTCTTTATTTTTGTCAGCTGGATGACAGCCTGCTTTACCGTCCCTCTTGGCAGAAAGCTGGTGGAACGCCTGTTCTGCCACTATCCGTGGTGGGGGCTGCCGCTCATCTGCATGGACAGATCGAACACCGGAAAGGAGCTGTGGCACTATCTGCGCAGCCACCCGGAACTGGGGCTCAGGCCTGTTGCCTTCCTTGATGTCCCGGAAGTCGTCACAGACGAGACATGTAACAAAATGGCTTCCATGGCAAAGCAGTACCCTGGCAGCGTAGTCATGCTGGCAGAGAACAATGCCATGGGCAACAGCGAGCTTATTGCAACCATTAACCGCTATTTCTGCCATATCCTGATCATGCCTGTCCAGGACAGGGCAGAACGGCTCCGGTCCTTTCTGACAGTGCCCTATGTCGTAAACTATTCGACGGGACTGTTTTTGCAGCAGCGCCTGCATGACTGGCGCCGCCTGGCCCTGAAAAGGGCCATGGACTTTTTGCTCAGCCTGTGCGCCCTGATTGTGCTGTCGCCTGTCTTTGCCGTGCTTGCAATCCTGATACGCATGGACTCAAAGGGGCCTGTTTTTTATGCCCAGCGCCGCATAGGGCGGGGCGGCAAGGAAATCAGGGTCCACAAGTTCCGCACCATGGTGAGCAATGCAGACGAGATTATCAAAAGCTACCTTGCGGAAAACCCGGAGCTGCAGGAAGAGTGGGATCGTGACCACAAGCTGAAAAATGATCCCAGGATTACCAGCCTGGGACGCTTTTTGCGCAGGACGAGCCTGGACGAGCTGCCGCAGCTGTATGATGTGCTAAAAGGCAACATGAGCCTGGTGGGGCCAAGGCCCATTGTTGAGGATGAAAAAAGCAAGTACAGCGCAGTCTTCAATGAGTATATCCGCGTCAGGCCGGGCATTACGGGCTTATGGCAGATTTCCGGCAGAAATGATACAAATTACGAAGACAGGGTCAGTTATGACTTCTTCTATGTTTCCAACTGGTCTGTCTGGTTTGATATCTGGATACTGATGCGTACAGTGCCGGTTGTGCTGTTCCGCAAGGGTGCCTACTAGGCGTGGAATCTGGGCCGGCTGCGAAGCAGGCTGAGATGGAAGCAAGGATGGAAGAAGCAGTGACGGCTGAAGGACAGGGACATTCCGACTCGTTCTGGCAGAAGATGCGTGACTTGAAGAAGTCAGATCCAGGGGAATTCTGGCATTTCTGGCTTTTCTGGACATTCTGGTTCCATCTTGCCTTCTACATCATAGGCTATGGCTTCAGGGAAGTGCTGCCCCTTGTCTGCGTCATCTTCCTTGGCCTCTACTACCGCTATGCCTGGAAAAAATCCGTTCTGAGGCGCCTGCCTGTCTGGCCCCTGTTTATCTGCCTGTGGGCAATGCTTGTCATCGGCATTGTCTTTTCCATGAACCCGTGGGCTTCCTTTCTTGAGGTGGGGACTGCGCTCAACAAGGGCCTTTTGCTGCCCTTCCTTGGCATGGAGTGCGTGCGCAGCCTGAAAGACCTGAAAAGGCTGACACTGGCTGCATCCATTGCCGTCTTCTGGGTCGGTCTGGACGGCATATATCAGTCTGTCAATGGCCTCGACTTTGTTATGGGCTATCCAATACACCGTGGCAGGCTGACCTCTGTCATGGACGATTATGAGATCGGCAATTATCTGGCCCTGGCCTTTGTCCCCGCTTTCGGCATCTGGTATATAGCAAGAGAGAAGCTGTCCCTGGCTGCCTCGGTTCTCATAACTGTGCTTGTCATGGCTCCGGGATTTTATACGCTCATCGGAGCATCTGTGAGATCGGCCATGCTGGCCCTGACAGTGACTGCCATAGCCTGGGCCGTGTGCCTGAGGTCAAAAAAAAGCCCGCTGTATGTCATAGGCATCTGTCTTTTTGTCTGCCTGGTTTCCTGGTTTTTGCAGTGCCATGAGGTCAGCAGGTTTAATGTAGACGATGTGGCAAAAGATGGCCGCTGGAGCCTCTGGAAGCTGGGCTGGTCCGTCTTTTTGCAGAATCCCGTCTTCGGTGCCGGCATAGACATGTACAATACGGCGTTCCGGGCTCTTGGCCTGGTGCCGGAGTGCGACGTCATTACCATCTCCCATCCGCACAACATGTATCTGGACATCCTGTATTCAACTGGCGTTGTGGGGGCACTGCTTGGGTACACTTTCCTTTTTGGCATGCTTTTGTGGCAGGCATGGCATATACTGCCACGTATTGCCGAGAGATGGCAGCCGCCTGCGGGTAAATCCGGCGACAGGCCCGGCCGGAGCAAATTGTACTGGCACCTTGCCGGCCTTTTTGCCATTGCCTGGCTCACATGGCTTGCAAATGCCGTCTTCGGACATGAGCTTTTGCGCATGTGGTGGTTCGGGCATGCCATGCTGAGCCTTGGCGTGAGCATAGGAGCAATTGTACGGGGGCTTGAAGAAGAGAAAAAAGCAGGGGATGCGTAGCAGCAAAAGACTGATGCTGCTTATTTCCTGCTTGTCTAAAAGAAAAGAGGTTTGTCCATGCTGTCCTACCAGGATCTTCTCAACGCATCCCAGTACAGGGTCGTTTCTGCCGGAGCAGGCCCCATGCTTGTCATTGCAGGTGCCGGAACCGGCAAGACGAGGACAATCGTCTACAGGCTGGCCTGGCTCATAGAGCATGGAGCAGCCCCCTGGAACATCCTTCTCCTTACTTTTACGCGCAAGGCGGCAAAGGAAATGCTGGACAGGGCGCAGGTGCTGCTCAATGGCGACTTGCGCGGCCTTACAGGAGGAACGTTCCATTCCCTTGCCTACCGCCTTTTGCGCCAGTACAAGCCTGACTGGCTTGAGGGACATCCCTTTACCGTTATGGATGCGACAGACCAGCAGGACATGCTGAAGCGCATCAAGGACGAGAAGAACATCGGCAAGGGCGTCAAGGGCTTTCCCAAGATCCAGGCCATTATGGGCTACATAAGCAAGGCCAGGAACAAGGAAACAGAGCTTGCCGACGTTGTCAGGAAAGAGGCCCAGCATCTTGCAGGCTTTACAGGCGAGCTTGAAGAGATGCAGGAAGCCTACAGCCAGAGCAAGCGCGATGCCTGTGTCCTTGACTATGACGACCTGCTTTTTGAGCTGGAGGACCTGCTAAAAAATAATGCGGAAGTGCGCAGGATCTTGCAGGAGCAGTACCAGCATATTCTGGTGGACGAATACCAGGACACCAACCTGGTGCAGGCCCGGCTGATCCGCCTTCTGGCAGGGGATTTGCAGGACGGACGCACAGTGATGGCCGTAGGCGACGAGGCGCAGTCCATATACAGCTTCAGGGGTGCCACGGTACGGAATATCCTTGACTTTCCTGACCTTTTCCCTGGCTCAAAGGTGATTGCCCTGGAAAAAAATTACCGCTCCGTGCAGTCCGTGCTTGACGTGGCCAACAAAATTATGAGCTGTTCTGAGGAATCCTATGCCAAAAAACTTGAGGCAGTCAGGGAAGAGGATCTTGCAGTTCATACGGTCAAGTGCGGCACCGACTATGACCAGGGGAAATTCGTGGCCCGCTTTATCGCCTCCCAGATTAAGGACAAGGGCAGAAAGCCGTCTGAGTTTGCCGTTCTGTTCAGGGTGGGGCACCAGTCCTTCCAGACAGAAGGAGAGCTGACAGCCCTTGGCATCCCGTACCGCAAGTACGGGGGGCTGCGCTATCAGGAATCATCCCACGTAAAGGATTTCCTGGCCTATCTCAATTTTATCGTCAATCCGGACAACGAGCTGGCCTTTGCGCGCCTGGCCTGCATGCACGACAAGGTCGGCGTCAAGACGGCAAAGAAGATGTTTGCCGCCCTGAATGATGGCACAGCCCGCAGCAGGATGGAGAAAAAGTATCCTGGCTTTTTTGAGGAACTGAAGCAGCTTGAGAGCCTGAGGGAAAGGCAGGATGCCATGGCAGTGCAGGATACCATGTCGCAGGTCATGGATTTGTACGAACCGCATTTTGAGGAGCTCTATCCTGATGACTATCCTGTGAGAAAGCACGGTCTTGAGGAACTGCATGCCATGGCCCAGGGCATGGAGATCCTGGACCTTTTCCTGGCAGAGATGCAGCTCGACAGCGTGGACAAGAAGGAAGACGATGAAGAGGTTGTGACCCTTTCGACCATACATTCTGCCAAGGGGCTTGAATGGGATACAGTCATTGTGCTTGACCTTGTGGACGGGCGCTTCCCGTCCCGTTTTGCCGATATCCGCAAGGACATCATGGAAGAAGAGCGCAGGCTGATGTACGTGGCCTGCACCAGGGCCATGAACAGCCTGTACCTCTGCTATTACAAGGCCTGTTCCCAGTACGGCCAGGGCCTGGAATACTGCGATCCCAGCAACTTCCTTGACGAGATATTTGATATTTCCGCAGTAAGCCGCTGTGTCGGGGACAGCTCTGGACATTTGTACTGTTCCGGACAGGGCGCAAAAGGCTCAAAGCCTGCAGCCGCACAGGCAAAAAATGCCGGCACAAGGACGGATGAAAAGGCCGGGAAAGAACCCTTCACAGACTCCTTCGCAGAATCCTCCCGCCTTGCAAAGCAGTCGCCTGCAACAGAAGGCAGCGCCCGGACAGGGGAATCAGGACAGTTTGTGCCTGCAAGCAGCTGCCTTGCCGCCATACGCAGGGGGAGCATAAAAAAGTGCCGCCACCGGATATTTGGCGAGGGCGATATACTGGGCTATGAAGAGCCGGACAAGCTTGCCGTGCGTTTCCCTGCCCATGGCAAAAAGGTGATTGTTGCCTCGTATCTCTTTGTCCAGGACAAGTCAGGACAATAACAACAGGAGGCAGGACGGCCATGAACGATAAAATTGACAAAAGTGACAAACAAGGCGGGCAGCTTGCTTCTGAAGATGCCATCCTGCAACTGCTTGACCGCTATTTCCCCAACCAGCCCAAGGAGGGCATAGCCCTGGGCAGGGGGGATGACTGCTGCCTTCTGACCAGCTCAAAGCCTCTGGCCGTCAGTTCCGATCTCTTTATCGAGGATGTGCACTTCAGGACCGCATACGCCACGGCAGAGGAGATCGGGCACAAGGCCCTGGCCTGCAATATCAGTGATCTGGCAGCCTCAGGGGCAAGGCCGCTCTGCTTTACCATGAACCTGGCCCTGCCTTCCTCTGTGGAGAGAAGCTGGCTCAATGATTTTTTCAGCGGCATGGGCGCCCTTGCTTCCAGATACCAGACAGCCCTTGTGGGCGGGGACCTTTCCAGAAGCGACAGGCTGCTTGTGTCTGTCACTGTTTTCGGAGAGGAAAACAGCAGGACCGGCTTTCTGACCAGGGGCGGCTCTCTGCCAGGGGACGTGCTCTTTGTCGTCGGCACCGTGGGACTTGCCCGCACAGGCCTGCATGTCCTGGAAAAAGAAGGGCGCGAGGCTTTATCAGACTGGCCGCATGCCTGCAAGGCCCTGCTGTCTCCTGAGCCAAAGGTCGATGCCGGGCTGATACTGGCAAGGGCAGGGCAGAATGCCCGGCCGCCGGCACTGATGGATGTCTCTGACGGACTGGCAAGGGATCTGCCAAGGCTTCTTGGCATGCAGGGCGAAAAGCATCCTCTTGGCGCTGAGCTTTTGCTGCCGGCCGGGCTTTTGCACAGGGAAGTCACGGAATGGTGCAGGCAGAATGGCAGGAATCCTGTCCATGAGGCCCTGCTTGGGGGCGATGACTACTGCCTGCTGGGCAGCTGCGCCCCCGACATGCTGCAGTCCCTGCATGCGGCCATCCCAGACTTGTGGGAGCTGGGCGTTGTCACCGCTTCAGGCCATATTGTGTGCAACAACGAGTGTATTGACGATCTTAAAGGCTTTGACCACTTCAGCGCCTGAGTTCAGAGCCTGAAGCCTTGCAGCCTTAAAACAGCAGTTTTAAAGGGGATAAAGCATGAACCTTGGCCTTGGGCAACTTGAAGCTGTCTTCAGTACAGCCGCGCTGCGGGAATACGGCCTGAGCAGGGACGCTCTGATCCTGGCAGCAGAAGACATGGCCAAAACCTGCCGCGATGCCTGGACGCTGGGCCTTATGCGCGGCTTTAATGGCAATATGAGCATAAGGCTTGCCTCTGAAAAAGGTCCTGGCTGCATGCTGGTGACAGGAACAGGAGTTGCCAAGGGCCATATGCGTGCGGAGGATCTTGCCCTGTGCGATATGGAAGGGCATTTCCTTTGGGGGGCAAAAATCTCAAGCGAGACGCCCATGCATGTTGCAGTCTATGCTCAGCGCCCTGATGCAAGGGCCGTGCTGCACGTCCATCCCTGTGCCCTGCTTGCCCTCTCCATGCGCCTTAAGGGACAGCGTAAACAGTTCTTGCGTATGCCTGTCCTGGAATCGGCTCTGTGGCAGAAGGCGCTTGGCTTTGCGGCTTTTTATCCCAACGGATCGCAGGAGCTTGCTTGTGCCGTAGCCTCAGGTTTTACGGATCCTGGCATACGGGCAGTATTCATGGAAGGACATGGACTGTGCGCCATCGGAAAAACGCCGGCAGAGGCTCTGGGCGTCTGCGAGGAACTGGAACATATGGGGAAGATGCAGCTTATGAGCGGCTGCCTGACAGAGTAGTTTTTTGTCCATATTTCCAGCAGAACAAGAAAAGTATTATTTAGCACTATTATCGTCTGGCTTGTCAGGCCAGCCAGTTTTGAAAGGAATATCAAGTTCGTCAAGGATGGCAAAAAACCTGGCCATGATGTCGTTTGAGACAAGCATTCCTTTGCCTGTGAGTGCTGCGTGCCCTGCGTCTGACTGCATATAGCCTGCCTCTTCAAGGCCGCGTATCAGTCCGGCAAAGTCCTTTTGAAACGATCTGCCGCAGATTTTTTCATAGCAGGAGAAGGGAAGCCCTTTTGCCGTGCGCAGCCTCAGCATAAGAAGTTCCTGCAGGCGTTCTGCAGGTGAAAGCATCTCTGAACTGTACGGCAGGCGTCCTTCGCTGACAGCTTTTTCCCAGACTGCGTGGTCCGCAGGGGCGGTGAAGCGCCTGTTTCCAATGGTTGAGACAGCCGATGGTCCGCACCCTAGATAAGGTTTCTGGTGCCAGTAGCCCAGGTTGTGGCGGCACTCATGGCCTGGCCTTGCATAATTGGAAATTTCGTACTGCATAAGGCCTGCCTTTTCTAGGAAGGCTCTTCCATCAAGATAGATGCTTTCCTGCAAAGCTTCATCGGGCAGGCTGAGCTGTTTTTGTTCTGCCAGGCTGCAAAGAGGCGTTCCCTCTTCCAGGGTGAGGCTGTAGGCTGAGAGGTGGTCAGGCGCAAGACTGAGAGCTTTTCTGAGTGTTGAGAGCCATGATTTTTCTGTCTGGCCTGGCAGTCCCCACATAAGATCAAGGTTCAGGGATCTGATGTCTGCTGCATGCACTGCCTCGCAGGCCCTGCATGCCTGCTCTGCGTTGTGCAGGCGCCCCAGCATGGCAAGCTCCCTGTCATCCATGCTCTGTACGCCAAGAGAAATCCTGGTGATGCCGCATCGTGCAAGCTCGCCTACCATCTCTTTGGATGAGAGAGAGTCCGGATTGGCCTCCATGCTTATTTCGGCATCCTCTGCAACGGGGAAATTCCTTTCTATGGTATGTAAAAGCAGGGCAATGTCAGACGGAGCGAGGAGGCTGGGCGTTCCTCCGCCAAAAAAGATGCTGGTGACGGGCTCTTCATTTAGTGCTTCGTCCAGGCCTGCAAGGCGGTCCTTCTGATCTCCCCAGAAGCTTATTTCACGGACAAGGGTATCAACAAAGCCGTCCGGTACGGGAACGCTCCCGAGAGCCACGGAATGAAAGGCGCAGTAGAGGCAGCGCCTGCGGCAGAACGGAATATGGACGTAGAAGAGCATGGCAGGTTGTAGCTTGTGATCGGGGCAGGGCTGAAAGGGGCAGAAAAACAGGCGGGCATGGGCACACAGCCTCCTTTCTGTATCCATATGGCGGCTTTGTAAATACTTGTGGGTCCTCCCTTGTCAAGGTATACTGTCCACTTTAGATATCGGAACCTTGATTGTCTGATTAATAATCTGATTATCGTACTTAGTGCTGACAGGAGTGCCTCTTTATGGAACTTTTTTTTCATGCCGGCGGCGAGGACAGATGGACTGCCGGTGTTGCTCTTGTTCCCATCTGGGAGAATGAAAATATACTGGTAACCTGTGCGGATCTGGCCGAGGCTGCCCCGTTTTTGCAGATAGCCCCCGGTATGCGTGATGTCAGCGGAAGAAAGGGTGAAATTACCGTTGTCTACGGACACAAGGATTTGCCTTATTCCAGGGTCATGTTCATAGGCATGGGCGAAAAATGCCCTGAGCAGCGCTCCGTTTCTGATGCCATACGCACGGCCTTTGCCAGAGGCGTTACAAAAGCCAGGAACCTGCATCTTGAATCAGCACATATTCCCTTTTTCAGCCTGAAGCGCCTGGGCGCGGAACTGGCAGTCCTGGAAGAAGCCGTCTATGCGGCCTGCCTTGCCAATTATTCCAACAGGCAGTTCAAGAAGACGACTAAGGACAAGATGCTGCCCGAGCTTAAGTGGCTTGGCATAGGCTTCAGGGAAGAATTTGTTCCTGACGAGGCCCGCAAGGCCGCCAGAAGAGGCGAAAGAGCTGCCGAATGCGTCATTCTGGCCCGCAAGCTGGCCATGGCTCCCGCCAATGTCATGTATCCTGAAACCTTTGCTGAGAAAGCCGTCATCCTGGCCCAGGACAGCAGGCTGTCCGTCACGGTCCTGGACGAGCATGAGCTGGCAATCAAGGGATTTGGCGCCCATCTGGCAGTTGGCAGCGGCGGGGTGCATCCGCCCAGGCTGGTCGTGGTGGAATATGCACCCAAGGGGCATGAAAACGACAGGCCCCTCGTGTTTGTGGGCAAGGGCATTACCTTTGATTCAGGCGGCCTCTGCATAAAGCCCGTTGCCGGCATGCATACGATGAAGAGCGACATGACCGGTGCTGCGGCCACATTGGCAAGCATCCTTGCCCTGGCAGAAGAGGAAGTACCCAACCGCGTCATCGGCGTCATGGCCCTGGCAGAAAACATGCCCGACGGCAATGCCATGCGTCCTGGCGATGTGGTGGAAGGCTTTTCAGGCGACACCATCGAAATTGTGAACACCGATGCCGAAGGACGCCTGGTCCTGTGCGACGCACTGGCCTATGTGCAGGAGACCTGGGATGCAAAGGCCATTATTGATGTGGCAACGCTTACAGGCGCCTGCGCCACGGCTTTGGGCGACCAGGTGGCAGGCGTGTTCAGCAATAATGACAGCCTGGCAGAAAAGGTTATTGCCTCCGGCGAGAAAGCCGGCGAGTACAGCTGGCGCCTGCCTTTGTGGGAGGGCTACAAGGACAAGCTGAAAAGTCCTGTTGCCGATATCTGCCATACCAGCTTTACACGGCAGGGCGCAGCCATAACAGCAGCCCTCTTCCTTAAGCATTTTATCAAAGACAATACACCCTGGGCTCATCTGGATATTGCCGGTGTGGACTGGTGTGACAAGAAAACTGCCCTGTGCAGCGAGGGATGCAGCGGTTTTGCCGCCCGTACCCTTCTTGAACTGGGACGTGGGGATTTTTGATGAACGGAACAGTCTATCTTATTGGGGCAGGACCGGGCGACCCCGGCCTGCTGACGCTGAAAGCCCGCGACATCCTGAGCTCTGCCGACTGCATAGTCTACGATGCCCTGGCCAATGCCGGCTTCCTTGATTTTGCCCGTCCGGATGCGGAAAAAATCTATGTGGGCAAGATTGCAGACCAGCATGCCCTGCCGCAGTACAAGATCAATGCCCTCCTCATAGAAAAGGCAAAGGAAGGCAAAAATGTGGCACGCCTGAAAGGCGGCGATCCCTATATCTTCGGCCGCGGCGGAGAAGAGGCCCAGGAACTTTTGCAGGCAGGCATACGCTTTGTCGAGGTTCCTGGCATAAGCTCTACCATTGCGGCTCCCGCCTATGCTGGTATACCGCTGACACACAGGGATTTTGCCTCTTCTGTCACCATAGTTACCGGGCATGAGAATCCCGAGAAGGAAAAAAGCGCCCTTGACTGGCCGGCCCTGGCAAGAAGTGCCTCCACGCTCGTCTTTGTCATGGGCATGAAGAACCTGCCCAATATCGTCCGCAACCTGCTTGATGCGGGCATGGATCCGGCAACGCCTGCTGCCCTGGTCTACCGCGGCACGACGCCAAGCCAGCGTTCCCTTGTCAGCACCCTGGCAAATCTGCCGGATGATGCAAAAAAACAGGCCTTTACCAATCCTTCCGTCATTATCGTGGGTGCTGTCTGCACCCTGCACGACGAACTGAACTGGTTTGAGCAGCGTCCTTTGTTCGGGCGCAGCGTAGTTGTGACCAGGGCCCGTGCGCAGGCAAGCGGCCTGGCTCATGACCTGCAGGAACTCGGCGCAGAAGTTGTGCAGTTTCCCACTATCCGTATTGAGGACATGCCGGAAGATGCACTGGCACAGGCTGTGACAAGGCTTGCCGAGTATGACTATGTGATTTGCACCTCTGTCAACGGAGTTCGCAAGCTGTGGAAAAGTCTGCGTGAACAGGGACTGGATGCCAGGGCTCTTGGTTCCT
This sequence comes from Bulleidia sp., assembly GCA_963661665.1. Taxonomy (GTDB): domain Bacteria; phylum Desulfobacterota; class Desulfovibrionia; order Desulfovibrionales; family Desulfovibrionaceae; genus Desulfovibrio. The sequence continues at coordinate 18,805 of CAVLCT010000003.1, read as the reverse complement.
GCAAGCTGGCGGCCATCGGGCCGGCCACTGCAGCCGAGCTTGAGGCCCATGGCCTGTATGCCGATATTGTTCCTGAAAAATACGTGGCAGAAGGTGTTATTGCCGCATTGCAAAAGTGCGGTTCCCTGAAAGGGGCCCGCTTCCTGCTTCCCAGGGCTGAAAAGGCCAGAGAGGTACTTCCCGATGCCCTGCGCGAGGCCGGTGCCGTTGTGGATGTCATACCCTGCTACAGGACAGTGCCCGAAGAGGCTCCCTGTGCAGACATCCTTGAGCGCATAAAGCAGGGGAAGGTTGACTGCGTGACATTTGGATCTTCTTCCACTGTGGAGAATTTCCTGTCCCTTGTCCCTGCAGAGGTCCTGAAAGAGCATCCCGAGGTCCTCCTGGCAGCCATAGGTCCTGTTACGGCAAAGACCCTTGCAAAATACGGTCTTGAAGCAGGCCTGCAGCCAGGGGACTACACTATACCAGCCCTGGTGGATGAACTGGTAAGGCACTACGGAGCCTGACAGAGAGGGAGAGACCTATGACTTTGCCCATTGCCATAGTGGCATCAGGAAACGGCACCAATGCCCAGGCCATGATCGATCTGATGAAGGCCGGGGTGCTTGACGTTGATATAAGGCTCATCTTCAGCAACCGTCCCGGAGCCAGGGTTCTGGAAAGGGCGCGTGAAGCCGGCATTACAGCCATGATGCTGGATCATACAAAGTATGAATCCAGGGAGGAATACGACCGCCAGATGGCCATAGCCTTAAAGGACAGCGGAGCCGAAGTAGTCGTGCTGGCTGGCTATATGCGCGTGCTCACCGAGGAATTCCTCAAGGCATTCCCCATGCGTGTCCTCAATCTTCATCCCTCGCTTTTGCCGGCTTTTGGCGGCGGCGTGCACGCAGGGCGCGATGCCCTGAACTACGGAGTCAAGATTTCCGGATGCACGGTTCATCTGGTCGAGGCAGAAGTGGACGGCGGTCCTGTGATTATACAGGCTGCAGTGCCCTGCAAGGCCGGAGACCATGAGGAAGACCTTATGCAGAGAATTCATGCCCTTGAACACAGGATTTATCCGCAGGCGCTTCAATGGCTGGCAGAAGGCCGTATCAGCCTTTCCGGACGCTGTGCCAGCGTGCGTGACGCAGGCAGGGAAAGAGCAGAGCTTGGGGATGACTGCTTCGTCTGGCCTCCCCTTGAAAAGGGCTTTTAGTCCGCATCTTGAAACAAACACCGGATATTAAAGGTCAGGAGTCAATATATGCCTGGTAAACGCTTCTTGAGAGCTGTCATATTCACTCTGTGCTCTGTCTTCCTGTTTGCTTCTGCAGATCGTGCCTGTGCCCGTCCCGATGTGGCCGATCTCTTTGTGGAGGCTCTCCTTGGCAGGGATTTGCCTGAACTTGATGCTCTTTTGTCTTCTAATTTTATATTCATCGGCTCAAACGGGCACATCCAGGACAAGGACCATTTCCTGGATTCCCTTAAAAGCGGACGCCTTGCTGTCAAGGAAGTGCGCCTGAAGAATACCCGTGAATCAACGGCAGGATCTGTGCGCATGATTACTGGAAACGGTGTGTTTACGGCCTATTCTGCTGATCCCCTGCCGTCTGGCCTTATGCGCGTGACTTTGATTGCCGACAGAAAGGGAGCTGAGGACGAACGCATTGTCCTTGTGCAGCTGACGCCTGTTGTCTCCACCAAGGACTGTGCTGACGGCAACTGCCGCATCAAGTAATGTGCCTTTTGATGCTGTCTGCGCTTTCAGACCTTTCATAAGTTTTTTACCTTAAGGCAGGAAAAGCTCCGCATGCTTTGTTATCAGCGTATGCGGAGCTTAATTCATGTATAATAGATACATTTTGCGTATAAAAACTGTTTGTAAAAAAATATTACATTTTTATTCATGCTGTATTGCTAGATTTATAAACATTTTTTTACCATTTCAGGATTGTTTACAGCCAAATCAAGCAGTCTTTCCAAAATATTGGTATATTCTTTCCCCAGGAGTTTTGCTTTTTCTATTGTGGCGGGCGACAGCCTCAGTAATACTGTCACTTTTTCCTTTTCGGATTGCTGTGTGGCCTGTTCGCCGGAAGTTTCGTCTGAATTCTCATTGGTAGTCTTTTTAGTCTTTTCAGCTGTGAATGTCTGCTGCTCTTTTTTATAGTCCTGCCAGTGGTAAAAAGGCCTCTCAAACTCAGTACCCTGCAACAAATACAAGTACGTTTCTGTCTTGGAATTAAAGTTAAATGTTCCATCCGCACGCTTGCAGCCAAGATATATTTGTTTGTCTTTTATCTGTTTGCCTTTGTCTGAGTCCCAGATCTGGCTTACAGCATAAAGGCGTATGGAATTGTCTTTTTTGTTGTTGTGTTTGCTGAGATAAAACGAAGCCATATTTCCTCCAATCTCCTGAAGTTAAGCCTGCCTGACTGGCAAATTTCAGTTTTCAGCATCATTCAAAGGCAGAAGGTGTGTCATAGTATAATGGGGCTTTCAGCCTGAGGCAGACAAGAAAAGCTCCGTATGCGTTGTTGTCAGCATATGCGGAGCCTCATTCATATGTATCTTCAAGGCAGTTATATTTTTTGATCAAAAAGTTTATTTGCGGATCGTACCAGGAATGCCGCTTTCTGATGCCGTGGACCACTTTTTTTCTCTAATACATAAGTCGCTACCGTCAGCATCATGCTAATGGCTTTTTTCCCTTGAGGACTTTGGGCAAACGCTATGATGGCATTATAAGCTTTTTTGGCTGTATCTACAGATGAATTAAATACCGAAGTCGGACGGTTCATGGATATCTCCAAAGAAAACAGGCACAAAGGAAAACAGCTTGCAAGGATTTGATGGGAATTCTGTCCGATGTCAGAAAGCAGGCCCCTTTAGCTGCACTAAAAAAATGGCAACCATAAGGACGTTGGAAATATCTTTGTTCTGAAGTCCTGCGCAAGGCATGCCTGTCAAACATTTTTTCAGACTGGTCCGGACAGCCGGACAAACTTGTAATATACAATAAGGCTGAAATCCTTTATGGCAAGCTGGTACCATGCAGCAGACAAAGGAGGAACGTGCAATGCCGATACCGGAAGAGATCAGGCAAGTCCCGAGGCCGGTGAATACCATTGTCACAGCCTATGGAAAAAACAAGGACCGTTATGCTGTCCGGCAACGGATCGGCTGCAAATACGTGGATGGCAAAAGAAAGCCGGTCAACGGGCCGACAATCGGACATATCGTTGACGGCAGGTTCATCCCGCTCCCGGAAAAGGAGCCTGAAAATACAGCCTATGCCCCGGCTGACATGAAGGACTGGGGAAATGCTGTCCTGTGTGACAGGCTTTTGAAGGATGTGATGCAGGAACTTCTGGCCGTATTCAGCAAGGATGATGCAGAGAGGATTTGCTGCATTGCAGTGCTCAAAGCCTGCAATGAAGGCATCAGGGACTATGAGCTTAAGGACGCATACGAAAACAGCTTTTTGTCCGAACTGTATCCGGGAGCTGACTTGTCGGAGGATACGGTACGCACGTTTCTGAGAAGCCTTGGCAGAACCCCGTCCTGTATTGCAAGTTTCATGCAGAAAAGGGCCTCGTCAGCCAGGGACCATCATCTGCTCATAGGCTGTATTCATAAAGCAGATGATTCCGAAGCAGGTGCCCTTTCTAATTTGACAAGAAGTGCCGGCATAAAGGAAAGCCGTGCTGTTTCTGTCCTGTATGCCTTTGATCTGGATGAGATGGATCTGGTCTGTACCTGGTCCCTTCCGGAAGGCAGATCGTATGCTGCCTCGTTAAGTGAGTTTGCCGAAGTGAACGGCATTGCCAGCGGCTTCTTTGTTGCCTGCAGAGGCATACCTGAGTCTTGTGCGCAGGAATTCCCGGACAACAAAAATCTGCACTGCCTGAAGCCGGTCAGGCGGGGTTCAAAACTGATTGAGCAGCACCATATGCTGGATTTCACCGCGTATCTTAAGGGATATGACAGCATTACGTGCCGTAAGGAAGGATGTCCTGGACGCAGTACATGGCTCTATTCCTACCGTGACGCTCAGGAGGCGCACAGGGAGGAAAAGAAGTGGCTTAGTCTCGCCAGGGAAAGTAATAGCTATAGTTTTGCAGAATTTAGCGGGAAACAAAAAGAATTCGGCACGGAAGTCTGGGAATGCAGCCTGGATCTGTCCCCTGAGATTCCCTATATGGCCTGCAAAAAACTGCCTGAGATAGAACTGGTCCTGAATTGCTGCAAATCAGTATACGAAGCGGACGATATGCTCATGCAGGATGCTGGCTATGTCGCAGGCAGTGAATTTTGCGATTTTTTGTCCTCTGTGATCACCTTTCGCCTGATCAAAGCCTTTGACAAGGCAAAACTCCTTTCCACGCGCACCTTTGGGGAAATCATGTCGGTACTGGAAGGTGTCAGAAAGATCCGCATTGATGGTGGTGCCTGGCAGCTGGTCCGCATAAGGAAATCGCATCGGGGTGTGCTGGAGGCACTCGGACTCAGCCCGGAATAAGGCTGGACCTCTCAGGAGGCAAAAGGCAGTCCCGGAGGGAGCAAAAACAGGAACACTGCCGGGACAGATTCCAGCAAAAGGAAAATTAGGATGGCATACATCCAAAAACAAAGGCCCCGCATACGTGCTGAACATCGTATGCGGGGCTGTAGTTATGTCTTTTGCGGTTTACAGTTCAGGCGGAAGCTCGTCCAGTTCCTTCTGGGAGAACACAGGACCGTCCAGGCAGACGTATTTGCCTCCTATGCCACAGCGTCCGCAGATACCTATGCCGCACTTCATGCGTTTTTCAAGCGTTGTGTACACGTTTTCATGGGAGAATCCCAGTTCGTCCAGGGCCATGAGCGTGAACTTGATCATGATTGGCGGCCCGCAGAGAACGGCCACGCAGTTGTCAGCCTTGGGAGCCAGCTCGCGCAGGACATTGGGAATCATGCCCACTTTGTGCGGCCAGCCTTCGGCCTCGCGGTCGATGGTCAGCGTGCAGTTGAGAGCAGGATTTTCCATCCAGCTGTCAAGCTCGTACTGGTAGGTCAGATCCTGGGGAGAACGGGCGCCATAGAGCAGGCTGATTGTGCCGTAGTCTTCCTTGTGCTCAAGGCAGTGCATCATAATGGTGCGGATAGGAGCCATGCCTATGCCGCCACCTATGAAGAAGAGATCCTTGCCCTTCCACAGCTCATAGGGGAAGGGACGGCCCAGCGGTGCACGCACGCCTACCTTGTCACCCTTGCTCAGGTTATGAATGGCAGTGGTCACCTCGCCTGCCATCATGACGGAAAACTGCAGATAGTCTTTCACTGAAGGAGGCGTATTGATGACAAAGGTGGATTCGCCTGTGCCGAAAACGGAAAGCTGTCCCACCTGGCCAGGTTCAAAATGGAAGTTCTTTGCTTCCTCAGGATCGTCTATGCCGATGCGGAACGTTTTGATGTTGGACGTCTCGCGGATGACCTCAAGGACTGTGCAGACCATGGGCTTGTACGGATTGCCCTTGATTTCAGGACGCGGCGCAACGGCGGTCAGCTTGCTTCCGTCCTTGTTTGGTTTGAGCAGGATTTTGGCTGCGATGGCGCCATCCTTTGCAGGATCGCTTTTTTCAGGCTCAGGAGCAGCTTTGGCTTCTTCCTTTACAGCAGTGGCCGCCTGCTCTTTGACAACTGGAGCCTTTGCTTCCTTCACCGCAGGCGCAGCCTGCTCTTTGACGACCGGAGCCTCGGCTTTTTCTTTCACGGCAGGGGCGGCCTGTTCCTTGACGGCCGGGGCCTTGGCCTCTTCCTTGACAGCGGGAGCGTTTGCTTCCTTCACTGCAGGAGCTGCTGCTTCCCTGACAACAGGAGCCTTGGCTTCTTCCTGTACGGCAGGAGCAGCTACGGGCTTCTGTTCAGCCTGGGCAGCTGCCTTTTTCGCAGGAGCTGCTTTTCCCCTGGCGTTAGTCTTTGCAGCCTTTTTGGCCTTGGGAGCAGTTTTCACGGCATCCTTTGCTTCTTCTGCAGCGCCGGCCGCGGCACCACTTGTACGGGCAGCCGGCTTCACCGCACTAGACTTGCTTTTCTTTGTCTGTGACTTGGTGTTTTTTGTTGCCATTGCCTACTCCTTATTTGTCCGCCATGGCATCCAGGACGATACTGCGTATGTCAATATGCGCCGGACAGTTTGTGATACAGCGCCCGCATCCCATGCAGGAGAAAGCGCCCCAGTTTTCAGGATAGGTCGCAAACTTGTGCGTAACACGCTGGCGCATGCGGTCGCTCTTGGCAGGACGGGGGTTATAGCCGCTGGCCTCGCGTGTGAACAGATAGCTCATGCAGTTGTCCCAGGTGCGGATACGGCGTCCCGGCTTGCCCATGCCCGATCCCTCGTCGGTGATATTGAAGCAGTAGCAGCTGGGGCAAAAATAGGTGCATGCACCGCAGGAAAGGCAGCGTTCGGATGCCCTTTCCCAGAAAGCCGTATCCTTGAAACGTCCCAAGACCTTGTCGGGAGCCAGTGCAAGATCCGGCTTCTCGCCCAGTGTCTTCCACGCATTTTTGCGTGTCTCAGTCATTTCCTGCTCTTTTTCGGGAGTGCAGGTCTTGAGGGATGATTTTTCAAGAATATTCTGGCCCTTGTCAGTCACGGACTGCAGCACATAGCCGCCGTCTACCTCGGTCATGAGGATGTCGGATCCTTCGGGAGAGGAAGGTCCGGCCCCGACCCAGTGGCAGAAGCAGGTGCTGCAGCCGCTGTTGCAGGTCAGCGTGATAACGGTCAGTTCCTTCCTGTGTGCCTCATAATACGGATCCTTGAAGGGGCCGTGCAGATAGGGCCTGTCCAGGGTGGCATAGCCTCTTGCATCACAGGAACGGCAGCCGAAAACCACGGTGGGAGCGGCCTCAGGCTTGTCGTCCAGCTGCAATTTGAAAAGGTCGGGATGCTCCTCGTCACGTACTTTTTCGTAGCGGATAAGAGTCTCGCACTGGGGCAGGACAGCTTCTTTGGCAGGAACTGTCGCCTTGTCCAGCGTAAATTCTGTTCCCGGATTCCATTCGGAAAAGACGACTGTCTTTTTTACGGCCGGCCTGGCAACGGGAACAAGGACCTTGTTTTCCTTTGCAAGGAAGGCAAGCAGATCCGGCAGTTCGGACGGCTTGGCGAAGCGATATATACTCATCTCTACAGCTCTCTTTGCTTGATGTTCTTTTCGTCAACCAGATAGCCAAGCAGGGGAGGCGTGGCCTCGGCATCCATGCCGCTCTTGTAGTTGTCAAATATTTCGGCAATGGCTCTCGTCATCTGCTGGCGCAGTGCGAGAATGGGAATGCCTACAGGACAGGCACGCTGGCATTCGCCGCAGCCTGTGCAGCGTCCTGCCAGATGAGTCGCATGAATATACTGGAAGAAGAGCTTTTCCCTGACAGTGCTTTCCTGGCTCACAAAATGCGGGTCGCGGGTTTCGGCTATGCACTGGTCGCGGCAGACGCAGAGAGGACAGGCGTTGCGGCAGGCGTAGCAGCGCAGGCAACGTTCCATGGCTCCTTTCCAGAATGAGAAGCGTTCCTGCAGGTTCATGGCGTCAAGCATGGCAAGCTCAGGCGGCGTCACTGGCGTGCCCGTGATTTCCGGTGCCTCGCCAAAGGATGCATCAGCTGTCTCAGCCAGGGGCATAGAGCAGTTGTAGCATTTGCTCTGGGCACAGTCTGCGATGCAGAAGCGCTGCGTTTTGCCGTCAGCGGTGATGCTGACTCCGGCCTCATCGTATTCAACCGCATCGATCTTTGTGTAGCGGCCAAGGGCCTGGTCTATGCGGGCCATGTCGAAGGTTCCCTCGCAGGGCATGGCAAAGAGCACGATGTTATCCCTGTCGATGAGCTTTTCCTGAAGCATCTCGACAACGGACCTGGAATCACAGCCTTTGACCACAACGCCGATTTTTTTGATTTTGTCGGCCGGCACGCTGCGCCCTATATAGGAATTGATATAGGTTGCAGGATTGTTGACGTTCATGGGGCCCCATACAAGCCGGTCCACATCCTCAGGCGTATGCATGAAGAGCGGGACTGTATGGGCATCGTCATAGCCCTTCTGCCATCCAATGACCACATCCAGTTCGGGGAGGCGGTCCTTGATGGCCTGCTTCAGCTGGTCCAGAGGGGCTTTTTGTCCTGTGCCAAGGGGCCGCAGGGGCGTCAGCGCCATGTCGGCTATTTTCAGCAGGGGCTCGGCATCTTCAAGTTTGGGAGCAGGTCCCAGCTTGTGGATGCGGTCGGTGAAGTTTGTCACGACCTGCTGCCAGCGTGCGCCTTCGGAAGCGGAGACCCAGGTGTATTCAAAACGCCTGTCGTCTATGCCAAGAACCGGCAGAAAGTGCTTCAGAATTTCAAGGCGGCGGCGTGCATAGAAGTTGCCCGCAGAGTAGTGGCAGTCATTGGGATGACAGCCGGAGACCAGGACGCCGTCAGCTCCGTTGATGAGAGCCCTTAGGATAAAGAGAGGATCAATTCGTCCGGAGCAGGGAACCCTGATAATACGCAGATCCGTCGGCTGGGTGGCACGGGCTACACCAGCAGTATCGGCACCGCCGTAGGAACACCAGTTGCAGAGAAATGCAACGATTCTGCGTTCTTTGCCTTCTAATACTGGCATAATAAGTTTACCTCCGCGAGGATCTCGTTATCTGTGGCATGCGAGAGCTGGATGGCGCCCTGCGGACAGGTGGACGTGCAGACGCCGCATCCCTGGCAGACGGTATCTATTACCTTGGCCTTGAGCTGGCCGCGGAAGACCTCTTCCTTGATGGCCTGGAACGGGCAGCAACGTATGCACTTGCCGCAGGCAACGCAGCGTCCCGGATTGACGTGGGCAATCTGCGGGTCATTTTCCAGCTTGTCGCGCGAGAAAAGCGACAAAACCTTGGCAGCAGCTGCCGAACCCTGGGAAACGGAACTCGGGATATCCTTGGTGCCCTGGCAGACACCGGCGAGATAGACGCCGGCCGTATTTGTCTCCACAGGACGCAGCTTGGGATGTCCTTCGACATAGAATCCGTACTGGTCGTAGGAGATGCGCAGCTTTTCAGCCAGCTGGGAGGCGCCGTGGCTTGCCTCGATGCCGACTGCCAGGACGACCATGTCGCAGGTTACTTCGACCCTTTTGCCCAGGAGTGTGTCGGCGCCGCAGACAACGTACTGTCCGTTGCCGTCGGGGTAAATTTTGGAAACACGGCCGCGTATGTACTGTGTGCCGTATTCCTCAATGGCCCTGCGGGTAAATTCATCGTAGAGCTTGCCCGCAGCACGTATGTCCATATAGAAGACATAGGACTGGGAATCGGGAATATGATCCTTTGTCAGGACAGCCTGCTTGGCCGTGTACATGCAGCAGAAACCGGAACAGAGCGGCCTTCCGATGGATTTGTCACGGGAGCCCACGCACTGGATAAAGACGATTTTCTTTGGTTCCTTGCCGTCCGAAGGACGGACAATGTGGCCGCCGGTAGGCCCTGAGGCATTGAGGAGGCGCTCATACTGAAGCGAGGTAATAACGTCCGGATAGCGGCCCCCGCCGTATTCGGAATAAGAGGCCGTCCAGTCCATGAGATCATAGCCTGTGGCGGCAATGATACTGCCCACTTTCTCGGTGACCAGCTCATCCTTCATCTCGTAGTTGATGGCCTTCGTGGGGCACACCTTGGAGCAGATACCGCATTTACCGGTGGTGAGCTTGCGGCAGTAGGCGGGATTGATGGAGGCGCGTTTGGGAATGGCCTGCGGGAACGGAATGTTGATAGCCGTTGTCAGGCCGATTTCCTCATTGAAGCGGTCCGGCACAGCCTTGCTGGGACATTTTTCCGTGCATGTGCCGCAGCCTGTGCACTTGGACCAGTCAACATAGGTGGTCTTTTTGCGGATGGTAACGTCAAAGTTGCCCACGTAGCCGCTGATGCTTTCCACTTCTGAGGCCGCATACAGGGTAATGTTGGGGTGCTGGGCCACATCCACCATCTTGGGGCCCAGAATGCAGGCAGAACAGTCCACGGTGGGGAATGTCTTGTCCAGTTTGGCCATCTTGCCGCCGATGGTGGGCTCGCGCTCCACGAGGATGACGGGAATGCCGCCGTCAGCACAGTCAAGGGCTGCCTGAATGCCGGCCACGCCGCCGCCGATGATGAGCACGCGCTTGGTGATGTCAAAACGCTGGGCGAACAGCGGGCGGTTGTTGCGCAGCTTCATCACTGCCATGCCGATGAGCTCGGAAGCCTTGTTGGTATTGGCTTCCTTGTCCTTGCCAATCCAGGATACATGCTCGCGTATGTTGGCCATTTCAAACATGTAGCGGTTAAGGCCGGCACGTTCTACCGTCCTGCGGAATGTCTGCTCATGCATACGCGGGGAACAGGAAGCCACCACGACGCCGGTAAGCTGCTGGTCATGGATGGCCTTCTCTATGGCAGCCTGGCCGGGCTCGGCACAGGTATACATCAGGTCCGTGGCGTATACTACATCGGGAAGATCAAGTGCACTTTGGGCAGCTTTGGCACAGTCTACAGTGCCTGCGATATTGCTTCCGCAGTGACAGACGAAAACGCCTATTCTCATGCCTGGCCTCCTTGCCTGATTTTGGCCGCTGTATTGAGGGCCCTGATTTTTGCCAGAAGGCGTTTGGGATAGACAACGAGCTTGTCAAGTCCGAGCCTGCGTTCACTGACATCAAAGGCCAGGCCCATAAGCTGGCTGTAATAGAGAACCGGCATGTCAAATTTGGATCCCATGGCGTTGCCGGCCTGTTTCTGACGCAGGTCCAGGTTCATCTGGCAGAGCGGACAGCAGACGGCAATGCAGTCTGCCTCCATCCTTGTGGCCAGCTCAAGGATGCGGCCCGAGTTGACTGCTGTCAGCGGACGGTGGGGAATACCTGCCGAGGCGCCGCAGCATTCTGTCTTAAGCGGAAAGTCCAGAATTTGGTCAGCGCCGCAGGCAGCCAGCAGCTCTTCCATGAGCATCGGGTTCTCGGGATCGCCAAACTGCATGAGTTCCGCAGGACGGCTCATAAGGCAGCCGTAGTACGGGACGATCTTTATGCCTGCAAGGGAGTTGACTGCATGGGCCCTGATGGCCTCGGCATCGTAGAGCTTGCCTATCATCTGCATGACAGAGGTTGTGTCAGGCAGATCCTTGGGGGCCGGTTCGTCAAGCAACTCGTCAACACGGGCACGGAACTCGGGATTCTCCATGCGCTTTCTTGCGTGCTTCATGTTGGAAAGACAGGATGGGCAGGGTGTCATGACGATGTCTGCGTCTACTTTCGTGGCCTGGACAAGGTTGCGCACGCACAAGGCAGCAGAAAGCTCGGTGCTGACGGCATGGGCCGGCGTGGAACCGCAACAGTTCCAGTCCGGCACTTCGACTGACTCAAGCCCCAGTACATCGCAGACAGCGACAGTGGAGAGTTCATAGTCAAGGGACGAGCCTTTTGCAGAACACCCGGGATAGTAGGCTATTTTCATGGACGGACTCCTTCCCGCTGGCAACGCTCCTTATATTTCTTGAAGATACGTCCTACAGCCTTGGCGCCTTCATTGGGAATAACATGCGGCTTGAAGCCAAGCTTGCGTTTTGCAAGCGCAGATGGAGCAAGATCAACGTCTGTGTAGATACGCAGTGAGCGAAGCATATAGAGGGCCATAGTGCCTATTTCAAAACTACGGCCGAAAAGTCTTACTGTATTTAAGAAGGACAGCCAGAATTTGTTCATGCGTCCCACCTTGATACAGCCCTCTTCGCGTGCCATATGGCGCAGGGTCTCCATGACGGAGGCTACATCTATATCATTCGGGCAACGCAGGGAGCAGGTGGAACAGGACAGGCACATCCAGATAGCTTCAGAGTGCAAAAGCTGTTTTCTAAGCCCCAGTTGGACAGCCCGCATAACCTGGTTAGGCTGCATGTCGTAGGTAAAAGCTGCCGGGCAGCTGGCAGTACAGTTTCCGCATTGGTAACAGCTGGAAATTGTCTGTCCGCTTTTGGATTCGACTTGCCTGATGAAGTCTGGGTCCTGTGAACGGACGATATCAAGTGGCATATCTGGCATGTGGAGCTCCTCAGTGAATCCTGTTCTGTGGGGGAACAGCACAGGACCATGAATTTACTCTGAAAAAAATAGCTGAAAGAGAGATCTGTATATAGATTGTCGTACCCTGAACTGGCACAAGCCAATGGTTAGCGAAAGAAAGTGAATGCAGGCAGCCTGCAGGACGGTACTCCTTTCTGGTAGAAAGGAACTATTGTTTCCTTGTCTTGCACACTGTCAATTGGAACTTTTTGCCTTTGTTCCCTTCCGGCAGGGAAGAGAGCTTCTGGCAAATCAGGATAACTATAGTCAACACGTAATAATAACGAAAAAAAATGTTACTAGCAATGATCGAATGCAGGTCGTAACAGTGTATAGAGTTTTGATAAATTGCGGTTTTGTCCTGTCCGCATTCTCTGGCACACATCGGATGAATAATGCGGAAGGCTCTGTTACGCACTTTCCGCCTTGCTTTTTAGTTACTGCGGGTTTGAGTTTGTCCGACAACTGCCATATAACGCCAACTGCTTCTGCTGGCAGGACAGTACTCGGCAAAAACGGCGTACAGGAGTCTCTTATGTCTCATGATTATCTTATTCTCCACGGTATTAATCTGAATATGTTCGGGCGACGTGATGCCAGGGTGTACGGCACGGCGACCCTCGATGATATTAACAGGGCCCTGTATGACGAAGCTCAAAAACTTGGCGTGCAGCTGGATATATTTCAGAGCAATGTGGAAGGCCTGATGGCCGAGCGAATTCATCAGGCGCTGGACGACGGCACAAAGGGTGTCGTTATCAATGCAGGGGCATGGACCCATTACAGCTACGGGCTTCTCGATGCCCTGGACATTTTGTCCGTCCCCGTGGTGGAAGTGCACATGTCGCATGTGGCAGGGCGCGAATCATTTCGTCACGTATCAGTAATTGCACCTGCCTGCTGTGGCACGATAGCCGGCTTTGGCATTAACAGCTACGTGCTTGGGCTGAAAGCCCTGCATCAGATGGTGCTGGAAAGATCAAAGTAGTGCTAAATAGCAATAATGAATAAGAGCCTGCCCTGTTTAGTAAAACACGGCAGGCTCTTACGTCAGATAGGAAAAAACTTACGCAAATTTCTTGCGGGCATTGGCAAAGCCCTTGGCGGAACCTCTGATGACCTTCTCGTCAACACAGAAGGCCAGGCGGAAGTAGCCCGGGCATCCAAAGCCTGAGCCGGGCACGCCAAGGACGCATTCCTTGGTCAGCTGCTCAATGAAGGCTTTGTCGTCCCCGCCGGGAGCCTTCGGGAAGAAGTAGAAAGCACCCTTGGGCAGAGAGAATTCGTAGCCGGCGTCAGTAAGGACTTCGGCCATTGCGTTGCGGCGTTTTGTATAGATGTCTACATCAACGCTGGCACCAAGGGCAGCCACCATGATGTGCTGGCCGATAATTGGCGCATTGACATAGCCAAGAATGCGGTTGGTCAGGGTAAGGGCTGCCATCAGCTCGGCCCTGTCCTCAAGCAGCGGTGAGACTGCCGCATATCCGACCCGTTCACCAGGAAGCGACAGATTCTTGGAGAAGGAGCTTACGCAGATGGCGTACTGGTACAGGGGCAGCACTGAAGGAACTGTAATGCCGTCGTAGGCCAGAAAACGGTAGGGTTCATCGGAGATAAGCCAGATGGGATGGCCGTATTCTTTTGACTTACGGTCAAGCAGGGCAACAATTTCCCTGAGTTCTTCTTCAGTGTAGACGGCGCCTGTGGGGTTGTGGGGAGAATTGATAAGGACAGCCCTTGTTTTGGCAGAGATGCCTTTTTCAAGAGCGGCTACATCGGGAGCGAAGGTATCCTTCTTGCTGGGCACAGTTTTCAGCACGCCTCCGTGGTTGGAGACATAGAAGCCGTATTCTACAAAGTAGGGGGCGAAGGTCAGAAGCTCCTCGCCAGGGTTGAATATAGCCTTGAAAACTGCATTAAGAGCACTGGCTGCGCCGACACTGATGATGACATCGCTGGCTTCAAGGTGAACACCCTGGTCCTTGCTGAGCCATGCTGCCAGCGCTTCGCGGGCAAATGGTGCCCCGGCATTGGGCGTGTAGCCGAAGGCGAAAGGCTGATCCGCTGTCTGGGCAAAGGCTTTCAGGCCCTCGACAACCTGGGCCGGAGCAGGAAGATCCGGGTTGCCCAGAGAGAAATCGTATACATTTTCGGGACCGTATTTTTTGCGAAGCTCGATACCTGCCTCAAACATGCGGCGGATCATTGACGAATTGGCCAGGTATCCCTGGACTGTCTCAGAAAGAAGCTGCATAGACTGCTTCCGCGCTCAGTATGCCGGCATAACTGCCGTGGAGAAGGCGCGGCCTCCGTTACTTTTCTCCTTGTGTGAAAAAGAGTGTCTGTCAAAGACTGTACACCTTCTCCTTTTCTCTACTGATGAAGTACCCTTGTCAATGAGCGATATGAAACAGGATGGCTGCAAGAAGGATATTTTGCTGAAAAAAAACACATGTATAAGAAGGCAAAGAGCCTTTGGTTCAGCCAAAGGGAGATGCAGGCCAGGCTTTGCCGGAAGCCCTTGCCTGTCAAAGAGAATGTTGAGAAATAATGGAGAGGTATGGGCTGGCCAATTTCATTCTTGTCATCACGATCTCTTTGAGATAAAAGAAAATTCAATATATTGCCGGAGGGAGGCGTATGATCCATCGTTTGAGCCTTGCAGCGGCTTGCCTGCTCGTGAGCGTTTTTTGCCTTGGCGGCTGCAGCAGCACAGACAGCACAGCAGACCAGGACATGTATGTTTCTGTTAATTTTGGTGACCTGCACCGCTGTTCCCGTATCTCTCCTGAGATAACCATCTATAATGCTCCACGTGAAACGCAGTACTACGAAGTCCGGCTGACAACGGCAGGTACTCCGGTGCAGTTTCTGGGCGGCGGAAGATGGAAATGCTCCGGACGCAATGAGGACAATGCAGACGTAATTCCCGAAGGCGCCCTGGTAAATTCCTATCGCGGTCCCTGCCCGCCCAGCGCAAAGCCAGGTCCTCATCAGTTCCGCTACACTGTTTCTGCCATGTCCAGTCAGTCAGAGACTCCCCTGGCAGTGCGGAGCTATACGCTTGTCCTGGACGACTGATTAAGCGTAATTCTTCAAGTCAAAAGAAAGTCAAAAGTTATTCAAAAAGGCGGAGTACTATCCGCCTTTTTTTGTGCTGTCACAGCAATTTGCGCATATTTCTTGCCGTTTTGTCCTTGTGTGCCGGTTTCATAGTCTGTTAGAGATAATCCAGCCTTAACTTTTCAGTATTCTGGATCGGCAAACAGCATGGCCCGTATACCAGATGGCAAACAGCCGGTTCATTCGCAAAGGAGAAAACTATGACAGGTAAAATCTTCCTCCGCAGACTGGTTGCAGCAGGGCTTATTGCTGCCGGTTTGTTTTGGGCAACTTTTGCCCAGGCTGAAGAGCTTGCCCCGGGCTTTGATGCCTGCATGAAGCAGGCAAAGGTAGCGGCCGGGAATGGTAGCGGCAATTCAGGATATGAACGGTCTGTACCTGCGTTACAATGCTATGAAGCCGCTGAAAAATACTGGGAAACTATTTTCAATACAGAATACAGAAGGATTATACCGGATGATGATGCCTATGACGCAGACAAGGCAACGGCACTCGAATATGGCATGGTTGAGTTCCGGTTTGAATGGAATTCTTACCTTGATGCAGGGTGTACTCTTGTCAGCCATGGTAACGAAAGCAGGCGGAATCCGGTAAGTGCGCGCTTCCGCGCAGAAGAGACAAAAACAATGGTAACAAGGTTCCAGGATTACGGAGTCTTCAGAAAACAAGGGCCCATGAGCCGGAATTTGCCATCAGCATCCGGGACAGAGAAAGAAGAACTTGCCCCGGGATTTGACGCCTGTATGAAACAGGTAAAAGCAAAAGCCGGAAAAAGCAGCGACGATTTCAGCTATGAAGGCTCCATGCCAGCCTTACAATGCTATGAAGCCGCTTATACATACTGGGATGAGCTTCTTAGAACCGAATATAAAAGGAAAGTCCCGAATGAGCATGATTACATTGCACTCATTGGTTCGGATAAACTTGTGAAGGATGAAGGGTATTTCCTGTACATGTTCTATACGCACTGGCAAAGATACCAGGAGGCCGTGTGCAATCTCGTAGCTGGTGATGGCGGCGGATACGGCAAGGATCCGGTATATATGCGCTATACCACAGAAGAGAAGAAAAGAATTGTAAAGAGGCTGCAGGAATACGGAATTTTCAAAAAGACAGGGACAAATACGCAGGAGGGGGACAGCCGGTAACCGGCATCAAAATCAAAAAAGGCAGCCGCACGAACAGTGCAGCTGCCTTTTTAACACGTTGGCCTTAAGCCTTTAGTAATCTTCGGGAACCGGGGTCAGTTCGGCGTCTACCTTGGTACGGATTCTGCGGCGTTCCCTGACAGGTGCTGCAGGAGCTGTATCCTCTTTTGCCTTCTGGCCCACAATGGGAGCGGGGAGCTGGTTGTACCAGGACCAGAACTCGGGATAGAAGGAAGTCAGTATGCCGGGATTGTTAAGCTTGAATCCGCGTCTTACATGCGGGCGGGCAAGTGCTGCCAGAGCCAGAGCGCAGGCCCATTGGGGAGTCGGGGCGCACCACTCGGGGGTGCCGTGTTCCTCTTCATCATCATGGCGCTGTTCCAGCACGTCTTCATTGAGAAGCAGGCCGCAGGCGGCAGCAAAACTACCGAGTGTTTCCCTGAAAGCATTGTCAGATGGGCAGTTTGCCGGAACGGAGGCGTTTCCGTATTTCAGTGCCTGTACGCAGGCCAGTGCGCAGGGCAGGGCGACAAGTTCGGGAGCAAGACCATCGGGCACAGCCAGGGCTTCCTTTGTAAGGGTATAATCCTGGCCTGTTGCCAGCCTGACTGATCCTGCTTCCCTGGCAAAACGAATACCCGCCTGGCAGAAGAGGTTTTCGACAGCAGCCGATCCGGCCGTTTCAGGCCAGTGTCCCTTAAGTTCGGCTGAACCGCCATTTACAGCGCAATGCATGCCAAGAACAGCTGCAATGCCTGTGTCGATGTCCAGCTGCGGATTTTTGGGAAGATTTTTGGTTGTTCCCTCTATATGCAGGACATTGCCGGTATGCTCAAAAGGACATCCGGCCTGCTTAAGGAGAGGCAGGGCTCTGCTGAGAACACTGTCAGCCAGTTCGGCAGGGTACTGTGTGAAATCAATGGCAACAGGGTTCTGATAGAAGGGGGCGGCTATGCAGAGGGCCAGCACGAAGTCACAAGGCATATCCTCTGCCAGGGCAATGGTTTCCGGCACGGCGCCGGCACACTCAATGCGCATGGGCAGGCCCGAACTTTTGGGGATAAGCGATGTCGCACGCGCACTGACGCTAGGCAAAAAATTGCGCAGGAATGAAAAGTCGGCCAGCTTCAGTTCAGCCCCACCCGTAAATTTGGCGTGGCTGGGCCTGCCGATGTAATGGGCAACGGCCAGATAGAAGTTCAGCAGGCTGTCACCAACATGAATAACCTTGTCAGGTGCTGTCGCAGGCGTGCTCTCTGCTGCTGTAATGCTGTCCCTGCCTTCTTCGCGGTAGAGCGAGCTCTCGAACTGGTTCAGCATGCGGACACAGTCATACACTGGGTCATTCATCACAACGTGCCCTAAATGTGTTTCATGTCCGCTGCTGGCAGCGATGTAGCACCAAAGGGCAGTCTGTTCCTGGTCGCTAGGAGCAAACATTTCTACCGAGACAGGAGACTGGCTCGGGGCAAGACCGAAGGACGTATGCTTGCTGCTTTCCCTGCCTGTGGGGGCTTCAAAAAAGGTGACATCCTGCAGGAGAGTAAAGAAGCGGCTGGAAAGATTGGGATCTGAGCTGACTTTGCCAACCTGGTTTTCCCATGACTCCCTGATAAATCGTTCATCCTGGGGAGACAGCCTGCCTTTGGCATTTTTCATTTTCTGCAGCAGGTTGTGCCGGCGTACAAGCAATTTCAGGATATCTTTGTCAAAGTCACAAACTGTTTCGCGCATCGGACGGCGTGGTCTGTCCTGGTAGTCGTCGCTCATCATCTGGATTCCATTAATTCGGGCTTAAAAATCATGCTGCAATATGGCAAATGTGCTGTGCCATGAGGCGGCATGGACTGTTCCCTGAACAGTCAGGGATGAAACAAAAAATAGCAAATACCCTACGATGAATTTGGGCGCAAGTGAAAATCAGCAATTCAGGCATGTTTGTGACAATTGCAACCAGCAGCATCAGGCCTGGCGGGTACCGGATGCTTTGTCATCAGGGAGTACTTAAAGGCATACGGCATGTAACATTATATATAGCGCTGTGACGCAGGGTTAAAGCCTAGCAACCGTATTTTAGATGAGCCCAATTTTATAGTATACTTTATTTTAAAATATTTTTCAAACACCTTTTGAAACACAGTTTTTCAGGGCAAAAACGTGCTGTTTTGTCACCATCTGGGGGTATGTTACTCCTTGGACAAAAGGTCCAAAAAAAAGATTTTCTATGAAAAGTACTGTAAAAACAAAAGTTTGAGTTTGTATGAGATTATGTTTACAACCCAAAAGTTACACAGGGGCTTGACGCAAAGGCGTGAGCTTGTTAAAAGTTTCTCAAGACTAAGGCGGAATACCATCTGACAGGTTTTATCCTGGCAAGGTTTTTCGCTTAATCTGTTGCGAGATCCAATATCAACACTTCAATTCCTCT
>CAVLCT010000002.1:56006-63865 GCA_963661665.1 Bulleidia sp. | reverse complement strand
GGCATATCCATGACAAAGATATCCTCGCACTCTTCGCAGGTACGGCGTACCAGGCGGATGACAGGCGTCTTGCCCCAGGTATCCACCACAAAGTACACAGACTCGTCGCTCTTGGAGCGCACCGGAGGATACGCTGAGTGCCAGTCATTGTTGCCCCATTCAAGGTACATGGTGACTGCGTGCTCAGGAGTGAGATCCCAGGAGATATCCATAGTGGCAAAGTCACGTAACTGATGTTGTACTTGATTCAGTTGGCTCATGATATTCCTCCTTGCTGAAGTGTTGATTCCAACTTATCAGTAACAATTATTCTTTGCAAGAAGAAATTTTATTTTTTCTATTTTTCGGGGACCCTGGACAGTATCTGGCGGCAGAGCCCCATGATGGCATCGTATTCATGGCGCCTGAGTTCTGCCCTGGCAAAGAGCCTGCGCCAGGGCATGAGAAAATAGGAGGGATTTGAGCCGTGCAAAACGTCAAGGCGCAACAGGGCCTGTTCAAGAGAAGCCATGAGGCGTTCATTGTCAGCAAGGGATATATGGCTTTCACCACCTGCCTGCTCCTTTGTGTGCTGTCCTTCGCCATGTTCCCTGCGGTTTACCCTGGCGCATTCATACAGCATGAGCAGGACCGACTGGGCCAGGTTGAGGGAAGAGGCAAGCCCTGAGGTGGGAATGGTGGCAATATGCTGGCATTGCTCGATATCGCTGTTTTCAAGCCCCCTGTCTTCCGATCCGAAGACAATGGCCGCTTTTTCACCCTGCATCAGGGTCCGTACTATGATTTCGGCAGCCTGCTCAGGAGAGAGAAGCGCCCTGCGCCAGCCGCCAGTCCTGGCTGTCGTTGCGATCACGCACTGGCAGTCGCCCACAGCATCCAGCAGGCTTTCCTTTTCTTCCACACGATGCAGTAGATCCATCCCTTTCGGGGTAGCCAGGGGAGCTGCCTTTTCAGGTATCCAGCGCTCAGGCGTCACCAGTTTTAAGTCTGTGCACCCCATATTGGCACAGGCACGGACAGCCATGCCTATGTTTTCGGGGAAACGGGTATTGACCAGGACCACACGCAAACCGTTCAGCAACACTTTCTCATCTCCGCAAATAAACTGCTCAACCTACACTGGAAAGCTTGAAATCAGGCCAAGGACATAGCCGGATTCCGGGAGCTGATGAGGAGCGCTTGGTATCCATTCAAAATGGAAAGGAAGGTTGTTGGGATCGGGCCACAAAGACTGCAGGGACACAATCCAGATAACCACGCCGCATGTCAGCTTGCACACTGTGCCAAGGAAACGGCCGAACATGGCACCCAGTGCCGCCCTCATTGCAACCTGCGCTTCCTGCCCGCGCAAAAGCTCAAACAAAAAGCACCCTGTCCAGGCACCCAGCAAGGCACCGATAAAGGCACCTATGCCAAATAAAAACGGAGCAAGCATGATGGCGCCTATGATGGCGCCTATGACGCCGCCCACAGTGCCCGTCGTACTGGATCCGTATTTTTTTGACTGCTTGACCTGCAAAAAGAACTCAAGCACCTCGCCAATAACGGCTACCCCCAGCACAATGCACCAGTAGGTGATGCCAAGGGGACTGTGGCCAGGGACTGCAAAATGGTACACGGCAAGCAGGAAAATCATAATCCAGTTGCCGGGAAGGCCAAAGATACTGAGCATAAAGACTATGCCCAGAACAAACATAAAGGCCGCAATGACAAGCGACCAGCCCATGGCAAAGACTTCCACAGGACCTCCGTTGTGCCTAATGCGCCGCACAACCCGCTTCCTTATGGAAGGGATTGTGCGGCGCCTATATAAATCGTCTTGGTTGCCGGCGGCCTGCTGCCTTCAGGACAAGCTGCAGGCAGGCAGGATCAAAGCGGCCTGGTACGTTAAATGCGGTTGCGTATATCCTTGAAGCGCACTGCCTTGCCTTCAGTCATGGGCAGAGAATTGTTCTGCACAAGTTCCACCTTGGGCGTAATAAGGATTTCGTCCTTGAGAGCCCTGGCAATATTCTTCTGCAAGGCCTGCAGGACGCGCATGTCTTCAACAAAGTGCTCCTGCCTGATCTCTACCTGCACGCGCAAAACTTCGCCGATATTGTCGTTGTCCAGCAGGATGAGGTAGTTCTGGCCCACTTCCTTGAACTTCATGAGCACTGTCTCGATCTGCTGCGGATAGATGTTGACGCCCTTGCAGATGAACATGTCGTCGCTTCGTCCGAAGATGCGGTCTATGCGGCAGTGCAGGCGGCCGCAGCCGCACTGGCCGGGAATAAAGCGGGTAAGGTCGCGGGAACGGTAGCGCAGTATGGGCATGGACTCGCGCACAAGCGTTGTCATGACCAGCTCGCCCACCTCGCCAGGCTTGACGTGCTTGCCTGTTTCGGGATCGATAATTTCGGCAATATAGGCATCTTCCCAGATGTGCATGCCGTTCTGCTCAGTGCATTCAAAGCCGACGCTGGGACCGTTCATCTCGGACATGCCGTAGGAGTTGTACACCTTCATGTCGAAGAGGTTTTCAATGCGCTTGCGGTAGGCTTCAGAATAGGGCTCTGCACCCACGCAGGCAATACGCAGGGGCACAGTGGAGGGATCCACGCCCATCTCGCGCAGGCGCTCGCCCAGGATGAGGGCATAGGACGGCAGGATATGGGCTACCGTGGTCTTGAAGTCCATCATCAGCTTGATCTGGCGGGCCGTGTTGCCGGGGCCTGCCGGGATGGTCATGCAGCCAAGCCTTTCAGCACCGGCATGAATGCCCAGGCCACCGGTAAAGAGGCCGTATCCGGACATATTCTGGAAGACGTCGCTTTTGTTGATGCCCACCATGTGCATGCAGCGGGCCATGAGGTCCGCCCAGGTATTAAGATCGTTCTGGGTATGGGCAATGGCCACGGGCGTGCCGGTCGTGCCGCTGGAGCAGTGCATGCGCACCAGGTCCTCGCGGGGCACGATGCAGAGGCCCAGAGGATACTGCGAACGCAGATCGTCCTTTGTCGTAAAGGGAATGCGCTCAATATCGTCCAGCGAACGGATGCTGTCAGGAGTCACGCCGGCTTCATCCAGACGCTTCCTGTAAAACTCGCAGTTATTATAAACACGTGCCACGACATTTTTCAGCCTGGTCACCTGTGTTGCTTCTATCTGATCACGGCTCCAGAATTCAGCCTCATCATACACATCAGTCCGCATGACTTTCATATCCCTCACTGTCCCAAGTACTGCGCGGCATTGCCGCACTGCAGGCAGTACTGCTGCCTAGCAGCCGGTCTGCCTGACACTGTATCCATACAGCAGGCCCAGGGGGCCCGCAAGTTTCATTGCTCCGAATGGCGCCAGCTCCTGGCCGTATCCGGCCAGAAGCGCACGTTTTGAACCGCTGACAAATGTGGGCTCATAGCCGCCTGCCTCCTCACAGAGAGGGGCATAGGCCGTACCGTGCCCGCCGGATGCCTGCACTGCTTCCACAGGCAGGAAACAGCGGCGGAATTCACCAAGGTCTGCCAGCAGTTCCTCGCGGGTGCGGCAGGCAGTGTGATGCTCATAAATGCCGTGTACCTGGCCGCGGTACAACAGGGCCGCCACAATATGATCGTTGCCCACATTGACAAAGGTAACACCCTGCCTGAGAGACCGCGCCCGCACATTTTTGTCCGTCATGGCCCCGAGAATGGCTGCAATGGCAGAATCCGTCACAGGCCCGCCAGTTGACTCCTGCAGGGCCTTAAGCCTGGCCTTATCATGGGGAACATTCCCTGAAAGCCAGGAGATTGGATCGGTATGAGCGCCAAGCAATGCCGAAAAAGCATCCATTCTGGCGCAGGAAGCTCTATCATCCTGTCCTGCTCCGTCATCCCTGGCGCAGGAAAGAACAAGGTGCGGCAGAGGCAGGCCAGCAGAGCGCAAAAGTGTTTCCCAGCCCTGGGCGGAATAATCGGCAAGATGCACAGGAACTGCACAGGCAGGCCGGCTGTCGCTTGTTTCCAGGCCGCCGGCTTCAGCCATAAAGCCTGATGCCACTAATGCCTGCCTGATCCCGCTTGTGACATACACTCTGCGCCCAGCCTGAAGAAGGCCGGCTACGGCCGGCAGAAAGCCAGCCCCCATGATATGCCCGCAAAGCCAGACGTCCTTTTTGAGCAGTGCCAGCTCCCGCAGGCGCTGGCTGATGCTCATGGCCGGACTTGGCAGGACAAAACATGGCCAGTTTTCCACGTCAAATCCCGGACGGGCCAGAACGGCTTCCTGGGTTCCGCTGCCTATATCAAGACAAAGTACCGGACCTGTCTGGTACAGGAACTGCTGAAACAGCTTTTCCACATGCCCCTCCTGCAAAAACGTAATTTGTTATACTAGCCTTGCAATGCAGCAAGTGCAAGACACAATACAGCCTAAAAAACATGAGATACAGGGCATTGTACGGCCATCAGGGCAACTGAATCCGGAACGGCAGACAATTCCGCAGGCAATAGCGGATACAGCGGCCTTTTTACGGCTTTAAAAGCGGACATCAAAAAAAAATTGCCCTTTCTTCATTTTTTTCTTGCCAAGCTCCTCCTTCGAGTATATAAGCGTCTTTGTTGTCGAGGTGGTGGAATTGGTAGACACGCTGTCTTGAGGTGGCAGTGGCTACGCCGTGCGGGTTCAATTCCCGCCCTCGACACCATCTAAGAAAATACAGGACACCGCAGAAATGCGGTGTCTTTTTTTGTATCTTTATTTTGCCGGCAAAAGAAGCGCTCCCCTTCCGGGGCACGCATGAAGTTTCCTGGACTTTGGGACTTTCTGATCTTTCAAAATTCTGTCCTTGACAAGGTCTGAAAATCACTATAGAAGCATGACTTCTTCTGGACACCGTATGTCCACGCAGTCTTCCGGCTGCCATCTGGGATATCCCAAAATGATACGGAAGGAGGTGATTTTCATGCCCGGAGTTTTTCTCGATGACGACAACTTTGATCTGGCTCTCCGCCGCTTCAAGAAGCAGGTAGAAAAGGCTGGCATTCTCTCTGAAATGAGAAAGCGCGAGCACTATGAAAAGCCTAGTGTCCAGCGCAAGAAGAAGAAGGCTGCTGCCAGGAAGCGTCTCCTCAAAAAGATGAGGAAGGCCAATCAGGGATAGTTTTCTTCCCTTACAATGACAATCAGGAGCAGGTTCCTTGTGAGCCTGCTCTTTTTTGTTGCCTGCCGCCTACCCTGTGCCTGAAAAGCGCATTGCTTGACTTTCACTTTTCAATACCCAAAAGTACAAATGCTGTCCGGGTGAAAGAGAACGATCCTTAGCTATGGGACAGTCCTTCGTTTTCCGCCTGGCTTTTTGCTGGCGGCAAGCCCTCTTCAGCCCCCTTTTGTAAACATATGCCTCTCTTTCTGTACGGTCCTCTTGTTATCGGTCTCTGGATTGCCTGGAAGACATGGAGCTGCAAGGAATTCCCAAGATCATTGCGCATCTTCTTCTGCGTCTTCTGGATAGTGGCTTCCCTGAGCTTTCCTTTGCAAAGCCATTTTTTCGGGTCCCTTGCCGGGCCTGATATAGACTCCCCTCTTCTTCTGTTCCTGAATGCCGGCCTTGCCACCCTCCTGCTGACTTTTGCTGGTGCTGCAGTCTGGGAACTGGCCTCGCTCATACTAAAGGGTGTCCGCCGTATTTTTTGCGGCAGGGAAACGGCATTGTCCGGACAGAACCAGGGCACCAGGCAGTCTGAAGGTCATGGCAAAGGCCAGCCGGCAGCTCCTTCCAGACGCCAGTTTCTTGCCATGACTGCGGCCTCAGGCATGGGGATCATTGTGCCGGCCGCCGCATGTGCCTCAGGCATTGGCGTTAAGACAGCGGTCTCAGCCCCGGTATTGAGATCCTGGGAAGTGTATATTCCGGATCTGCCTCCAAGCCTGCATGACCTTCGCATAGTACAGCTCACCGATCTGCATATAGGGCCGTTGTGGTCCCAGGCAGAGGCACGCAGCATTACCGAGACGGTCAACAATGCAAGGCCGGATTTTGTCTGCATAACAGGCGATCTGGCAGACGGGTCCCCAAACTGGCGCTCAGCTGACGGCACACCCAGACTGTACGTGGCACGGCAGTTTGCCGATCTGAAAAGCCGCTTCGGGACCTATGCCTGCACAGGCAACCATGAATACATCGGGGACTGCTATGACGAGTGGATGCCTGTCTGGAAAGAATGCGGCATACATTTCCTGCACAACGATTCTGTAGTCCTGCAAAAGGACAAGGCAGCAGTCATTCTGGCCGGCCTGGACGATCCAAGGGCAAAACCAGGCAGCACTTCACGCAATCCCTTTGCCAATGCACCTGAACATGATCCTGCTGCCTTCAGGATCCTTATGGACCACCGCCCGGTCAGAGCCGCTTCCAATGCCCGCAAGGGTGCGCAGCTGCAACTCTCCGGCCATACCCATGGCGGACAGATTGCAGGCTTTGACGCCATAGTTGCCCGCGCCAACAAAGGCTTTGTACGGGACTGGTACAAGGTGGACAACATGCTCATGTATGTGTCCTCAGGCACTTCGCAATGGTCAGGCTTTGCAGTCCGCCTGGGCGTTCCGCCTGAGATAGCCCTGATTACCCTGAAAAAAGGCCCTGCTCAGATTGTGCTGAAGAAATAGTACTGAGAAAGGCTGCCGGCAAAATCCGGCGTGCCCGATGTTTTTTTTGCCCATAAGGCTCACACGAGCTTTCACACATTACGATATATTGTACAGAGGTATAACCATGCTTCCATCTATTCTTGAAGCCATAGGCAATACGCCCATGCTGCGCCTGGACAAGCTTGCAGGCAATCTGCCAGGCACAATTCTTCTCAAGCTTGAAAACCGCAACCCCGGCGGTTCTATCAAGGACCGTGTCGCCTTCCATCTTTTGCGCTCAGCCCTTTGCGACGGCAGCGTGCAGCCAGGGGGAACCGTAGTTGAGGGAACAAGCGGCAATATGGGCATAGGCATTGCCCTCTGCGCCCGTGCCATGGGCCTCAAGGCCGTACTCACTATGCCTGATTCCATGAGCCTTGAACGCCGCAAGCTTCTTAAAGGCTTCGGAGCAGAGCTTGTCCTGACTCCTGCTGCCAAGGGCATGGGAGGCGCTGTGGAAATGGCGCAGGAAATCGTGCGCGAACGCGGCGCCTATCTTGTAGGCCAGTTCAGCAACCCCAGGGCTCCTGAAGCCCATTATGTGAGCACGGCCCCGGAAATACTTGCTGAGACAAACGGCAAGGTGGATGCCGTGATAGCGGGCGTGGGCTCAGGCTCCACAATCATAGGCTGCGGGCGCTACCTGAAAGAACGCATCCCTGGCTGCCAGGCCATTGCAGTGGAGCCGGCCGAATCCCCCCTGCTTTCCACAGGCAAGGCAGGCCCCCACGGCATACAGGGCATTGGCGCCAACTTCGTGCCTGAAATTGTTGACAGGCGCTATATAGACAGCATCATGCCCGTAGAGACAGCAAAAGCCATAGCTACGGCCAGGGAACTTATGCAGATTGAAGGCGTCAGCTGCGGCATCAGCACCGGTGCCAATGTGTATGCGGCCCTGACCCTGGCTGCAAAAGAAGAATACAGGGGCAAGACCATCGTGACCTTTGCCTGCGATACAGGCGAGCGCTACCTGTCTACCGAGCTTTTCCAGTAACTGATCTCCTTAAAGATACGAAAGCCCCGGCTAGTGTATGAGCCGGGGCTTTTTTTGTGTTTTCCTGCTTCTGCCTTGCAGAAGGACATAAAAAAGGTTGCCCTTATGCAAGGACAACCATTGTATTCTTTTTTACCCTGACAGTGCTTTCTTCTAATGGTGGGCCCGGAGAGATTCGAACTCCCGACACACAGGTTCGTAGCCTGTTGCT
>CAVLCT010000002.1:9809-55505 GCA_963661665.1 Bulleidia sp. | reverse complement strand
CTAGATTTGCAAGGCAGCAAAATCAGCCAGCAGGGAGAAGCGGCTGACCATAGCCTGCAGCATGGCCAGGCGGTTGCCTTTAAGTTCTGCATCCTCGCAGGCAACCATGACATGATCAAAGAAGTTGTCCACAGCAGGACGCAGCTTGCCTATACCGGCAAGCATTCCCCTGTAGTCGCCCTTTTGCCACAAAATATCCAGGGCAGGCAGGGCTTCCTCAAGGACCTTGTCCAGCGCCTTTTCAGCATCGTCCTGCAACAGGGACTTACGCCAGGCGGCAGGTATCTCTGCACCCTGGGCAATCTGCTTGGAGACGATATTGGCGACGCGCTTGAAGGTCTGCACGCTGCCTGTATAGTCGGGGTCGGCACTGAAATCGACCAGGGCAGAGAGGCGCAGGTCAACGCCCTTAACGCTCTTGCAGCCGGCGCCGATGGCGGCATCCACCAGCGGCGTTGCCACGTCATTGCCCTGATAGTAGTTGCGCAGGCGTCCTGTAAAGAACTGCATGAGATTGTCAAGGCACATGGTGGGTGCCACTTTCCATTCCTTGTCGCCATAGCCTTTCAGGGCCTGGGCAAAGAGCTCGCGGGGATCAATCTCAAAGCCGAACTTCAAAAGGATGCGGATAATGCCGATGGCACAGCGGCGCAGGCCCTGCGGGTCTGCGGCACCGGTGGGCACCTGGTTGAGCCCGAAGCACCCTGCCAGGGTATCGGCCTTGACGGCAATGGCCAGCAACGCTCCGGCAACGGTTTCAGGCATCTTGTCAGCACCCTGGGGCAGGTACTGCTCGGCAATGGCATCAGCCACGACCTTGTCCTCGCCCCATTGTCTGGCGTAGATGCCGCCCATGATGCCCTGCAGCGTATCAAATTCTCCGACCATTCCGGAGACAAGGTCTGCCTTGGCAAGCAGTCCGGCACGCCTGGCCTGTTTTTCCATTTCAGGTGCGCAGGCCTGGGCAAGCCAGCCGCACAGCGTCTCAAGGCGGCGGCTCTGCTCGCCCATGGTGCCGAGGCCGCGGATGAAGATGACGTGGTTCAGCTTTTCCAGCCACTCATCAAAGCTGGCCTTAAGATCCTCATGCCAGAAGAAGCGGGCATCTTCCAGGCGGGCACGCAGAACACGCTCCCAGCCGTGCTTCACCGGAGACAGGGATGGCGGCGTCAGGTTCAGCACTGTGACAAAGTGCGGCAGAAGCCTGCCGTCCTTGTCCTCGACGCCGAAGCTCTTCTGATGCGTCTGCATGCTGGTAATGAGCACTTCCCTGGGAACTTCCAGGAATTTCTCGTCAAAATCGCCAAGAAGGCTCACCGGATGCTCGACCAGGCCTATTACTTCCTGCATCAGGGCATCGTCCCACAAAACCCTGCCGCCTATTGCGGCAGCAGCCTTGTCTGCTTCCTCGACTATCTTTTCCCTGCGCACCTTGCCAAAGGGCTCCACACCGCCCTTTTCGCGCAGAATGGAAATAAGCTCTTCTGCATTCGGGACTTCAAAGGGCCCTTTGCCATGGACCCTGTGGCCATAGGTTGTTCTGCCGCTCGTGACAGGGCCGACCTCAAAGGAAACGACCTCAGAGCCAAGCAGGGCAACAATCCACTGCAGGGGACGGCTGTAGGCAAAATCATGATCCTGCCAGCGCATGCGCTTGGCAAAGGGAATCTGCGGGATAATGGAGGCGGCAGCGGATGCCAGGATGACAGAGGCAGCCTGGCCGCCGACACGCTTTTTCACGGCAATGTACTCGCCCTTTGCCGTTGTGACCGTATAGGCATCCTCAGGCTTTAAGCCATGTCCGCGCACAAAGCCTTCCAGGGCCTTGGTGGGTGTGCCATCCTTGTAGGCGGCACGCACAGGAGGCCCCATAAATTCTTCTTCCTTTTCTTCCTGCACGTCGGCCACGTCGTCAATAATGACAATGGCCCTGCGCGGGGTGGAACAGGTATGTATGGCACCGTGGGCCAGCGACTGCTCTTTCAGCTCATGAGCAAACTGCTCTGCCAGAAAGGCCTCTTCGCCTGCCAGAAAACGGGAGGGCAGTTCCTCGCTGCCAATTTCCAGAACAAAAGTTGACATGCTTCCCTCCTTACTTTTTGAGCATGGGATAGCCCATCTCTTTGCGCTGCTCTGTGTACAGGCGGGCTACAGCCGAGGCCAGGGCGCGGACCCTGCCGATATAGGCCGTTCTTTCACTGATGGATATGGCGCCGCGGGCATCAAGCAGGTTGAAGGTATGCGAACACTTCATGCAGTAATCATAGGCAGGCCAGGGCAGGCCTTTTTCCAGAAGATCGCGGCATTCCTGTTCGTAATCGTCAAAATGCCTGAGCAGCATGGCAGCATTGGAGCAGTCAAAATTGTAGCTGGACTGTTCCACCTCGTTCTGGTGGTAGATGTCGCCATAGGTGACGTGTTCGTTCCAGCGTATGTCGTAGACGCTTTCCACGCCCTGCAGATACATGGTGAGGCGTTCAAGCCCGTAGGTCAGCTCAACGCACACAGGCCTGCACTCAAGGCCGCCTACCTGCTGGAAATAGGTGAACTGGCTGACTTCCATGCCGTTGAGCCACACTTCCCAGCCAAGCCCTGCTGCACCGAGGGTGGGCGATTCCCAGTCGTCCTCGACAAAGCGGAAATCATGGGAGGCTGAATCAAGCCCTAATGCGGCAAGGCTTCCCAGGTACAGGTCCTGGGCATTGGACGGATTGGGCTTGAGAATGACCTGAAACTGGAAATAGCGCTGCAGGCGGTTGGGATTTTCACCGTAGCGGCCGTCTGTGGGACGGCGGCATGGTTCCACATAGGCCACCTTCCAGGGCTCGGGACCAAGAACCCGCAAAAAGGTATGCGGATTGAAGGTTCCTGCGCCGCATTCAACGCCCAGGGGCTGCTCTATAACGCAGCCCTGCTTGGCCCAGTAGCCCTGAAGTGCCAGGATGACATCTTGAAAGTACATAATATCCTCAATAGCTGTACGGACTTTTAACAGGCCCGTATCATTATATCCGGCAAAAACGCCCCCGATCCCAGGTCAGGCCGACATGGTAGCGCAGCATGCCGTCACAACAGAAAGCAATGTTGCGCTGTTCTTTGGGGGCAAAGAAAAAATTCGTCCAGGCGGAGGGAAAGGTCCGCAGTGCCGCCGACAATATGTCCAGAGACTGGCCGCTTAAGAAAACGCCCTGCACCCTGCTGCGCTTTTGCAGGCAGGAAGGGCACAGCACGCCGCCGTCCTCCACAGAAAAAAACGCACCATGATGCCGCTCTGTTCCGCAGCCGGCACAGACATCCACAACCGGGCTGTATCCTTGCAGGGCAATAAAGCGCAGGCGGAACAAAAGCCCCATCGCAAGGGGGTTCTGAAGGCTCTGTCCCAGGGCTTTGATCAGATCCCTGACCAGCAAAAAGCTGTCAGCGGAACTTTCCTGCGTCACAGAAGCGCATTCAACGAGCCTCAGGCAGTTCATGCACAACCCGAGATTGCTGCGCAGGGTGCGCAGGGCCCCCGGCCCTGAAACAAGCGTTGTCTCGCACAATTCCAGATACAGTCCGTTCCGGCTTGGCCGTACCAGGCATTCCAGCTCGTTCACCCTGTCCAGGCAGCCGACAAAGCGCCTGCGGCTGTGCTGTCCGCCAAAGGCAAAGACAGTCTGGACGCCATGCTCCCTGAAGAGCATCCTGAGCCAGATGTCCGCTTCCCCGAAAGAGCCCAGGTTCAGGACTATGCCTGTATCAGTCCACTCCAACTGCTGCCTACTCGACAGGGGCTGGCGGGAAATTCAGCGTGCGCACCTGCCCGACACGGCCGCGGTCTGTCTGCTCTATGCCGTCATAGAACACCTTGACGCCGCCGGCATTGCCAAGCCGTAAGGTCAGGGAAGAATCAAAGGGCACGGACATGCTCTCGCCTGGCTGCAACGTCCTCTGTGCAGGACGGCCGGAATCGGCTGTTACCTGCGTCCAGCACTGGGACTCGGCCATTATTGTCACTGTGTGCTTCCCGTTCTGCACCAGTCCCTGTGCCTGGTCTGGCAGGTTGGGATTGGCAGGCTGGGCTTGCGAAGGGGCCTGGGAGGCCATTCCCGCCTCGCCAGCCAGGGTGGCATTGCCCTGCAGGGCAGCCCACGGAGAATTGGGAGGCACGACAGCAGGCAGGTATTCCTGGGACGTTTCCGGCCTGTCAGGAGCAAGGGACTGGCTGGGACTGCCGGCCGGTGCCGTCCTGCCGCTTCCGCCAGGCACTGTCTCCTGCAATACGGGCTGTTGCATATTGCCAGGAAGAAGGCTGCCGTTAAATGTGCTTCCCCCTGCCGGCTGCTCTTTCTGCACAGGCTGCACAAGGGAATCCTTCGGGGCTTCCTTCGTGGACTCTTTCAGAGAGTCTTTCGGGGCTTCCGGCCTGGAAACATCCTGCCTGGCAATGTCTTTAGCAACATCCTCTGCTGTATCCCTGGACGCAGTTTCATAGTTCTGCATGGGAACTGCAGTGGGCGCGACCGTATCCTTCATCTTGAAGACATGATCAAGGACGTTGAAATGCCACAGCAGCCAGACAGCGCAGACAGTTACCAGCAGGGAGGCCAGGATGCCCCATACAGGGCTTGAGTGCGGCAGGCGTGCCGTCTTGTTGGGAGTAAAATAGGGCTTTTCCAGCAGGGACTTGTCTTCGGCAATGGAAGAAAGCAACGGCTCATAAAGATCTTTAGGTATGCGCACAGCCTGCGCATACGCACGCAAAAAGCCCCTGGCATAGACAGCAGGCCTTTTTTGGGCAATCTGCCCGTTTTCCATGGCCTCGACAAGGTTCTCTGCCAGCATGAGCCTGCCGGCAACATCGGCGACAGTCAGTCCCTGATTAGTCCTGAGTTTTGCAAGTGCAGCCCCGAGTTCTTCCAATGTGGCATACGGGACAGCACCTGCTGCCGTCTGCGCAGATGGAGCCCCGTCTTTCTGAGAAGCGCCCGTGCTCACGCTTTCTGCTATGTCTTGCCTGTCCTCGGGCATATCAAACTCCTGCAAGGCCTGCTTGGCTTTGCGTTATTTTCAATATATCCGTATATCTATATATCATGATATAGTCTTTACAGACTGCATCCTGGCTAGATGCGGATGTCAATCAGCGCCTTGTCGCGCAAAGACTTCAGATAGTCCTCGATGCGATCCTGCGCCTTGGGTCCGCGCAGCTTGGCATCAATCATCGGAGTGGCTTCTTCAAGAGTCATGATGCGCAGCGGTGTTGTGTCGCCATTGGGACGGAACAGGCGGACCTGGGCCTTCAGCTGGGCGTTATAGTTAAAAAGATCGGTCACATCGCCGGGCTGCATGCTTGAGAGGCGCTTGTTCCATTCGTTGTTGAGCTGATCCCAGCGCACAGGGCCGGTGTCGCCGCCCTTGTTGCGGTCAGGCATAACAGAATATTTCTGCGAGGCCTCAAGCCAGGACATTTCGCCGCTTTTTACCTTGCGGGCAATCTGAGCGGCAGGAGCCTGCGGATGATAGACAATCAATGCCATGTGCAGGCCTTCCCTGTTGTACATATTGGCCTTGTTTTTTTCGTAGTAGGCCTTGATTTCCTCAGGCTTGATAACCACGCGGCGGCCGCCCTCCATGGCAATGATGCGCTGGCGGGTCATGCCCTTGCGGTAATTGTCCCTGAGGTCGCTCAGCTTGACGCCTTCCTTGGCCAGGCTTTTTTCAAACTGTTCCTTGGTCATGCCACGGCTGGTGTACATGGCCGTGATTTCCTGGTCCACATCCTTGTCGGTAATGTTGACGCCAAGACGCTTTGCTTCCTGCTGCAGCAGGATATCCGATATCATGGAATCCAGGGTACGGCGCAAAATGGCGTCAACCTTCGCTTTGTCCTTGGGGCTGTCCGGGTTAAGCCTGGCGCGGACGATATCACCGGCTGCGGCCTTCTGCAGGTCATACATGGTTATGGCCTTGCCATTGACGACAGCGGCAATCTTTCCGTACTGGGCAGCCTCTGCGCTGGCACAGCAGGCAAAAACTAGCAGAAAGACAAATAAGAGATATTTTTTCACGATGTGCTACCTTCCCGTCTGGACGAGGAACAAAAGGAATCCTCCGCACAAGAAGAAAGCGGGCCTTGCCGCTGATCTTCTTTAAGGCAGGGCGGAGCATTTCCCCCCGTGCCTTGCAACCTGAGTGCGTGAAGAAAGCACTGCATTAAGACACGGGAAATGACGTCATAAAATGTGTTTTTTACTCATTTCTCCATGAAAAGGCAATGCAGGAAAAAGCGGCTGTACGGCCCTGCATGGGCAGAAGGCAGAAGAGGTCACAGCCTCCCTTAAAAAAGGCTAAGCCTTCCTTTTTCCAGACACACTGAAGGATCGTGCCTTGCGCAGATCCCTGGGGGCTCCGCTGCTGCCGGCCCTGGCCGTAGCACGGGAAATCAGCACCACGGCCGCTTCCTTTGCCTGGTCTCCGTCACCTGTTTTCTCAAGGCGCAGCCCTTCAAGCACGGAACGCATGTCGCTTAAGACATCGCAATAGGCCTTGTCCTTCGCAACCGGGAGGATCAGCGTTGCCGGCGGAACCATCTGTGCCCCGGGAGTCTGCTGCATCAGACCGATAATCTTGATCGGATCCACGGCATCCTGCCCCTCTGCCCAGCTGAGCTTGATGCGGCTGGCGGCAAGATCCGCCTTTTCGACCTGGATGGATCCCAGGAACTGCTTGAAATCAAGCACGGCCAGGAAGGTCTGGAAGTCATCGGGGAAAGCTCCGAAGCGGTCCTTAAGTTCCAGGGCTATGCGCTCGCGCTCGCTGCCGCTGGCAGCAGAGGTCAGGGCCCTGTACTGGCGCAGCCGCTCCTGGCTGTCCGTGATATAGAAGGTGGGGATGCGGGCGGCAATGCCTATGTTTATTTCGCAGGTCACGTCCTTCTCCGGACCTGTTCCCTTCAGGCGTTCCACGGCCTGCTCAAGCATCTCAAGATAGAGGTCAAGCCCTACCCTTGTCATCTGGCCTGTCTGGGCCTCGCCCAGGATATTGCCGGCACCCCTCAGGCGCAAATCTTCCATGGCCACGCGGAAGCCTGCGCCAAGGAAGTCCATATCCTGCAGGATGCGCAGCCTTTCCTCTGCAATATCCGTCATATGGGTCACGTCCGGCACGACAAAATAGGCAAAGGCCTGCCTGTCGCTTCGTCCTACGCGGCCGCGCAGCTGGTAGAGCTGCCCTAAGCCAAACTGCTGCGCCTGATCCACAATAAGCGTATTGGCACCCGGAAAATCAAGCCCTGACTCCACGATGGAGGTGCATACCAGCACATCCACCTCGCCGTGCCAGAACTTGCGCATGGCATCCTCGACCTCGTTTTCATTCATCTGGCCGTGGGCAACGGCCACACGGGCCTCAGGAACAAGGCCCTGGACATAGTCGCGCACATTGAGAAGGCCCTGGACCCTGTTGTAGACCCAGAAGACCTGCCCGTTTCTGTCCAGCTCCCTTTGCACAACCTCTTTCAGAAGCTTGTCGTCACGCTCTATGACAGCAGTCTGCACGGGCATGCGCTCCCTGGGCGGCGTCTCAATAAGAGACAGGTCCCTGATGCCGGACATCGAAAGCTGCAGCGTCCTGGGAATGGGCGTTGCAGTCAGCGTCAGCACGTCCACATTTTTGCGCATCTCCTTCATGGCTTCCTTGTGGCGCACGCCAAAGCGCTGTTCCTCGTCAAGGATGAGCAGTCCTAAGTTGGGCAGGTCGACATCCTGCGACAATATTCTGTGCGTTCCGATGAGGATGTCTATTTCGCCGCGCTCTGCTGCCTCGATGGTGGCACGCTGCTTTGCATGGGATACAAAGCGGCTCAGAAGGCCGACACGGACAGGGAAGCCGTTCATGCGTGCCCTGAACGTCTGGTAATGCTGTTCGGCAAGCACAGTGGTCGGACAGAGCAGCGCCACCTGACGGCCGTTTGTGGCAGCCCTGAAAGCGGCACGCATGGCCACCTCAGTCTTGCCGAAACCCACATCGCCGCAGACCAGCCTGTCCATGGGCACGTTCTTGTCCATGTCTCTCAGGATGTCTTCTATGGCCCTGGCCTGATCCGGCGTCTCCTCATAGGGAAAGCTGGCTTCAAATTCATGGTAGAGTTCGTCGCAGGGCTCGTAGTGGTAGCCCTTGGCCACCTTGCGGTAGGCATACATCTCTATGAGGTCGGCAGCGATTTTTTCCACTGCCTTGCGGGCACGGTCGCGGCAGTTGTTCCAGGCAACCGTCCCCAGCCTGTCCAGCGAAGGTGCGGCACTGCCCTCTGTGGAGCGGAAGCGCTGCACAAGGGCCAGCCTGTCCACAGGCACATAGAGCATGTCATGGCCCTGGTACTCCATGAGCAGGAAATCGTGACTGACACCGTTTGTTTCAACAGACTTGAGCCCCAGGTAGCGCCCTATGCCGTAGTCCCTGTGCACCAGGAGCTCGCCCTCGGCTATGTCCTCAAAGGAATCCATCCCCTTGAAGGCACGGGCAGAGACGCGCTGCGTTTTTTCAGCCTTGGGGAACAGCACCTTCTCGCCCAGGATGCAGGAATTGTCCCAGACAAGTTCTGCACCATCCCTGAACGGGGAGATCAGGGCATACAGACCTGTCCCTGAAGGATCGTAGCGCAGCTTGCAGGCAATGCCGTCCTGCTCTGCCAGTTTCAGAAAACGCTGCCTTGAACGGGCAGACGGAAAGCTCAGCAAAAGCTGTGATCTGGTCCTGGCCCAATCCCTGACAAGGCTGCTCACATGCTGCCATGGCCTGTCCATGGCATCTGAGGCAGGGAAAAGCTCCTGAAAGGAACGGATGGTGCGCTCCTGCAGGCAGAGGCCGTCTTCCTCGATGCCGACTACCAGAGGTTCTGCATAAATCGCCCTGCTTTCCCGTATGCTTTCCCAGGGAAGCGTGTCTGCCTTTCTCAGGCACAGCTCCGTGCTCTGCAAAACAGGAGCCGTATCGCCGTACAGGCGCCCTTCAAGCTCGGCTGCGCACTCAAGGAAGCTTTCCTTTGTATCCTGCTCTCCGTCGCACAGATAGACGCTGTCACAAGGAAGCCAGTCTGTAAGATCCGTACAGCCTTCAAGGACGCTGCCAGGAAGAAGGGTGCTTCCGCCCTGCTCAAGAGCCTTGATGCAGTCGTAGGCAATATCCTCGCTGATGATACCGTCCTTCAGCAGGGCCTCTGTCCTGGCCTGCATGGCATGCAGTCCTTCTGCATGCTGAAAGTACGGCTTTGCCGGCAAAATGGTCATGGACTGCAGATGTTCCAGGGAGCGCTGGCTGTCCGCATCAAAAAGGCGCATGTCTTCCAGCGTATCACCGAAAAACTCAAGGCGCAGCGGAAACCTCAGGCCGGGGGCAAAGATATCCACGATGTCGCCGCGCCTGGCCATCTCGCCGGCCCTGGCAACAAAGGTAGTCCTTGTATAGCCAAAGGAGACGAGCTGCTCTAAGAGGAGTTCCTGATCAAGGTCTGCCCCTTTTTCAAGGGCAATTGCGCCCTGAAGGAAGAAATTTCTGGCAGGCCAGCGCACAAGCAGGCTTTCCACGCTGGCCACGACAAGATGCGGCCCCGGCTTTGACAGGGCATACAGGGCTGAGAGCCTCTGGGCCCAGTCAAGGGAATCGTCACGGACAAGAAGGCCCTGTGGCAGAAGGACAACATCCTGCTCCCAGGCAGGCTGCCCCAGCTTTACGTCCTCGCAGGAAAGGGATGGCGTATAGAGACAGGCCAGGGCCTGCAGCTGGCTGAAAGACGTCCTGTCTTTTGCTACCAGGACGGCAGTCCTTCCAGATGCGACAATCTGTCCTGCCAGCCTTGCCCGCGTAGCCAGGCCGGACCGGTTCAGGCTGAGAGCGGCCTTAGTGCCCTGCAAAAATTCCAGTGCCTGCATACATCCCCCAGAATCATGCCCTGTGTACGGTATTGCTGTGTCCCAAACAGCAAAAAAGCCGGTTGCCCGGCCTTTTGCTGCAATCGTCCGCCGCTTCTGCCTTGCGGCTGTCTTGAAGCCAGAAGGCAGAAGCGGAACGTCAGGCAAATATTGTGCCCTTTTCAGCCATGAGGGGAAAAGGGCAGAATTTAATTGTACGGCTTAGCCGCAGCAGCTGCCGCCTTCGCCGCCGCAGCCGCCACCGCAGCCGCCTGAGCAGCTGCAGCCGCCGGTGCTGGGCAGGGGATTCTCAGGGGTAATGGTGAAGCCCATGTAGCTGATGTCAACGCTGATTGCGCCTGTCTGCTCGGCCAGGGCCTTGGCCATGCAGTACACTACGCCGTTGATTTCTTCCTGGACATCCATCTCTGTAGCCGGATCCAGGGCCATATTCAGGGCAGGACCGCAACAGCCGCCGGGGGCCAGGAAAATACGAACGGATTTGGGGGCATCCTGGTTAGCGTCAAAAAAGGCGTCCAGTTCTTTCTGGGCGGCATCGCTGATTGTAATCATGAATACTTCCTTATGGGTGCTGATGTTATAGAGCCGTATCCCGTGCCAGGCGTGACAGCAGGAAACAGGGTGAAAGACTGCAAAAAATTAGTGGCAGGACGAGCAGGAGCCGGTGCAGCCTGCAGGAGAGCAGCCGCTGCCAGCCTTCTTTAAGTCAGGCAGGGGGACAAGGGGCGTGCAGACAAAGCCCATGGTGCCCCTGTCAATGGTAACATGCTGTACCATGCGCTTGAGATCGCCATTCATACAGAAGGTAAAGCCATCCAGCTCCATGACTTCGTCCGTATCCTCATGGATGGTATCCAGGGCCAGCGCCAGGGCAATACCTCCGGCGTGGTTCTTCTGGGGATAGATGCGGATGGGGGCCTGAGGCTTGTTCTTCAGAAAATCGGCAATGCCGGCCCGGGCTTTCTCTGTCAGGGTAATCAAGCGCTGTCTCCTTGAATAGTTGGCATTTTTGCACATACAGGCAGAAGGCGTTTTGCAAAGGGCGCGTGAGGGCGGAGACATAAAAACAGGTCTCCTGCCCTGGCATAACCGCACTGCCGGCCTTGTAGAAATAGGATCACATATATGACTTGTCAAATGGCGCCGGGCAAAAAAAACGGGCCGGCCGGCCAGGGCCTGAGCCAGTCATCATTCTGTTCTTTTCAAGACGCAGCAAATAGGCTATTTTTCCCTTTGCATTTTCTGTCTTTCAGGAACGAAATTTCTTTCTCATTGCGGAGCTTTTTATGGATTCCAAGCTAATCCTTTCCCATATGGATATCTGCCGCGCCTTGGAGCGCCTGGCCTGCGAAATTCTTGAACGCCACGGTTCCTGTGACAACCTGCAGCTTGTCGGCATTGAAAGACGCGGGGTAGATCTGGCCAAGCGCCTGCAGCTCATTTTGCAGCAGAAGCTTGGCCGTACCATTCCCCTGAATACCCTTGACATCAATCTCTACAGGGATGACTGGACCAATATGGCAAACCGCCCTGCAGTAGGGCCTTCGCACATGATGAATGCCGTAGACAAGGCAACCATCCTGCTGGTGGACGATGTGCTGTACACAGGCAGGACCATACGGTCTGCCATGGAAGCCATCATGGATTACGGCCGCCCTGACAAGATCGAACTGCTTGTCCTTGTGGACAGGGGCCGCCGCGAGCTGCCCATACAGCCCGATTATACCGGCAGGACACTCTTTACCGCCGCTTCGGAGCGCGTAGACGTTTTTCTGGAAGAAAGGGACGGCAAGGACGAAGTAGTCTTAAGCCACAGCTAAAGCCGTATTTCTCTCATTCAAAAAAGAGGCCGGCTCCTGTTCAATAGGAGAGCGGCCTCTTTTTTATTGCGCATGAACTATTTGGAATGCGTCCTTATTCCGGCTGATTCCCTGCCTCCGGATGGACAGCCCCGCTGGCCTCAAGCCTGCGCCTGCGCACCCACCTGACAAGGACAAGCAGCGTCAGCAGGGCAACCAGGATCATATTGCCCCACAAGACAGGGCCGGCATTATCGGGCATGGATATGCCGCTTATCTTCCAGTGGTATATTGCCCAGCCAAGGCAGAAATTGCACACAATGACGGCTATGCCTGCCAGGATCCAGTGTACGGCTATGCGCTCGCCCAAAATCCAGGACTTGCGGTAAAAACGGTGATGCGCACAAAGCAGTGGCAGCATCATCACGAAGACTGCCAGGGCCGAGTGCCAGGCCAGCCCTTTGAGAAGCACGCACACTATGCCCGAGATCATAAAGGTGACGGCATAGTAAAAAGCCTGTTTCTGCCTCTGGCTGAGCCCGTAAGACACAAAGAGCAGCATGCAGCCCGAGATGGCAGCAAGCATGTGTCCAAAGCCCACGCACCATTCGGGAAGCCATCCTGCCAGCAGGAGCACATTTTCCGGCCTTCCGGGAATAGTGGAGGAGATGAGCAGGATGACGCCTGCCAGGAAGGTTGTATAGGAGGTGATAACCGGGCTTAAGACAGACAGCCAGCGCCCTGCCTGCTGGAACTTT
The DNA here is from genome assembly GCA_963661665.1 of Bulleidia sp. GTDB lineage: Bacteria > Desulfobacterota > Desulfovibrionia > Desulfovibrionales > Desulfovibrionaceae > Desulfovibrio. The sequence continues at coordinate 43,037 of CAVLCT010000002.1, read as the reverse complement.
CCGCACCGTACTTCATAGCCGGCCAGCAGTGTGGCTGCGACCAGAAGGGGAAGGATATAGTAGATGAGGCGGAAGATAAGCACGGCAGCAAAGACCATCTGCTCATGCGGCGTGTTGGTCATGTGAATAATGACCAGCTCAAAAACCCCTACGCCGCCGGGCACATGGGTCATGACCACGGCAACCTGGGCCATGAGGAATCCGGGCAGGAACTGTATGAAGGAAACATCCACGCCCGAAGGAAGCAGCACCCACATGCAGGCGGCTGCGGCAATAAGGTCCACCCAGGAGACAAGGAGCTGTGCCACGGCTACCTTGGGCGCAGGAAAGACAAACACCTTTCCGAAGATGGTGATGGGACGGCGGACGACAAAGCACAGTATCATATAGATCATGGCCGTGCCGAAAAGCAGGGCGCCAAGAAGACGCACATTGTGCATGGGCATGCAGTCCATGAGCTGGGGAGGCAGTTCAGGCGGGGCAACGATAAAGACAATGCCGCTTAAGCCCAGCGCCCCTATCCAGAAGGCAACAGCCAGGATAAGGATAAGGTGGAGAATGTCATGAACAGAAAAGCCCCAGGCCGTATAAAAACGAAAACGGACGCTTGTGCCGCCTAAAAGGGCTCCAAAATTGAAGCTCACGGCCTGTCCGACTACTGATACAAGGCTGACCTTGGCAATGGAGAGTTTTTTATGGATGGCTTTCAGGGCCAGCCAGTCGTATCCTATAAGGATGCAGTAATTGATGACGGCAAATGCCAGGGACATAACGATGCCCAGGGGATGGATCATGTCTATGCTGGCCCGTATTTCGGCAAGGGAATACTGGTGCAGCTTGTTGTAGAGAAGATACACGGCAAGGCAGAAGATAGCTGCAATCAGCACCGGGCCCAGATAGCGCATGTATTTTTTCATGACATCCTCTAAAGCGAACTTAACGGCATTTTGTCGTTCAGCAGGGCAAAACCCTACTGTATTACTTGTTTTGTAGCTCAATACTTGCCTGCCTGCAATACACCGGAAAACATACTGCAAGCCATGTTTTGCGCCAATGCAACCCTCTTGACCTCCCTACAAACAGAGGCTAAGTACACTCTTGTCCTTGCACTATGTTTTCCGTTGCTCCCAGTAGCGGATTTTTTTTTATCCTGTCCGGCTGCAAGGCCGTCTCCTCACAGACATCTCCCCACGGACGTCTCCCCACGGATGAAGGGATACACTGCCGGACAAGGCGGGGCATCCTCCCGCAAAACAAGCTGACACAGGAAACACTTCCTGCGGCTGCCTTTTCAAAAAGCCTAAAACAACCCGGACGGACTAAAAAACGGCCGGGCTGTGAATTTTTCTTTTTTTTCAGGGCAAAGCCCCTGTCCTTTTTAGCAGACCTGTGCGTACTGGCAGCATAGTTTTTTCAGACGCATCCAGGATCACTGCCTCTGCCTAAGGCAGGCAGGGCGCTTTGCAGACCATTTCTTTTCGGAGGTTACACCATGGCGATTCCTATTTCTGCTCAGGGGTATAAAAAGCTCACCGAAGAGCTGGCCCAGCTCAAAGAAGATCGTCCCCGCATCATTCAGGCCATCAAGGAAGCACGCGAGCAGGGCGATCTGCGCGAAAATGCCGGCTACGATGCTGCACGCGAAAAGCAGGGCATGGCAGAAGCGCGCATCAACTATCTTGAGGCACGCCTGCAGCAGAGCAACATCATTGATCTGGACAAGCTCTCCGGAAATAACGTTGTCTTCGGGTGTACTGTCACCATTGTTGACGTGGACACGGACGAAGAAAAGACCTTTACCATTTTAGGACCTGACGAAGCCGATCACAGCAAGGGCTCCATTTCCTACCAGTCCCCGGTGGGCCATGCACTTTTGGGGCATGAAGTTGGCGAAGAAGTCACCATCACCATCCCCAAGGGCAGCGTTGTCTACGAGATAACCAAGATTGAGTTCCTGGGATCAAAGATACTTGAGGGATAAGGCGCAGGCTGTATCTTACACTTAAGCAGGCGAAGCCCCTTTCCCCCTTGTCTGAGCGCCAGCGCACAGGAAACCAGCTATACAGGAGGGCATCCATGCCACTCTCCCATTTATGTAACAGGCTTCTTTTGTCCCGCATCATGTACCTTCTCAGCGCTTTGGCCTGGCTTCTCCTTCTGTGGCCCATACCATATACAGTCATACTGGCAGCCTGCTTTGCCTGCCTTACTGTCCCTCTGTACCGGAAACTGCGCCGCTACTCACGCCGCCGCCGCTGCAGACTGGAGAGAAAGAGGGCGCAGATGCTTGTGGCGGCAATGCAGGAAAACTCAGGCAGGAAAAAAAAGCAGCCCCGCAGCAAATACGGCTTCCTGCCCGTTGGCGTCCGCATGCTGTTCAGCATGCGTATCGGCTTTCTTAATGCCCTGCCTGTGGGCGGCACCCTGCTCATCATCCTGACGGCAACCATTATCCCGATCCTAGCCTTTGTGTGCATGGTAACACCGCAGATTGCCAGCGGCATTGCCCTTGTGCGCCAGCTGTGGATGGACAATTTCCAGCTGCCCGATGAAATGGCAGCACAGCTGGATGCGCTGGTTGAAAAACTGCAAAGCATCCCCGGCATGGACAGTATTGCCAGCCATCTGGCAAGCTATCAGGATACGCTTTTCAACTACCTGAGCAACTTTTCAACAGACTCGCTGGTAGCCCTGGCCAACCAGGGGTTTGACCTGCTTGGCGGTGCCTCTTCCGTGGCCATGCACCTGATCCTCTTTCTGGCGCTCTCCATTACCTTTATCATACACGCACCAAGGCTCAGGCTCACGGCTTCAAGGCTGTTCAATATCAATCCCCTGATCCTGCACCGCTTCTCTGTTTCCATACGCCAGGCCCTGCGGGCAATCCTGCTGGGCGTAGTGTTTGTCGCCATTATCCAGGGATTTTTGTGTGCCATCGGCTTTGCCATAGTGGGCATAAAGCAGTTTGCCTTCTGCGGGCTCCTGGCTGCCATCCTTGCCCCTATCCCTGTCTTTGGCACAGCACTTGTCTGGGCTCCCCTGTCGCTGCATCTCTGGTTTATCGACAGGCCCATGGCCGCAGTCGTCCTTCTTATATGGAGCGTCGGCATCGTGTCGTCTGCCGACAGCTTCCTCAGGCCTCTTTTCCTGAAGACAGGCATCAAGGCTTCCTTTCTGGTACTTATCCTGGTCATTTTCTGCGGCATTACCGCTTTTGGCAGTGCCGGCATTATTCTGGGTCCGGTTCTTCTGGCCATCTCCATTCAGGCACTGGAAGAAGGCAACATAGCTTACCCTTCCTTTTTCAAGGGCATAGCTGTTGAAAAGAATGCCAGATCCAGCCAAAGCGGCAGTCAGGAACAGGCCTGATTGCCACAAGCTTGTAAAGGTTTCGCACATGCATTGCCGGCATATCCGTTTTCATGCTGTCTCACGCCCTTCCCTGGCACAAGTCCTTGTGCCATTTTTTCTGATTTGCACGCTGGCCTTTTTGCCGGCAAGGGAAGCCAGGGCTGGACTGCCTGTCAAGGCAGCCATTATGATCAACATGAATACGGGGAGCATTCTCTACCAGAAAAATGCCGACACACGCATTCCTCCGGCATCCCTGACCAAGATTATGACCTCCTACCTGGTGCACGACGCCCTGGCCAGGGGGACATACTCCCTTGGCACAAAGGTACGCATTCCGGCCCAGGCATGCCGCGCCGGCGGCTCAACCATGAAGCTGCGCACAGGGGAAAGGGTCACCATCCAGAACCTTCTGCGCGGCACCATTATCTGCTCTGGCAACGATGCCGCTACAGCGCTTGCCCTGCGCACGGCAGGAAGCCAGGAAAACTTTGTGCGCAAAATGAATGCCAAGGCAGCCAGCATTGGCATGAGGAGCACGCGCTTTCAAAACCCCACCGGCCTGCCTGCCTCCGGCCAGATGACGACGGCTCGCGACATGGCCCGCCTGTGCCTTGCCTATCTTTCAAGCTACCCGCAGGCAATGTCCTACCACTCCTTAAGCTCCTTTGAACACAGGAACAGGACGCTGACCACCACCAATCCCTTTCTGGGGTCCAGAGGCGTCAACGGCCTGAAAACCGGCTTTACCATGGACTCAGGCTACAATATCATCCTGACCACGGCAGGGCCGACCAGGCTGCTCATCGTTGTCATGGGCGGCAAGTCCAAGACAAGGCGCGAGATTGCCGCCAGCAACCTCCTTGAAGCGGGCTTAAGATACCCCGGCAGCCCCGGCAAGATACAGACGCTTATTGACGGCAACAAAAAGCAGCTCAAGTCAGGCAGGAAAAAGAAGAACTACAAGGCAAATGCTGTCGCCAAGAAAAAGAAGACGCCCAAGGCAAGGGGCACCAAGAAAAAGCAACGCAGCCAGAACAGGTAGCGGCAGACAGCCGCCCTGCCAGGTGTTTTCTTTAGGACATCGCTGTCTTGACCTGACGCCCCTTAAAAGGCTATTTAACCAAATGGTAGTAATAAGAGTTTTGTGCGTCATGCGACACGCAAAATCAAACTAAAGCAACAGGCTTGAAGCAATAAAGCCAAAGCATAAGGAGCAGTATCATGGGTATAGGAATGCAGGAAATGCTCGTCATCCTTCTTGTTGTCCTGGTCCTTTTCGGAGCAAAAAAGCTTCCGGAAATCGGAGGAGGACTCGGACGGGCTATCCGCAATTTCAAAAAGGCCACCAGCGAGCCTGACGAAATAGATATTACGCCCCGGACAGAAAGCAAAAAGACCGAGGGAAGCGACAAAACAGCCTAAGCAGCTTTTGTCTGCCTTTTCTCACGGTCTGTTCAGACAGGATGCATCCCAAACACTGCTGCTCTGTACATGAAGCTGTACAATAATCTGGAGACTACAATGGCCACACAACCCAATCAGTATAAAACTGAACAGATTTCCGTTTTCCTTGAAAACAGGACAGGTCGTCTTGCAGAAGTAACCAATACACTCGCTGAAGCTGGTCTCAATATCCGTGCCCTGTCGCTGGCGGACACGTCCGACTTCGGCATTTTGCGCATGATAGTCTGTGACACGCAAAAGGCCCAGGCCATCCTGAAGGAAAAGGGCTTTACCCTTGGCGTCACCAGCGTGGTGGCAGTTTCCGTCAGCGACAAGCCTGGCGGCCTGAATGAACTGCTGCAGCTTCTTGAAAGCAAGCATGTCAACGTTGAGTACATGTATGCCTTTGTTTCCAGGGAAAGGGACACGGCCATCATGATTTTCCGCTTCGACAAGGTCGATGAAGCCATTGCGGCCCTTATCGAAAACAAAGTCGAGGTTCTGTCAGCCAACGACATCTGCCTGGCCTAGCAACAGGCCGGCATGTAACGATTTTCCCGGGCCCCGGTTCTTGCCGGGGCCTTCTTTTTGCGCCTGCCCTTTCACCGGGAGGCAGGCACCAGCGGGAGTGGTAGGTGGGTGTGGCACCAGCCTGTGCCTCCCGCAAAAGCCTTCACAGGGCCGGTTCCCTGAAAGGCACAAAAAAATACGCTCACCAACTATTTGAAAACAGACACTTTTTGCAGAACAATTCCGTCTTCCTTAAAAAAAAGCCCTTTACCCTCTTCCCAAACTACACTTGGGCATTATCTTTTTTCCCGATGCAGGAACAGCAATCACTCTACAACAACCGGACGCACTGACTCCGGCACCGTTCCGGCAGAACCTCAAAGCAATAATCTAGTGTATGGAGGATATTCACTATGAAACTTCAGCCGTTGAATGACCGTCTTCTGGTCAAGCGTCTTGAATCCGAAGAAAAGACCGCCGGTGGTTTGTACATTCCTGACACTGCAAAAGAAAAGCCCAGCAAGGGTCAGGTAGTGGCCGTTGGCCCCGGCAAGATGGACGACCATGGCAACCGTATCGCCATGGCTGTGAAGAAGGGCGACATGGTCCTCTTCAACAAGTACGCCGGCACTGAAGTGAAGCTGGATGGCACAGACCATCTGGTCATGCGTGAAGATGACGTTCTCGCCATTATCGAAGGCTAATAACTAGACAATATATAGCAATCAGAAAATGATTGGAGGATAGACAATCATGTCCGCTAAAGAAATTATTTTTGATGTCAAAGCACGCGAACGCCTGGCTGTAGGCGTTGACAAGCTGGCCGACGCCGTGAAGGTGACCCTTGGACCCAAGGGCCGCAACGTGGCCATCGAGAAGAGCTTCGGCGCTCCCGTCATCACCAAGGACGGCGTGACCGTTGCCAAGGAAATCGAGCTTGAGGACAAGTTCGAGAACATGGGCGCCCAGCTGGTAAAGGAAGTTGCTTCCAAGACCAACGACGCTGCCGGTGACGGCACCACCACCGCCACAGTGCTGGCCCAGGCTATGTACCATGAAGGCGTGAAGCTTGTGGCTGCCGGCCGTAACCCCATTGCCATCAAGCGCGGCATGGACAAGGCTGTCGATACCCTGATTGAAGAGCTGGCCAACATTGCCAAGCCCACCCGCGATCAGAAGGAAATTGCCCAGGTTGGCACCATTTCCGCCAACTCTGACTCCAACATCGGCACCATCATTGCCGAGGCCATGTCCAAAGTGGGCAAGGAAGGCGTCATCACCGTTGAAGAGGCCAAGGGCCTTGAGACCACCATGGACGTCGTGGAAGGCATGCGTTTCGACCGCGGCTATCTTTCTCCCTACTTCGCTACCGAAGCTGAAAAGATGCTCTGCGAAATGGAGAATCCCTACATTCTGTGCACAGACAAGAAGATTTCCAGCATGAAGGACATGCTCCCCGTGCTTGAGCAGGTTGCCAAGGTCAACAAGCCCCTGCTCATCATTGCCGAGGACGTCGAGGGCGAAGCCCTTGCCACCCTGGTTGTGAACAAGCTGCGCGGCGCCCTGCAGGTTGTGGCAGTCAAGGCCCCCGGCTTTGGCGACCGCCGCAAGGCCATGCTCGAAGACATCGCCATTCTGTGCGGCGGCGTGGTTGCCTCCGACGATACAGGCACCAAGCTTGAGAACATGACCCTGAACGAACTTGGCCAGGCCAAGCGCATCAAGGTGGAAAAAGAGAACACCACCATTGTTGACGGCATGGGCAACAAGGACGACATCAAGGCCCGTGTGAAGCAGATCCGCGCCCAGATTGAAGCTGCTACCTCCGATTACGACCGCGAGAAGCTGCAGGAACGTCTGGCCAAGCTGGTTGGCGGCGTAGCCGTCATCCGCGTGGGTGCTGCCACGGAAGTGGAAATGAAGGAAAAGAAGGACCGCGTCGAGGATGCCCTGAACTCCACCCGCGCAGCTGTCGAAGAGGGCATCGTCCCTGGCGGCGGCACAGCCTTCATCCGCGTTTCCAAGGCCCTGGCCAACATCAAGCCCGCTGACGACGACGAAATGGCCGGCCTGAACATCATCCGCCGCGCCATCGAAGAGCCCATGCGCCAGATTGCCCACAATGCCGGCTTCGAGGGCAGCGTTGTGGTTGAGAAAGTGCGCAACGGCAAGGACGGCTTCGGCTTTAACGCCGCTACCGGCGAGTACGAGGACCTCTTCAAGGCCGGCGTCATCGACCCCAAGAAGGTGGCCCGTGTTGCCCTGCAGAACGCTGCCTCCGTTTCCTCCCTGCTGCTGACCACCGAGTGCGCCATCAGCGAGAAGCCCGAGCCCAAGCAGGCTCCTGCTATGCCTGGCGGTGCCGGCATGGGCGGTATGGGTGGCATGGGCGGTATGTACTAGCCTCAAGCTGACCCAGGGGCTGGCATCATAACGGTGCCCGCTTTTGCATGACTACAATGCGGCGACAGGGATTTTTCTCTGCCGCCGCTTTTTTGTCTTCCTAAAAAACGGCCTTGCCTGTATAACTACGCTTCACCAGACTCTTTCCGTTACTGTACAGAGCAGTCTCCCTGACACTCGTTATTCCCATTTTATCCTGTCCATGAGAGCAACTCCATGCAGATTGTTGAAAAAATCAAGGAATCAGTCATTTCAGTCCTGCCTATCATGCTGATAGGCGTCCTGCTGCACCTGACCATAGCCCCCATGGGAGAACTGTTTGTACCCTTCCTTATAGGCGGCTGCCTGGTCATCGTGGGGCTGGGCATCTTTTTGCACGGCACAGAGCTCGGCATGGTGCCCATAGGGCAGCGTTCGGGCGCAGCCATCACCTCCAAGCGCAACCTGCCGCTTTTGCTGGGGACGGCCTTTGGCATAGGATTTCTCATTACCATTGCCGAACCGGACGTCCATGTCCTGGCCTCCCAGGTCCTCAGCGTCTCGCCCAGCATCAGTTCCGCTACCCTTGTCATGATGATAGCGCTGGGCGTCGGCTTCTTTGTCCTGCTGGCTGTCGGGCGCATCCTGATGCACGCCAGCTACAAGCTCTCCCTGGCCCTACTCTATACCTTCCTTTTTGCCTGCGCAGCCTGTACTGATGCAAACTTTCTGGGCATTGCCTTTGATGCCGGCGGTGCCACTACAGGCCCCATGACCGTGCCCTTTATCATGGCCCTGGGCATAGGCGTTGCTTCGGTGCAAAGCGGAAAGAATGCGCAGCAGGACAGCTTCGGATTCATCGGGCTGGCCAGCATAGGGCCTATTCTTGCCGTTCTTATTCTGGGCATGCTTTCCAGCGGAGCAGAGCAGCATACAGCAGAAGCAGGACAGGCTGCAGGCGTTGCCGCCACGCTGACAGAACAGTTTTTAGGACGCCTGCCCACAGTGCTGCATGAAGTCAGCATGGCCCTGGCACCGCTGGTCGGCATGTTTATCGTCTTCCAGCTCTTCCTCATCAAAATGCCCAAAAACCAGGTCCTGCGCATGACCTCCGGCCTTGTCCTGACCTTTGTCGGACTTATCCTCTTCTTCCTGGGAGTACAGGGAGGCTTCATGCCGGCAGGGAAAGTGCTGGGTGCTGCCATGGCAACAGGCAATTCAGAGGTTGTCATCATTCTGGCAGGCCTGGTGCTGGGTGCTGTGGTCGTCTGCGCGGAACCGGCTGTCTGGGTTCTCAATGAACAGATTGAAGAAATATCGGGCGGCCATATCAAGAAGCGCATCATGCTCGTCTCCCTGTCAGCGGGCGTTGCCCTGGCTGTGGCACTTTCCATGGCCCGTGTCTGCTTGGGGATCAGCCTCTGGTACCTGCTCATTCCCGGCTACCTGCTGGCTCTGGGGCTTATGCGCTTCTGCCCTGTTCTCTTTACAGCCATTGCCTTTGATTCAGGCGGCGTTGCCTCAGGCCCCATGGCGTCCACGTTCATCCTGGCCTTTACCCTTGGAGCCTCAGGCGCCCTTGGCGGCAATCCCATAACCGATGCCTTCGGCGTGATAGCCATGATTGCCATGATGCCCCTCATAACCATCCAGATTCTGGGCATCCTCTTCAGCCGAAAGGAAAGAGAAGCAGAAAAAAAGAAGCATGACAGAATATGTTCTCAGGGGCAGGACTCTTGCAGAACAGAGGAGATGCCTCATGGAAACTAATGCGTCAGCAGATATGGCTTTGACAGGCAAGCTTCTCGTTTGCATTGTTGACCGCGGCTATGGCGATGAGCTGATGAGCCTCGGCAAGGAAAACGGCGCGGGAGGAGGCACTATTCTTCTCGGGCGCGGAACCGGCAGCAGTGCCCTTTTGCAGATGCTTGGCATAAGCGATACCAGAAAGGAAATTGTCCTGACCATGGCCTCAGAGGAAACGGCACAGAACATTATTGCCGCCTTTGCGCATTCAGAGCGGATCAGGAAGAAAATCAGGGGCGTCCTGTTCCAGGTAGATGTCAATGCCCTGCTCAAAGCCAGCGTACTTACAAAAGCTCAGAAGGATACCGCCATGAATGCAAGCCATTGCTCCAGCCACGAACTCATTACTGTCATTGCCAACGCAGGCTATGCCGAAGACGTTATGGCATATGCCCGCAAGGCCGGAGCTTCCGGAGGTACCATCCTGCACGGCCGCGGTACTGCCAGGGAAGAGGACAGCACCTTCTTTGGCATAACCATCGTTCCTGAAAAGGACATTATCCTCATTCTGGCCCCGGCAGAAACATCCGGGCAGATTCTTGAAGCAATCAGAACAGCGGAATGCCTGCAGCAGCCAGGGATGGGCATTGCCTTCTGCACGCCTGTAGAGAAGTTTGTACCTCTCGGGAAGAAGTAGGTGCTGATAGGTTTTAGGCTTCAAAGGAGCTGCACATATGCCTTATATTCCCATATCCACAAACCGTGATGCCCTGACCATTATGGACGTCCCCTTTCCTTCGCTGGAAGCCTGGGAAAGCGCGGCGGCAGCTATTGGTTCAAATATGTTTGAGGGCTATAAGCCAACCCGCCGGGGTATTGAACTCATCCGCGACTATACGGCCGGCAAAATCAGCTTAGATGCCTTTATCCGGGCAGCGAAGGATAAAGCCTATGCCCGATAGCCATACCTGCGCTGACCCTGATTATGCGTACACTAATCCTGAGACAGGAATACTGCGTAATAGCGGGGATATCAGTGACACTGAGGCCTTGCATTTTGCAGAAGCGGGGGCTACAGCACGGCGTTTGCAGGAGCTGTGGATGAATCCTGTCCAGGTCACCGGTTCTGAGACACTTTTTTCCATCCATCATCATTTGTTTCAGGATATCTATGAATGGGCCGGGCAAAAGCGGACAGTGGAGATAAGCAAGGGCGGAAACCAGTTTCTTGCTCTCTGTCATTTCAGTACGGCGCTTTCCTTTATTGACAAGCTGATTGCTGAATACAGGCGGCTGGATCAGCACAATAAAAGGCTGTTATCCCGCAAGCTGGCTGAAATTCTGGATGCCGTCAACTATCTGCATCCGTTCAGGGAAGGAAACGGACGTACCCAGCGCGAGTTTATACGCCTGCTGGCTTTGGAAAAAGGCTGGAAACTCAGCCTGAACCCGCCCGACAATGTGTCAGTGTATGAACGCTATATGGAAGGAACAATCTCCGGCGACATCGGTTTGCTGGATGAGCTGATTTTTGAATGCCTGAGTGGTGAGTGAATCCACAGGCCCATTCGCACATACACAGCAGGCATGAATAAGCCTCCGCCCTGCCAAAGCACAGGGGGAGGCTTTCTGTCAAAGGGGATCCGATGCCACGGAGGCAAAAAAACTACCAGCTGTTGTGATGGATCTTGGCCTCGTTGTGCCTGTGGGCCTCGCAAAATTCCTTTTCGGTATGCCCCAGCACAATGAGGCTTAAGGGAACATACTCTGTTGGCACAGACAAAATATCAGCCAGGATATCGGCCCTTTCCTGCACAGGATAGAGGCCGCACCAGACAGAGCCCAGGCCAAGGGCGCGTGCAGCCAGCAGAATATTTTCGGTTGCAGCAGAGCAGTCCTGCACCCAGAAATCGCCAGAGGCCTCAGCAGGAGTTGCAACCACCACAATGGCAAGGGGAGCCTGCCTGGCAAAGGCAGCATGGGGATGCCTGTCAGCTATGGCATCCAGCTTTTCCCTGTCTGTCACAACCACAAAATGCCAGGGCTGCCTGTTCATGGCAGAAGGAGCCATAGTGCCCGCCTTAACCAGTGTAGCGATATCTTCCTCGCTTACCGGATCAGGCAGAAAGGAACGAATGCTCCGCCTTGTCATAAGCGCGTCAAAAAAGTCCATACAAAACCTCCTTCTGTTTCCTGATGCAGAAAATAAAGCCTCTCCGGGGCTTGCTTTGCGCCTGTTCAGGGTCATTTTGACAAAATGGGGGATCTGGTGCAACTGCCATTTTACGTATATACTATATTTTTTCTGCACAAGTAACGGTGTGCAGTCCATCATTATAGCGAGCCACTACTGCATATGACAGAAATTCTTACTCAGATTCTTATTATTTTCCTGCTGGGCGTGCTGGTCAATATTGTCTGTTCACGCTTCAAGCTGCCCGTTATCGTCGGCTTTCTTCTCACCGGCGTCCTGGCCGGCCCTTCCATGCTGGGGCTGATCAAAGATGCTGCACTGATTGATTCAGTAGCCGAACTGGGCGTCGCCATGCTTATGTTTACCATTGGCATGGAGCTCTCAGGCGAAGTGCTCAACAAGCTGAAACGCCCTGTCTTTCTGGGCGGCAGCCTGCAAATCGGCCTTATTATCGCAGCCTCTGTCCTGGCAATGTTCTTTTTCGGGACTTTTCAGCAGGGCATCTTCTGGGGCTGCCTTATTGCCCTCTCCTCCTCAGCCATTGTCCTGCAGATCTTCCAGCAGAAGGGGATTACAGCCACGCCGGTAGGCAGGCTCTCGCTGGCTATCCTGGTCTTCCAGGATATCCTGGTTGCCCCCATGATGATACTTGTGCCCCTGCTGGCCGGCACAATACAGCTTTCCCCGACATCCATAGGCATTGCCATTGCCAAAGTCGCCTGTGTCGGCGTGGTCATGTTCATTTTTGCCAAATACCTGCTGGACAGGCTCATGACAGCCGTTGTGAAAACAAGGGCCAGCGAGATACTGCTCCTGACCACGCTGTGCCTCTGCCTTGGCTTTGCAACCATTACTGAAGCCCTTGGCATGTCTTTCTCGCTGGGTGCCTTCCTGGCCGGCCTCATGCTGGCCCGCTCGCGCTTTTCCATGAGCGCCGTGGCAGACATCATGCCTTACCGCGATGTTTTCCTCAGCCTGTTCTTCATTACCGTGGGCATGATGCTGGACGTCAAATACGTCGTGGGCCACATTCTCCCCATCCTGGCCATGGTTGGCGCCTTTATTGTGGGCAAGAGCCTGCTGACCATGCCGGCAATTCTGGTCCAGGGCTACCCATTACGTACAGCCATCAGGACCTCCATCTGCCTGGCCCAGGTCGGTGAATTTTCCTTCGTCCTGGCAACATCCGGTCTTAATGCAGGCCTTCTGAGCCAAAACTCGCATCAGTTTTTCCTGGCCTTAAGCGTTGTCACCATGATGCTGACCCCGCTGCTCATTTCCATTGCACCAGGACTTTCAAAACGTATCTGTGCCCTGGTGGGACAGCCGACCCAGTCTCCGGAAGTTGAAAATACGCATGCGGACGAGCTGCAGGATCATATCATCATCGTCGGCTTCGGCTTCACAGGCAAACAGCTGGCCAAGGCAGCCAAAAACCAGCATCTCAAATACAATATCCTGGAAATGAACCCGGAAACGGTCAGCAATTTTGACGGCCGCGAACCCATTGCCTACGGAGATGCCAGCCAGCCCATTATCCTGCAGGAAATGGGCATCCAGCGTGCGCGCGTGCTGGCCATTGCCATTTCCGACACTTATGCTGTCCGCGCCATTGTGGCCAATGCCCGCAAGGCAAACCCCGATGTAACCATCATTGCCAGGACACGCTTTGTGACGGAAATAGAGCATCTGTATGCGCTTGGTGCCAACAGGGTTATCGCCGAGGAATTCGAGGCAGGCATCGAGACCTTCTGCCAGGTGCTCACAGCCTATCTTCTTCCCAGCCAGAACATAAACACCATGGCCCAGAAGCTCAGGCAGGAATACTACTCTACCATACGCCGCCGTGCCCATTCCTCGGACATAGGCGCCTTTGTAACAAGGCTTCCTGACTTAGGCGTCTGTGCCATAGCACTGGAAGAGACATCACCCTATGCCGGCAAAACCCTGCTTGAAGGCAACATCCGCAAAAAGCTGGGACTGACCATCGTTGCCGTCTCCCGCCATGGCAAACTGATTACGTCGCCTGACAGTTCCTTCAAGCTGCTGGCAGGAGACATCTTGTACGTCTTCACCAAGACTGACGAGGTCTACACAGCCAGGGAACGCCTCAACAACAGCGATTCAGCCAGGCTGATGACAGAAGCCATTGCCGGTGACGATATGGGCGATGAAGCAGACGCAGCTTCCCGCAAGGCAAAAGCAAGCGCCTGAAAAGCCTGATGGCAGCAAGCTTAAGCGCAAGGGGCGGACAGGGGCACCTGTCCGCCCCTTCTTTCTGGCAAAAGCCAGGCCATAACAAAAAACGCCCGCTCTCAGGAGGCTGAGAAAACGGACGTTGGATTTTCTTATATGGTGGGCGGTACAAGACTTGAACTTGTGGCATCTGCCTTGTAAGGGCAGCGCTCTACCAGCTGAGCTAACCGCCCACTGAACACCGAGATACTATCTGTTCTGCACCAGGCTGTCAAGATACGAAAAAGTACTAAACCTGTCCTGAAAAGCTCTGCGGGACGGCCTGCAAACCGCTGGTGCCTGTCATCTTGTCTCCTGCTTCTTGTTCTTCTTCATAATACCGGCATACAGCCTGAGGAACATCTCCAAATTCGTACAGATAGCCTGCAGCTCACCACGGGAGACAGAACTGGCGTGCACAATCTTTGGTGCATATAATTTGGCTTCCTCTATAAAAGCCTGCAGCGTTTCCTCAAAAATCATCCTGCCTTTCAGGTACTCTCCATTTTTATACTGCGACTCTTCATGCAGGCAGACAATGTCCAAAAGTCTGTGGGAAGGTTGCACGGCAAGCGGATCCCTGCCGGCTGACAAAATGATGTAGGCAGATATGCCCTGAGAAAAGGGAAGGGAAGAGACCAGGTAACAAACTTCCTCTGATACGGCAGAGCCATCCTGGGCGTCGTATTTCGTGGTCACCCTGGCAAGCAGGCCGTCATCCATTCCAATCCATTTCTTTTTCAGCGCAGGATCCAGCAGCGTGCCTGGCAGGACACTGACAGTAGCTGTCTCTGTGCGTCCGTTTCTTTCTTTTCTGGCGCTATACTGGCTTTCTGCTGCTACTTCTCCCCTGAACAAGGCTGCAAGCTCATCTTGTATGGCAGGAGTGCTGTCCGTTATCCTGACAAGATAGTCGCCGCCATCATTCAGGACATTTTTTACGAACTGTGCCGATGCATACTGGGAATCAGTGCAGACAACTGTTCCGCGGACAGCTATCTTTTGGAGAAAAGAGTCTATGAGGGCTGCGTCCTTCCTTGGAGTTACCTTGCTGGCGACAATATCCATTGCCAATATGGTTGCGGATTCGCCGTCATGGACATTCAGCACATAAGGCTGCGGTTTTTCACAGCGGATCCGCACATCCCTGCCCATCATTTCAATGTCCATACCGCTGAAATCATGCAACAGCCCGCCATTGCAATCCTTTCCCAGCAGGGCAAAAAAACGGCGCACAATTTCCTCGGTCATCTTAAAGTTTCCAAACTCAGGATATACTTTGGAAACAGTCTCCTTGTGCGCATGCAGAAAAACAGGTGCGACTTCGCATTCTGGAAAATTGGCGCAATAAGAGCCCAGCATAAGAGCAAATAAATGAAGAGGGCTGTAGACAGATTTCTCTGCAGAGGTAACAGTATTTTTCATTGAGACACCCAGCTGTCCTTCTGCCTGCCTTTGAGGCCAGCCTTCATCTTCCCTCCACTCATCAATGGGAATCATCAGGCTTAGGTCATCGTCCGGGTTTATAAGAATTCCTATAACACGGGATTCCAGAACAGTATCTGTATTGGTTTCCTCGTTGTGCTGGATCTTGCGTTCCATGACATGGCATGTTGAGCCATCGGCCGTCTTATTTCTGACAATCTGGGTATGAATTGAAGAATGGGGATTGCTCAGGTTGCTCATACGGTTCTCTTTATTCGGTTCTCTTCATTTTTCGTCTGCAAAGACCGGTATTGGAATACCAGGCATGCCATGGCTTAAAGGCGGTCCAGATAGCACTGGTCCAGAAAATCTTCCATTGCCTTGTCTGCCTGCTTTATAAAATCAGACAAAGGAAATCTTTTGCCGCAATGCGGACAGCGCATATGTGCTTCATGGCAGGACCGCTCTATAAGAAGAGGTTTATGGCATGAAGGGCAAGGCAGCGTTGTTTCAGCCTGCCTTGGAGGAAAATAGCCCATTACTTTCTCCCATATATGAATACGCAAAAGGGAGGTCCACCCCATGGACCTCCCGGCGGGCATTCAGAACCGAGGATGGCTCTGAAAGAAAGGCTGCCCTTTCAGGGCAAAAAATCAAAATGAGACGCTTGTGCTGAACTTAGGCTACGGGTTGCCAAGTACAGTGGCAAAACCTAAGCAGACAGCTTAATCGTAGTTTTTCCGCACGAAGGTCGGAACCTCCAGGGATTCATCATAAATGGTGTCAGCAAATCCGTGCGGATAGTGCTCGTCATTGCTGTGAATCTGCCCGTTTTCCGCTATCCAGCGATCGCGGGACTCTCTGCGGAAATCCACGCTTCCAGTCTGCCTTCCGTAGGGAACAGTCTGAGAGGGAAAGCCCTGTCCCGGCTGGGGCTGCACGCCTTGCGGCTGTGGCTGCACTGCCTGCGGCTGGGGTGACACTGTCTGAGTATGTTGGGTACCTGTCTGCGGCTGGGGCTGAGGCTGGGGCTGCACCTGGCGTGTTCCGACAATGTTTGGCTTCCTTCCATCTATAATGTTCTTGTCAAAATCAGGCTCGGACTCAATGCCCGTAGCAACCACGGTCACGCAGATCTCGTCTTCAAGCTTGTCGTCAAAGACAACGCCCATGACGATGTTGGCATCAACGGGCACAGCCTCGCTGATTCTTTTGCCGATAATCTCCATTTCCTCGCCGGTGATGTTCTCGGGACCGGTGATATTGTACAGGATGGCCTTGCAGGTGCTGAGATTGACATCTTCAAGCAGAGGACTGGTAATGGCGTTATTGACAGCGTCTTCGGCCCTGTTTTCGCCCTTGCCTCTGCCCATGCCCATCAGGGCAATGCCGGACTCGCGCATGCATGTCTGCACGTCGGCAAAGTCCAGGTTAATGAGTCCTGAGCGGGTGATAACGTCCGAAATGCCCTTGACGCCGTCGTACAAAACATCGTTTGCCTTGGACAGCAGGTCGCGCAACGGCGTATTCTTGGGAGCAAACGTCTTGATACGGTCGTTGGGAATGGTGATCAGGCAGTCAACGTGCTTGGCCAGCTCGTCAATGCCGGCCTGCGCATACGTGGCACGTTTTTGTCCTTCTATGCTGAAGGGGCGCGTAACAACAGCCACTGTGAGGGCGCCGTTTTTCTTGGCGCACTCGGCAATAACGGGAGCAGCACCGGTACCGGTTCCGCCGCCCATGCCCGCTGTCACAAACACCATGTCGGCATTGGACAGGGCCTGCTGTATCTGTGTCTGGCTCTCATTTGCAGCTTCGCGGCCCACATCGGGATTCGAGCCGGCGCCAAGGCCGCGTGTCAGTTTCTCGCCCAGCTGCAGCCGCACAGGGGCAGGATTGGCATTTAGTGCCTGCAGATCCGTATTGGCACAGACAAACTCAACGCCGGTCAGTCCCTGATCCATCATATTTTTTATGGCATTGCCACCACCGCCACCGACGCCCACAACCAGAATACGTGCGCCGCCGGTGATGTCAGTACTCTCAATCTGTTCCATGATTGATTCTGCCATATGAATTTCCTCTCTTGTGCCCGCAAAAATTTTTCTCCCCTGCAGGGAGAAACAACAGACAGGCATGACCTGTCCGTGTGAAAATGTCCCGTGCCTATGGGGTAGGCCATACAAAAAACAGGAACATTTTCTTCCTTACAATCTGGTTCCATCCCCTGCATAAAGCAGGAAGATGCACGCTCTGCCAGGCCGCCGGAATGTTCCGGAATGTTCAGCGCTGCATTATGGCTGCGTTGCATTCAGATACGCAGTCTGTCCATTTGAATACTGCCTGCGAAGGCCTGTTCTTCTTGTCTAATTAAGAACTAAAGTCCCGTCAAGATGCGCCTTATATTCTCTCCCCATTTGGGAGAGGCTTCAGGCGTATTTGACAGAGCTTCAGCACTGATGCTTTTTACGGCTGTGCTTTTGTCTGCAGGCACGCAAAAAACATTCTTTTGCAGATACAGGCTTAGGCTATATCCCTGAACCAGCGGCGCATTGTATTTTTAATACGCTGAAACAGGCCTTCCTGATCCCTGACCTCGCCGTTGTGATCAGTGTCTTCCTCAGGCAGGGAAACGGGCTCAGACTCGGGCATGGACACCTGCGACAGCCTTTTTTCTGCGCCATAGCGCAGAAGGCCGACGACCGTGGCAAACTTGGGGTTCTGCACCACATCGGTCAGGCCCTTGACCTCAATGGGATAGCCGATACGGACAGGCACATCGAAAACCTGCTCGCCCAGTTCGGCAGCCCCTTCGATCAGGGATGCACCGCCGGTGAGGACAACGCCTGCACGTATGTTCTCCTTGCAGTTTACGTTACACAGCGTCTTGTCCACAAAGCTGAAAATTTCTTCCATCCTGGGTTCACAGATATCAGTCAGTGTAAGACGGGAGAGCTTCTGCGGAGGACGGCCGCCCACGCTGGGCACTTCTATCGTTTCGTCCTGGGGGACAAAGTCATGCAGGCAGCAGCCGTACTTCACCTTGATGCGCTCGGCGCTCTTTGTAGGTGTGCGCAGGCCGAAGGCGATGTCGTTGGTCAGCGTCGAACCGCCCAGGGGGACAACGGCCGTATGCTTGATGGCATTATTGTCGTAGACGGCGATGTCAGAGGTGCCGCCGCCAAGATCCACCAGGGCCACGCCGATTTCCTGCTCTTCCTCGGTCAGCACGGCCTTGGCCGAAGCCAGGGATTCGAGCACTATGTCCTCGACACGCAAATTGGCACGGTTGCAGCAGTTGACGATATTTTTTGCACTGGATACGGCAGCCGTCACGATATGGACGTTGACCTCAAGCCTGACGCCGGTCATGCCGATAGGATCAACTATGCCGCGCTGGTTGTCGATAATGAATTCCTGGGGAAGCGTGTGAATAACTTCGCGGTCAGAAGGAATATTGACAGTACGGGCAGCCTCAAGCACACGGGCGACATCGGAGGCAGTGACTTCCTTTCCCTGGACGGCAACAACGCCATGGCTGTTGATGCCCATGATATGGCCGCCGGCAATGCCCACGTACACTGACCGTATGCTGATACCTGCCATCTGGCCTGCAGTATCAACAGCCTGCTTGATGGACCGCACAGTATCCTCGATATTGACGACCATGCCCTTGCGAAGGCCCTTGGACTCGCTGTCGCCTATACCGATGATTTTTATCTGCCTGTCCTCTCTGCTGACCTCAGCTACAGCGGCACAAACTTTTGTAGTCCCTATATCAAGACCGACAATCAGTTCACTATCGCTCAACTCCGCCCCCATTCCCATATAAAAAAAGAGCTTGATTGCATTTTACTGGGCAGCACTGCGCAGGACAACCCACACACGGCCGCCAGAGGCTCTGATCTCCCGTACCCGCGAGAGTTCCCGCCTCCGCGCCAGATCGCCAAAAGTCATCCCTATCCTGGTCAGATTACCTTCCCAGTCATCGGGAGAGATCGAAAGGCGCATTTCCCTATCTTCAAAGAAAACATCTATACCATTACTTGGAGTTACGTCAACCGTCGCTACGGCTCCGGGCTCTACAGGAAGCGTTCCGGATCGCAGGTCCCTCCATATTCTGGCAAGATACGGCAGGGCATCCTCGCAGCCAGGCTCCACCCGCAAAAGCGGCAGGGACATAAAGTTGCTGCTTTCCACAGGGGCAATGGGCTCGCCTTTCTCATTGGCGTAGTACAGCTTGTCCTGTATGCGCACCCAGAAGCTGGGCATGCGCTCATGTATCCGCAGGACAAAGCGGTCCGGCAAAAGGCGCTGCACGGACACGTCTTCCACCCACGGCGTCTCGCGCAGCCTGCGCTCCATCTCCGTGACAGACAGGGCAAAGACATTGTCACCCTCTTTTATGCCTGCCAGGCGCAGCAGGACGTCCCTGCTCAGGCGCACATTGCCTGTGACGTCAATATGCCTTGTAACAAAGGTGTCGGAAGTGTGCATCCAGTCATAGATGCCAATGCTGCCCTGATAGATCAGAAAGAGGCAGCCGGCAAAGACAGAGAGCCCTGCCAGGACGGCAGTCATGCCCTTGAGCCTGTGCCAGAAGCGCACTGCACGGGAGACGTGTGCTGGCCTGCCTGCCTCAGCCTCGTGCCCTGCATGTTCATCTTCAGCAGTGCTGCTTTTTTCCTGCGCAATGAAGGCATTGCCCTCATTCTCTCCTGCTGCACTATGCCCGTTCTCCTGCACGGGACGCTCATTGCCGCCCTCTCCTGCCAGGTGCTGCCCTTCAATGACGCTCTGCCTTGCACCGTCATAATGCTGCTGCGGCATCTTGGATGCCTGGCTGGCCAGCCTGTTCAGGATATCCCTGTCGCTGAACTCCTGCGTAGTGCGTGCGCTGAGATTCTCGCCGGCACCCTGTGCCGCTGCGCTGCCCCCGTTCCCGTCCCGGGGCTTTTTGTTTTTCTTTCTGAACAGCACCTGCATCTACCTCAACGCCAATGACAAAAACATTCTTCCTGCGTGCCCGTCCCGCCCAAAGGGCCAGGTGACCTCAAAAAGGGGTACCTCAGCCAAGGCCGCCTCAGACAAGGGCACCCTCAGGCACGGTGCACACTTCCAGCTGCAGTTCCACGCCAAACTGTGAGGCAACGGCCGCCCTTGCCATTTTCAGAAGCCGCACAGCCTCAGAGGCAGTGCCTGCTCCTGTATTAATCAGGAAATTGGCGTGCTGCCCGGACATGGCAACCCCGCCAAGGCTTCTGCCCCTAAAGCCTGCCTTCTCAAGCAGCATTCCGGCAGAAAGCCCCCCGGCCGGGTTTTTGAAGACACATCCTGCAGACCTGGCCCTGACCGGCTGGCGTTCCTTTTTGAGCGCCAGATTCCCTGCCATCCTCTCGCCTATGGCTGCGCTGTCATCCTTTTTCAGGAGAAGCGTTGCAGAAAGGACAAGGAAAAAGGACTTTTCAAGCCCCAGAGGGACAAAATGCCTGTAGCCTGTCTCAAGACAGTCCCTTGCATAGGTGCGCACCACGCCATTGCACCAGATGGTGCAGGATGCAAGGCAGTCGCCAAAGGTTGTCCCGAAGGATCCGGCATTCATGGCGCAGGCACCGCCCACACTGCCTGGTATACCGGCAAGGCCTTCAAGCCCTGACAGCCCGTTCTGGCGGCAAAAGCGGAGCAGGCCCTGCAGAGGAAGGCCCGCACCGGCCCTGACCTGCACAGCGTCACCGCTCTCTGCCACAATTTCCGGCATGTCCCTGAAAGCAGGACGGACAAGAACCACGTCATGATGGCCGTCAAGACCAAGGATGTTGCTGCCAAGCCCCAGGGCAAAGGGAGTGGCTGTACCAATCCTTTCCTCTAGATCTGTGAGATCCTCTTCCGACTCAAGGACAATTTCCTTAGCACAGGTTCCGCCAAGGCCCAGCGTTGTCAGGATAGCCAGGGAGGGGGCTTCAATAATACGCACCTCCGCTATCCCCTTTCCAGCCAGGCAGGACCGACCCTGGTGACGGATCCGGCACCTATGGTCAGAAGCACGTCGCCAGGCTTTAAGACGGCATCAAGCGCATCCTGCACATCGTCCAGGGTTCTGGCAAAGGTCACGTTGGTTGTGCTCACCTGCCTTGTGCCCAGGGCCAGGCTTTCGCCTGAGACGCCCGGAATGGGCTTCTCTGACGCAGGATATATTTCCGTCAGGATGAGCTCGTCCACAGAGTCAAAGACCTTGCAGAATTCCCCGAAATGCGCCTGGGTGCGCGTAAAGCGGTGGGGCTGGAACACAACCACCAGCCTCTTGTCAGGAAATACCATGCGCGCCGTTTTCAGCGTGGCCTCTATTTCATGGGGATGGTGCCCGTAGTCATCGTAGACCACAATGCCGTTGCGCTCTCCCTTGTACTCAAAGCGTCTGCCGACCCCCCTGAAGCCGGCAAGGCCTTCCTGGATCTTTTCAAAGGGAATGGAGCAGGCCAGGGCCACGGCAATGGAGGCCAGGGCATTGCGCACATTGTGGATGCCTGGCTGGGGCAGGGTCACCTCGCCAAGCTTTTCATCCCTGTGCCACACCTCAAAGCGGGATACCTGTTCCAGGGCCAGGGGAACGGCCCTGTATTCCGCGCCTTCCATAATGCCGTAGGTCACAACAGGACGCTTCACGCGGGGCAGGAGGCGGCGGGCACCGGGATCGTCTGCGCAGACGACATTGATGCCGTAGAAAGGCACGTTGTTCATGAAGCGCACAAAGGTGTCGTCCAGGTTTTCCCTTGTGCCGTAGAAGTCCAGGTGGTCCTCGTCAACGTTGGTTACCACGTTGATAACAGGCAGAAGGCACAAAAACGATCCGTCAGACTCGTCGGCCTCGGCAATAAAGTACTCTCCGTGCCCTAAATGGGCATTGGTTCCGTACACGTTGAGGCGTCCGCCGATGATGACCGTGGGATCAAGCCCTGCCGTGTCAAAGATGCTGGCAGTCAGGGACGTGGTGGTGGTTTTGCCGTGCGTTCCGGCAATGGCTATGCCCTGGCGCAGGCGCATGAGCTCGGCCAGCATCTCGGCCCTGGGAATCACGGGAATGCCCAGGCGCCTTGCTTCCTCCACCTCGGGATTGTCATCGCTGATAGCGGTAGACTTGACCAGCACCTGTTCCGTGCCCACGTTGCTGGCAGAATGGCCGATGTGGACAACGCAGCCCATGTCGCGCAGGCGGCGCACATTGGGAGAGTCCGTCATGTCAGAGCCTGTGACTGTATAGCCCATGTTAATAAGGACCTCGGCAATGCCGCACATGCCGGCGCCGCCGATGCCTACCATATGTATATGCTTGATTCTGCTGTTCATCTTGTTCCTTTTATTTTCCCGGCTTAAGACAGTTCCGGACCTGAGACCTAAGGCCTGCGCCGTCCGGCCGCAGCCGCTTCCAGCTGTGCGGCCACCTTGCCGGCCGCCTCAGGCCGGGCAAGAGACAGGGCCGCCTGAGACATTTGCTGCAATCTTTCAGGCTTTGCAAGAAGCTCCGTCACTGTACCCAGCATCTTGTCCTCTGTCATGGACTTCTGCTCAAAGACCATGGCTGCACCGCTCCTTTCCAGAGCCCTGGCATTAAAGGTCTGGTGGTCGTGCGCAGCATGCGGATAGGGCACAAGCAGGGCTGGCAGGCCTGTTGCGCACAGCTCGGCCACAGTGCTTGCCCCTGCCCTGGTCAGCCCGAGATCCGCCCAGGCATAGGCACTTTCCATGTCGTCCACAAAGGCGGACACGGTGCATGACTCCATGCCGCATCGCTCATAGCAGGCTGCCACCTCGGCATAGTCCCTTGTGCCTGTCTGATGGAGAATCTGCACGCCTGCCTCCCTTAAGGCAGGAAGCAGGTTCATAACAAGCACGTTGAGGGCATGGGCTCCCTGCGATCCGCCAAGAACCAGGAGATGGCGGCGGTCAAAGGTGCGCTTCTCCTTTCCTGCCTGGAAGAGGCAGGCCCTGACAGGATTGCCTGTATGGACAAGGGGCCTTTTTCCAAACCCTTCCGTCTCTGGAAGGGAGACGCAAATCGTCGTGCAGAGCTTTGCCA
This sequence comes from Bulleidia sp., assembly GCA_963661665.1. Taxonomy (GTDB): domain Bacteria; phylum Desulfobacterota; class Desulfovibrionia; order Desulfovibrionales; family Desulfovibrionaceae; genus Desulfovibrio. The sequence continues at coordinate 19,674 of CAVLCT010000002.1, read as the reverse complement.
TCATTCTGTTGGTTAAGCCTGCAACGGCATTCTGCTCATGCAGCACAGCCGGAATGCCCAGGATCCTTGAGGCCAGTATGGGCGCAAACGAGGCATAGCCGCCAAAGCCGGCAGTACAGTCCGGCGCAAAGGAGCGCACGGTCGCTAGGGCCTTGGGCATGGCCAGCATCACCTTGCCAAGCGACTGCACGGCCCTGATGCCGTGTCCCAGCACGCCGCGCACGTCAAGGCCGACAAAGTCAATTCCTGCCTGTTCTGCCAGGCGCTTTTCAGGACCGTACAGCGATCCCATAAAAAGCAGCTGCACGTCATTGCTGGCACGCAGTGCCTCGGCAACAGCCAGGGCCGGAAAGATATGGCCTCCTGTGCCGCCTGTGGTCAATAAGACTCGTCTGAGCATGATATTTTTCCCTGGCCGGACTGTGCCGGGCTTATTCCCGGCAGCCGTCCCTCTTTTTGTCTGCACTGCTGCAAAAGTCACCCCTCAGCACCCGGGCTTTCTGACTGCTGTTCCGGAGGCCCGGGCGGTAATGCCTGCGTGTCATGGAGATTGGCAGTCCTGGAAAAGTTCAGCAAAAGCCCCACGCATATCATGTAGCTTACCAGGTTGGACCCGCCATAGCTCATAAAGGGCATGGGCACGCCCTTGGTGGGGACAGCGCCCATGACCACGGCCAGGTTCATGCACACTGGCAGGGCCAGTATAAGCGTCACCGCAAAAGCGGAATAGCGGTCCCTGAGCTCGGCCTGCCCCTGAATGATGCGGTAGCAGCGCCAGAAAAAGAGCGCAAACAAAAGCATCACCACAGAGACGCCCAGAAAGCCCACCTCTTCTGCCAGGACAGCCATAATAAAGTCGTTATGGGCTTCTGGCAGGTAGAAAAGCTTCTGGCGGCTGGCGCCTATGCCCACGCCGAAAAAGGAACCGGATCCTATGGCCAGAAGGGACTGCTTCAGCTGATAGGCAGCAGGCTTTGAGGGATCAAAGGGATCCAGGAAGGCGATGACGCGCTCCATGCGGTAGTCGGCACACAGTACGGCAAGTACTGCTATCACCACTGTCGCAAAGAACATGCCCACAAAGTAAATCTTGCGTGTGCCGCCCACAAGGCACATGGCGCAGAAAAGGCTGGTGAGGACAACGAAGCTGCCGAAGTCTGGCTGCACAATAAGGATAAGGCAGCAGAGGGCAGTCGCAATGCAGGGGGCCAGCATGCCGCGCGAAAAGGTCTTGATCATGGACTGCTTGCTGCTCATGTAGTAGGCCAGATACAGCGCCATGGCAATTTTCAGAAATTCTACAGGCTGTACGGTTGCAGGGCCCATTTTCAGCCAGCGGTGGGCGCCGTTAATGGCAGGCGCAAGAGGAGAAAGCGTCAAGAGAAGCAGAAAAAACGTCCCTGCAAGCAGGGTGTACATGACAGTCCTGTTGTACAGCACTCTGAGCGGGATACGTGCCGCTAAAAAAAGGCAGAGAGCGCCAAAGCATGCATGGGCAACCTGCTTCCTGAAGAAATAGTATTTGTCGTGGAAGCTGACACTGGCCACAATGCCGCTGGCAGAAAGGACCATGATAAGCCCTATGCCTATGATCATGACAGCAAAGACAAAGAGGAGCCAGTCATAACCATACACATTGCCCTGCCCGCTTTTCACCATGCCGCCAGGAACTTCGGGCTGGCTGCCTGCGTACTGCTGAAAATCATGCAGGACCTGATGGATATCCTGCCCTGCTTCCTGCGGCCCTGCCTGGGCGGAGCCGGGCATCTCAGAGCCAGCCGCAGAATCAGCTCCTGACGCAGTCTCTGCGGCAGTCCCGTTTATATACGCATTGCCGCTTCCTGTGTCCGCATCAGTTGCGGGCACAGGATCAGGCTTTTTCTTTCCCCAGAGGCTCATGCCAGCTTCTCCACCAGATCCTTGAAGTGCCTGCCGCGGTAGGCCATGCCCTTGTAGAGGTCAAAACTGGCCGTGGCAGGAGACAAGAGGACTGCATCCCCCTCTTCAGCCTTCCCGTTAAGCCAGGCAAAGGCCGGATCAAGGGTGGCAAACCAGCGCATGGGCACAATGTCATGCCAGGCCGCAGAAAAGATCTGCTCTGATTCGCCAAAACCGGCTGCAAAGCGCACTTTTTCCTGTACAAGAGGAATAAGGGCTTCCAGGTCGCCGCCCTTCCAGCGGCCGCCGCACAAAAGCAGCACAGGCCTGTCCATGGCTTTCAGGGCCGTTTCCAGGGATGAGACTGTGGTGCACTTGGAATCGTTGATATAGAGCACGCCATGCTTTTCGGCCACCAGTTCCAGCCTGTGCGGCAGGGGGACAAAGTTCTCCACGGCACGTGCCGCTGCCTCTTCGCTCACACCCAGCCTTTGCACTGCCTGCCAGGCTGTTTCGCAGTTCAGGGCATTATGCGCTCCCAGAAGGTGCGTTTTTTTGAAGCGCCCGCAGGCTTTTGCCTCAATGCATGGCGCAGCAAAGCCTGCCTCATGATAGAGTTCCTGCCATTCATGGGGCACGATGGACAGATCACTTTCTGTCATGCAGGCAAAAAGGCGCATCTTGGCTGCCACGTATTCTGCCATGTCCTTGTGATAGTCCAGATGGTTGGGCGTGATATTCATAAGGACTGCCACGTCAGGATGCAGGGTAAGGCAGGTCTGCAGCTGAAAGCTTGAAAGCTCAAGCACCAGGCAGTCGCACTTTTGCCCTCCAAGCACGTATTCACTTAAGGGCGTTCCCACATTGCCGCCTAAAAAGACGCTTTTGCCTGCTTCCTTCAGCATGGCAGTGATAAGATTCACAGTAGTGGTCTTGCCGCTTGTGCCGGTGACGGCAATGATTTTTTCTCCGTCCAGGCAGCGCCAGGCAAGCTCAGTCTCTGCCAGAATGCAGGGGCCTTCTGCCGAATCAAGGGGAAAGTCCCGCTTTTTGCCCATAATCTCAAGCAGGTGCTCCAGGGGAGCCCCGGGGCTTGGCACAACAAAGGCAGCGCCTGCGAACTGTTCCGGCCTGTGCGGCCCGACTTCCACACGGCAGGGCAGTTCTTTCAGTTCCTCTTCTGCCTCGCTGCTTAAGCTGCCGGATTCAAGCAGCACCACGTCACACTTAAGCCTGCACAAAAGGCGTGCAGCGGCCCTGCCGGACCGGCCTGATCCTACCACGACAACCCTGTCCCCTGCTTTTGGCACAGCATGAAGGCAGGCCGCATCCGGCACCTGCACGGTGCCGGCAGGAACGGGAAAAGGAGAAAACGGACTTAACGGCATGAGAGACATGATTCATTCCCTGCAAGATAAATGGAACACAAAAATACGCTGTGCCCAAAGAAGCTAGCGCAGCTTGATAGTGGCCAGGGCCAGGAGGCCCAGGATTATGGACGTTATCCAGAAACGGATGATGATCTTGGACTCGGGGATGCCCTTGAGCTCAAAATGGTGATGCAGCGGCGCCATGCGGAAGAGGCGCTTGCCGCCTGTCCAGCGGAAATAGCTGACCTGCATGATGACAGACAAAGTCTCCACCACAAAGAGGCCGCCCACAAGGGCCAGCAAAAGCTCCTGCCTGCAGAGCAGGGCCAGAAATCCCAGGGTGCCGCCAAGGGAAAGGGAGCCCACGTCCCCCATAAAAACCTGCGCAGGATAGGCATTAAACCACAAAAATCCAAGGGAGGCCCCGACAAGGGCCCCGCAGAAAATGGTTACTTCGCCAACGCCAGGAATATAGGGCAGATAGAGATAATCTGTCAGGCGGACATTGCCGGTAATATAGATAAAGACGGCAAAGACCATGCCGGCCACCACCGTAGGCCCTATGGCCAGCCCGTCAAGGCCGTCAGTCAGGTTGACGGCATTGGCCGATGATACCATGACAAGCACGCCAAAGGGCAGGTAGAAGAGCCCTAAGTCAAAGCTCATGTTCTTGGCAAAGGGAATATAGAGGCTTGTGCTGTACTCCGGATCAATGGTGATGCAGATCATGGCCGAAGTAGCTATGCCTATCAGGCCGCCCATCTTGGCCCTGGGGGATATGCCCTTGTTTTCATGATGGCGGAGCTTGGTAAAGTCATCCCAGAAGCCGACAAGGCCGAAGCCGACAAAGACAAGCAAAATTTCCCATATGTAGCGGTTGGACCAGTCTGCCCAGAGGACAAGCGTCAGCACAAGGCTCACCATGATGATAAGCCCGCCCATGGTCGGGGTCCCTGCCTTTGCGGCGTGGGCCTTGACGTCGGAGAGGATGTACTGCCCGCATTTGAGCCTGTGCAGGAAATTGATGCACGCAGGACCTATGATCACCATGATAACCATGGCCGTTATGAGTGCGCCTAAGGAGCGGAAGGTTATATAGCGGAAAACATTGAGAAACGTGTAGTCCGAAGAGAGGGGGACAAGAAAATGATACAGCATCAGACAGACTCCGCTCCAAAGAAGTTTTCCATAGCAAGGCAGGCAGTTTCCAGGTGATTGGAGCGCGAGCCCTTGCAAAGCACGGTATATTTTGAGCCGGGCTTAAGCCCGAAGGAACGCATGCGCTCACAGAGTTCCTCGTCACTCTCAAAAAAGGCCAGGGGCACGTCGCTGCCAAGCCCCTCCTGCAGGGCACTGCCATAGCCGCCCTTCCAGAAGACGCAAAGCGGGGCAAGGGTTTTAAGCTCCCTTCCAAGGCGCACATGGGCCTCAAAGGCAAGTGAACCCAGCTCTCCCATCTCGCCAAGGACTGCCACCAGGGGGCTTCCCTGTGATGCCGCCTCCGCTGCCGCTGCCTTAAGCATGCGGCTCATGGAGAGGGGATTGGCATTGTAGCAGTCGTCAATAAGCAGGGCGGACCCGGCGGTTTTCCGGGAAAAGCGGTGCCCCGGGAGCACGGCATTTTTAAGCCTTTTTTCAATTTCAGAGAGCTCAATATGCAAAAGAGCGCAGACCAGGGCCAGGCAGGCCAGGTTCTCTGCCGCCGCGTCTCCTGCCATGGGCATGACTGCCCGGCAGCACTGCGTTTTTCCGGCAAGCCCTGCACGTGCCTCAAAAAGATTGTCCCTTATGCACGAAACATGCGAGGCAATGCGCCCCGCATCAGCATACGGGGACTTTCCTGCTGAAAAGAACAGGGTATCCGGGAAGACATTCAGGGCACATTTCACCAGGTCGGCATAGTCTGCCGAGGCAATGGCCGCACCACCTTTTGCCAGGTACTTAAAAAGGCGTGTCTTGTACCAGGCAACACCCTTGTCGCCCAGGCCTTCCGTATGGCCCTCGCCCACATTGAGCACGATGGCGATGTCGGGCCTTAGGATGGCGCCAAGTTCGTCCATATCCTGGGGATGACTGACGCCGCACTCAAAGATCCAGAAGCGCTCCTCACCTGTGGCCTTGAGCATGCTGAGAGGCAGGCCCAGCTGGTTGTTATGGTTGCCTTCTGTCTTGGCCACTAAGCCTTCACCACCCAGGACAGCCGCAAGCCATTCCTTGGTCGTGGTCTTGCCTGCCGTTCCTGTAAGCCCGATAACCGTACCCTTGTACAGAGCCCGCCAGGCTGCTGCTATGCGTCCCAGGGCCGTGATTGTATTTTCGGCAAGGAAAAAGGCAACGTCCGGGAAACGCTCCTGCAGGCCTTCCACTGGATGCTCTGCCAGTATGGCGCAGGCCCCCTTTTCGCAGGCAGCCAGGGCATAGTCATGCCCGTCCACCCGCTCCCCGGGCACGCAGGCAAAGAGTGCCCCTTCTGACACTTCCCTGCTGTCCGATACCACCTGGCGTACCACCGTATCCCGCTGCGGGCATGATGCGCCCAGTGCTTCTGCAATTGTCTGCAAAGTCAGCTGCATTGTCTTCTGTCTGTCCTCTCTGCCCTGTAGTCTCCTGCGCACCCGGGCAGAAGAATAGCCTGCAAGGCCTGTATATTTTCTAGAGAGTGCCGCAAAGCTCGCGCACAGTCTCCTGATCGCTGTAGTGGCGCTTGACGCCATTGACTATCTGGTAGTCCTCATGCCCCTTGCCGGCAATGAGCAGGCAGTCATCGGGCCCAAGCATGGCTATGGCCTTTTTTGTTGCAAGAAACCTGTCAGCTTCCACGACAACTTCCTTAGCCCCTTTCAGCCCGGGCAAAACATCGGCAATGATGTCGTCCGGATTCTCAAAGCGGGGATTGTCAGAGGTGAGCACGGCCACGTCGCTCAAGGAGGCCACGGCCTCGCCCATGAGGGGACGCTTGGTCCTGTCCCTGTTGCCGCCGCAGCCAAAGACGGTCACAAGGCGCTTGAAGCCTGCGCCGCGCAGGGCCTGCTGCACATTGATGAGGGCATCGGGCGTATGGGCATAGTCAACAAAGATGTGCAGGCCCTTTGCATTCACAACCCGCTCCACGCGGCCGGGCACGCCGGCAAAGCCTTCCAGGCTTGAGAAGTCGGTAATTCCCATGGCCAGGCCCATGGCCTGTACTGTCAGCAGGTTGTCGGCATTAAAGCGTCCGATGAGCGGAGAGACAAGATCCCAGGATCCTGATTTGGCAGTCATGCGCAAAGTGACGCCGTGCACGCCCTGGCTCAAAAGCTCTCCTTTCAGGTGATGCGCCGGGTCACCATGCTCCGGGGCAGGACCGAAGCCATAGGTCCAGGCATCGGGGCACCGGTCAAGCAGGCGCAGGCACCAGGGATCGTCGGCATTCAGGGCCTTGGCCTTGCCAGGGAGCTGAGCCTTGGTAAAGAGCAGGGCCTTGGCCTCGAAATACTCTTCCATGGTGTGGTGAAAATCCAGGTGATCCTGCGTCAGGTTGGTAAAGCAGGCCCCGGCAAAGGGCACGTGCCACACTCTCTTCTGGTCCAGGGAATGGGATGAGACTTCCATGACGCAGACAGTGCAGCCGGCATCGTTCATGGCCCTCAGCATGCGGTGCACCTCAAGAGGGCCGGGCGTTGTCAGGGGGGCAGCCTCGCAATGGCCGGGCCAGCGGTAGCTCACCGTGCCAAGCACGCCCACCTTGTGGCCATGGGCTGCAAAAAGCCGTTCCAGAAGGGCTGCGCACGTTGTCTTGCCATTGGTGCCGGTAATGCCGACGACCATAAGGTCCATTTCATCCGTGCGGTACATGTCCTGGGCCAGTTCGGACAGGGCATAACGGGTGTCTTCATGCAGCACATAGTCTGCACCGTATTCCTTAAGCACGTCCTGCACGCCGGAAAGCGTCTTTTCGTCCAGCACAACGCAGGCGCACCCTTTGCTTAGGGCATCGGGCACGTATTTCTGCCCGTCCTCGCTTGCGCCATGCACAACCACATAGGCACAGCCATTTGTCACAGTTCTTGAATCCGCACAGACAGCCATGCCATTTCTGACTTTTTCCCGCAGCCCGGCATAGGTAACAGCAGCCATAAAAGCCCCCGATTTCACGTATATTTCACGTACAGTAAAGACAATAGTTCCTTTGCCCTATCCGCCGGACAGCCAGAGGATAAAGGACGGTTTTTTGCCGTCCGGCGCGTCGTCCGGCCAGGGCGTGCCAGGAGGCGGCTCCTGCCTGACAATGCGTGTCCCTTCCCCCCTGAGCTCGGGCATGATGCCGGCCCTGGCAAAAAGTTCCACTGCATTGCGCACGGTCTTGCCGGTAACGTCCGGCACTGTTGCGGACGGCTTTGCCATATGCCCTGGCAGGCGCATGGCCTCGGCATTGCTCTCCGGCTCCTCAAGCTCGGCCATGACAACAGGCTTTTTCTTTTCGGCAGCCTTTTTCTCAAAAGGAGAGCTGACGCCGGCTGTCTTGTAGCCGCGCGAGCCGTCGCCCTTCTGCGGCACAGGACTATCCTGCCTGCCTGCCGCCTGGGCAGCTATGCGCTTTTCGTCCAGTTCGCCTGAATAAGCCAGCGAGTGCAGGGCGATTTCCCTGAAGACAGGGGCTGCAATGACGCCGCCCCATATTGTGCTCTGCGGCTCGTCGATAAAGACAAGGATGAGGTACTTGGGATTTGAGGCAGGCAGAAAGCCCACAAACGAAGCCAGGCGCTTGGATCCGTAGGCACCGGACCTGCGGTCGGCTTTCTGGGCAGTACCGGTCTTGCCGGCCACCTCGACGCCCTCTATTGCGGCGCGGCGGCCTGTACCGTCCTTTTCGTTGACCACCTCGTACATCATGCGCCTGATTTCTTTTGTCACGTTTCTGGAAAACACCTGCTTTGACTCAGCTGGCGTATCGACCTCGCGCACCAGGACAAGGTTCTTTTTCACCCCGTTGTTCAGCAGGGTGAGATAGGCCTGGGCCATCTGCAAGGGCGTTACGGATATGCCCTGGCCAAAGGAGATGGACATGGTATCCACCTCGCTCCAGCGCTTCGGATCGCGCAATATGCCCTTGCTCTGGGACACGGGCACGCTGGTATACTCCCCGAATCCCAGCTCATGCAGGTATTTGTACATGGTATTGCTGCCCATCATGAGGCCTATCTTGGCCATGCCGATATTGGATGAGTAGCGCAGTACCTTGCAGACCGGAATGATCCCGCGGTTGGATGTGTCGCGCAGCACTGTATACTTTGTCTGCCATCTGCCGCCCTCGCAATTGATGGGCGTATCGCGCCCCACGAGCCGCTGCTGCATGGCAGAAGCCAGGACCAGTGGCTTGAAGGTGGATCCTGGTTCCAGGGCATCCTGGGCAAGCCTGTTGCGGTACACGGCCGGCGTGGCCTTGGCAAAGGCATTGGGGTTGAAAAACGGGAACTGGGCCCAGGCCAGGATTTCGCCGGTCGGGACATCGACAATCAGAGCCCCGCCCCAGGCAGCCTTTGCGTCGCGCACGGCCTTGGCGACGGACTCTTCCGCAAAAAGCTGCAGCTGGCCGTCTATGGTAAGATGGACGTCCTCGCCATGGGGATCGCTTTCGCCGTCACGGCGCATATAAAAACGGCGCCCGGTGGCGTCGCGCAGGACCAGCTGCTCGCCGCGGGCAGGGCATGACAGACGGCTGTCCAGGGAACGTTCCAGGCCCTCAAGCCCCTTTTCCTTGTCTCCGACAAAGCCAAGCAGCTGGCCCGCCATGTGCTTGGAAGGATAGACGCGGGCATATTCCTTGAGGAGCGCAATGCCGGGCAGGTGCGCCTCCTTGATGCCGGCAACAGTATAGTCATCCACCTGGCGCCTGAGATAGACAAACTGCTTGTTCCTGTACTTGGACAGCTTGTCGTAAATGGACTGGGGATTTATGCCCAGAATGGGGCCCAGCGTATTGGCTGTCAGGAGAGGATCCTTGATTTCCTGCGGATTGGCATACACGGAGCTGCTCTCGACGCTGCGGGCAAGGACATTGCCCTCCCTGTCCAGGATGTTGCCGCGCCTGCCTGTCACAAACTCCTTTGTCACATGCTGCCGCCTGGCCTTTTCGGCAAGCCACTCGCCCTGAAAAAGCTGCAGGTAGCCGGCACGGCACCAGAGCGCTAAAAAAACAGTGCACAGGATGACAAACAGGACATTGATGCGGAAACGGCTGCCGTCATCGTGCTCTGCACCGGCTTCCTCATGGCTTAAGTCCTGCGCCTCCTGGCTTTGCAAAACCTCGTTGATCCCGCCGGCAGGCCCGGTATGCTCTTCCGCCGCGTGATGAAAAATCTCTTCACTGTCAAGCCGCCTGTTCGGTATGGGCGTGCTGATTTTCTGGTCATCCACGGAAGAGGGATGGCGGAAGCCTGGCTGCATATCCGGTGAATGCTGCCCTGACGGCTGCGTATCCTGGCGGGATGGCTCTGAGGAAACAGTTCCTGCCCTGTTTGCCCTGCGCTTTGAAAAAAAGAAAGCCATTCCCCTGCTACTCCTGCGTCATCTCTTCCTGTACTGCCATACTGTCCCTTCTGCCCCGGATACCGCTGCCTGCATCGTGGCAGCGCAAT
>CAVLCT010000002.1:0-9763 GCA_963661665.1 Bulleidia sp. | reverse complement strand
GACACTCCGGGCTGAACCGGATCAAGACGCCGTATCTGCCCGGGGGCAGACTCCTTCATGCCGTACTTCTGCGCCTTTGCCCTGAGCTCGGCAGGAGACAGGAGGCTGTCCCGCTCCACCTGGAGCTTGGCATGGATCTCCCTTTTCTCATTATAGCGCGATTCTTCAAGATTGATAAAATAGGTGAGGTCCGTCATCTCAATGCCGGCCCAGACAAGGTACAGGCCGCTTGCTGCGGCAATAGCGATGTTGATGCCCAGGCACCAGGACCAGCGCCACCCTGTGAAAAGGGGGCTGTCTGCCACCTTTCTGACCCTGGAGGCCAGCTGCTCTCTGTCAGCCATCGCATTCTCCTTTGAAGGCGGGATCACACAGCTTCTCGCAGCAGCGCAGCTTTGCGGAACTGGCCCTGGGATTCAGGGCAAGCTCTGTGGGAGTTGCCGTGAGAGGCTTTCTGGTCACAAGTGATACCTCGGGAACATGGTGGCAGCGGCACACAGCCACATGCGGCGGGCATATGCAGCCTCTGCTCCACTCGCGCATCTTCTGCTTCACCAGCCTGTCCTCAAGGGAATGGAAGGTAATGACACAGAGCCTTCCGCCAACAGACAGCCTGGCAAGGATGCCGTCCATAAAGGCGCCAAGCTCCCCAAGTTCGTCGTTGACCTTCATACGCAGGGCCTGGAAGGTCCTTGTGGCAGGATGATGCCTTGATTTGGCCCGCCATGAAGCGGGATAAGCCCTTTCCACAATGGCTGCAAGCTCTCCGGTGGTGGCAATGGGCGCCCTGGCCCTGGCCTCGCAGACAGCCCTTGCTATGCGGTCTGCCATAGGATCCTCGCCAAAAGTGGCAATGCAGTCGCGCAGGGCCTTCTGATCCCATGTATTGACGATATCCCTGGCTGACGGGGCTCCGGACGAAGGGTCCATGCGCATGTCAAGGGGACCGTCGGCATGTACGCTGAAGCCGCGCCCGCCCTCGTCAAGCTGCATGGAAGAAACGCCTATATCAATCAGGGCTCCGTCTGTCCTGTCCCAGCCTCTTGCATCCAGGGCAGAGGCAAAGCTGCTGAAGGTGGCATGCATGGCAGAAAAACGGTCCCCGAAGGGAGACAGGCGCTCCCCTGCAAGGGCAAGGGCCTCTGTATCACGATCAAGCCCCAGAAGCCGGCTTCCGGGAAAGGCATTTAATATGGCCTCACTGTGCCCGCCAAGGCCTAACGTGCCATCAAGAAAGCGCAGGGGGCGGCCCGTCTGTGCAAACCTCAAGGCAAGAGGTTCAAAACAGGCAAGCACCTCGTCCTTCAGGACTGGTATATGCCTGGCCCTGCCGCTGTCATGCCCCGTTTCGGGGGACACTGACAAAGGCACTGCTGACAAAGCGTCTTTTCCTGCCTGTTTCAACGAATACCCTCAAAAAAATAGCAAAAAAGAAGCATCCCCTGCCTTGCAAAAGAAGACAGGGACTGCCGCATAACCGCAAAATAAGGCCATACGGAGTTTTCTCTAGCACAATACTGGTCTTTCTGCCACCTATTTATCCTGCCTGAGACCGGCAGGCCGAAGGAAGATCCTGACAGCATTTTACTCAAAACTTACAACTATTTAGATGATGATCCAGCCTTGCATCATCCTATAGACAGCCATATAAAAGCATAGTAGACTTATTCTTTATTGGTACCACACGGGTGGTTTCTTCCCCCTTCTGAAATTGCCATACAGCTGACATATTATGAACAAGACAAAAATTGTCGCCACTATCGGCCCTGCTTCCAACTCCGAGGAAGTCCTGAAAGGCCTGGCCCTTGCCGGTGCCAGCATCTTCAGGCTCAACTTCTCCCATGGCTCGGCAAAGGATTTTGTCGATATCATCGCCAGGATCCGCAAGGTTGAAAAGGAAGTGGGCAGGCCCATTACCATTATGCAGGATCTTTCCGGTCCCAAGATCCGTCTTGGCGACATACGGGAAAAAAGCATACAGGCAGAAGCCGGCATGCAGCTTCTGCTTGGCCCCTCGGACAAGTACTGCACGGACATGCCCTACCTGCCCTTTGATCACGATGTCATCCTGGAAAGCCTTGTCGAGCACGACAGGCTTGTGCTGGCCGACGGCGGCCTGGAATTCATAGTCGTCGGGCGCCGTCCTGATGACCTTGTCATTCTTGAGGCCAAGAACTCGGGCACCATTACCTCGCGCAAGGGGCTTGCCCTGCCAGGAAAAAGCACGCGCGTGCGCGCCCTCACCGACAAGGACAAAAAGGACCTTGTGGACGGCATAGCGCTGGGCGTTGACGCCATAGCCATGTCCTATGTGCAGACAGCAGACGATGTGCGCGAAGCCAGGGAGATTATCACGGCCAACTGCGCACGCAACATCCCCATCTGCGTCAAGCTGGAACGCCAGGCTGCCGTCAACAATCTGCCTGCCATCCTGGCAGAGACTGACATTGTCATGGTTGCCAGGGGCGATCTCGGCGTGGAATGCCCCCTGCCCAAGCTGCCCAGCATCCAGAAGCAGATTATCAGGGCCTGCAACGAGGCGACCAAGCCTGTCATTGTGGCAACGCAGATGCTGCTCTCCATGATCAATTCCCCGTCTCCCACCAGGGCGGAAACGACGGACGTGGCCAATGCCGTGCTGGACGGTGCGGACTGCGTCATGCTGTCCGAGGAAACGGCCATGGGCAAGTTCCCTGTGGAAACGGTGCGCTACATGCGCAACATCACCAACGAAGCCGAGGAGCTTCTGATGGAAAGCCGCAAGATAGAGGAGCCCGACCGCCGCAACATCCCGTCCTATCTTGCCTACTCAGCCTGCCTTCTGGCCAGGAAGGCGCGCGCCCAGGCCTTTGTCATACACAGCCTGAGCGGCAAGTCCGCCCGCAAGGTGGCCAACTTCAGGCCGCAGCAGCAGATTTTTGCCCTGACGCCGGACAAGTCGGCAGTCAAGTATCTCAACTATTCCTGGGGCGTCATCCCCGTGCTGGTTGAAGATGAAAGCCCGAGCCACCTGGACAGGGCCGAAGACTTCATCAGGGACAATCCGGCATTCCGTCCCGGCGACTGCTGCGTCATTACGGCCGGCATGCACCGCGACGGCGGCAAGATAACCAACAAGGGCACCAATCTCATCAAAATTTTCTGGAAATAACGGCCGCAAGGCTCGCTTATATCTGAAACAGGGCGCAAAGCCCTGTCCACTTTAAGGAAGGAAACACATGGCAAATATCAAAAAGGTTGTACTCGCCTACTCCGGCGGCCTTGATACATCCGTTATTCTGAAATGGCTCATCAACACCTACAACTGCGAAGTCATCACCATGACTGCAGACCTGGGACAGCCCGAGGATCTGAGCGGCGTAGAGGAAAAAGCCTACAAGACAGGCGCAACCAAGGCCTATGTCATGGACCTGCGCGAAGAAATGGCCAGGGACTATTATTTCCCCATGCTGCGCGCCGCAGGCCTCTATGAAAACAAGTACCTTCTGGGCACATCCATTGCCCGTCCCATCATCACCAAGGCCCTGGTTGACATAGCCCACAAGGAAGGCGCCGATGCCATAGCCCATGGTGCCACAGGCAAGGGCAACGACCAGGTGCGCTTTGAATTTTCCGCCAAGGCCCTTGATCCTGCCATCAAGGTCATCGCCCCCTGGCGCGAATGGGACCTCATGAGCCGCACGGCCCTCAATGCCTTTGCCGATGCCAACGGCATCCCGATTTCCAGCGGCGCCAAGCGCTACAGCATGGACGCCAACATGCTGCACACCAGCTTCGAGGGATCCGAGCTTGAGGATCCGGGCCTGGCCCCGGACAAGTCCTGCCACGAACGCTGCGTGCCCGTGGAAGAAGCTCCCAATGAGCCTGAAATAATCACCGTCGATTTTGTGAAGGGCAATCCCGTTGCCATCAACGGCAAGAAGATGTCCCCCTACGAAATCGTGCACGAGCTGGCCATCCTGGGCGGCAAGCACGGCATCGGCCGCTCCGACATCGTGGAAAACCGCTATGTGGGCATGAAGTGCCGCGGCGTCTATGAAAACCCGGCCGGCACCATCCTCTACATCCTGCACCAGGATCTGGAAGGCCTCTGCCTTGACCGCAACGTGCTCTCCATCCGCAACCAGCTGGCAGTGCCCTATTCCGAAGCCGTGTACGACGGCTACTGGTTCAGCCCCGAGCGCGAGGCCATGCAGGCCTTCATGGACAAGGCCCAGGAAATGGTGACAGGCTCAGTCACTGCCAAGCTGTACAAGGGCGGCGTGTGGCCCTTAAGCCGCACCTCCCCCTTCTCCCTCTTCAACAAGGAACTGGCCACCTTTGAAGACAGCGACTACGACCATCATGATGCAGCCGGCTTTATCCGCCTGCACTCCCTGCGCCTGATGCAGTATGCCAGGGCAAAGAAGCATCTTGCTGAGACAAAGTAAGTCCAGATAGCCTTGCTGTTTCTTTAGCTGTACTTTTGCAATACGGCCCCGGCTTTTCCATTTCAGGATGAGAAGCCGGGGCTTTTGTATCTGTGCCCGCTGCAAATTGTCATTGCATGACAGGAACAGGCTAGGCAGGGTGCATTACATAATCCTGATGCATCAGCCTGAAATAAGGCATACATGCAAGAGTTCAGCGGCAAAATACCAGAAATTGTTTTTGCTTCCGGCCAAAACTGCATTGTAAAGACAAATAAACGGTATCTTGACAATAAAACGAACTCATCCTTATTATTAGCCGTTTAGGGAATACACTAGCCTGCCGGCAGGAGAAAGAGGCACCGTTCAGAAACGGCGACCGCGCCCTTAAAGCCGGCCTGCTTTCATCACATCGTATGCGCGGAATTGACTGCCCAGCAGCCCGCACAGCACCTCAACCATAGGGAATGCTCATGCCAAAACGCACTGACCTGCACAAGATCCTCGTCATCGGCGCCGGCCCCATCGTGATCGGCCAGGGCTGCGAATTTGACTATTCGGGGTCCCAGGCTGTCAAAGCCCTCAAAGAAGAAGGCTACACAGTCGTTCTTGTCAATTCCAATCCGGCCACCATCATGACTGATCCGGCCATGGCGGATGCCACCTATATTGAGCCCATTGAGCCTCAGTCCCTGGCAGCCATTGTGGAAAAGGAACGCCCTGATGCCATTCTGCCCACCCTTGGCGGACAGACGGCCCTCAATGCGGCCCTTGCCCTCTACAAGCGCGGCGTCCTGGACAAATTCGGCGTCGAGCTCATAGGCGCCAACGAACATGTCATTGAAAAGGCCGAAAGCCGCGAACTCTTCAGGGAAGCCATGGAGCGCATAGGGCTGAAGGTGCCCCAGTCCGGCATTGCCCGTTCCATGGAGGATGTACGCAGGCTTGGCAAGACGCTGCCCTTCCCGCTTATTGTGCGCCCTGCCTTTACCTTGGGCGGCACAGGCGGCGGCATCGCCTACAATTTTGAAGACCTTGAGGCTGTTGCCCAGCGCGGCCTTGCGGCCTCCCCTGTTTCCGAAGTCATGATTGAGCAGAGCGTCATTGGCTGGAAGGAAATGGAAATGGAGGTCATGCGCGACAAAAACGACAACGTCGTCATCGTCTGCTCCATTGAAAACTTCGACCCCATGGGCGTGCATACCGGCGACTCCATCACCGTTGCCCCTGTCCAGACCCTGACAGACGTCGAGTACCAGCGCATGCGTGACGCCACCATTGCCATCATGCGCGAGATAGGCGTTGAGACAGGCGGATCCAACGTTCAGTTCGGCATCAATCCCACTAACGGCGACATGGTGGTCATCGAAATGAACCCCCGCGTGTCCCGTTCCTCTGCACTTGCCTCCAAGGCCACCGGCTTCCCCATTGCCAAAATAGCGGCCAAGCTTGCCGTAGGCTATACGCTTGACGAGCTGCGCAACGACATCACCAGGGAAACGGCAGCCAGCTTTGAGCCTGCCATCGACTACTGCGTCGTCAAGATTCCCCGCTTTACCTTCGAGAAATTCCCCGGCGCCAAGGACGTGCTCACCACGTCCATGAAGAGCGTGGGCGAGGCCATGAGCATAGGCAGGACCTTCAAGGAAGCCCTGCAAAAAGGCCTGCGCTCCATGGAAATCGGCGCCACCGGCTTAGGATTCAACTTCCGCCATGAGCTTCCGAGCAAGGAAGAGCTTGTGCCGCTTTTGCGCACGCCCAATTCCAGGCGCATCTTTGCCCTGCGCCAGGCCATGCTGCAGGGCATGAGCGTTGAGGAGCTCTTTGAGCTGACAGGCATTGACCCCTGGTTTTTGCGCCAGATGCTGGATATCGTGCATATGGAGACAGCCATACGCGATTTCGGCATAGGCAACGACATGACGGCACTCAACCCCGAGCTTGCCACGCTCATGCGCCAGGCCAAGGAATTTGGCTTCTCGGACCGCCAGCTGGCAGAGATGTGGAAGCGTCCAGAAAGCGATGTCAGGGATCTGCGCAAGAGCCTGGGCATTGCACCGACCTACTACCTGGTTGATACCTGTGCCGGCGAGTTCGAGGCCTATACGCCCTACTACTACTCCACCTACGAGACAGGCAGTGAAATGAAGGTGGACGAGAAGCGCAAGGTCGTCATCCTTGGCGGCGGCCCCAACCGCATAGGCCAGGGCATTGAATTTGACTACTGCTGCTGCCATGCCTCCTTTGCCCTGCGCGACGCCGGCATCATGGCCATCATGGTCAACTCCAACCCCGAAACCGTGTCCACGGACTACGACACGTCAGACCGCCTCTTCTTCGAGCCACTGACCTTTGAAGACGTGATGAACATCATCGAGGCCGAAAAGCCCGAGGGCGTCATCGTACAGTTCGGCGGCCAGACGCCGCTGAACCTGGCAGTGCCCCTGATGCGCGCAGGCGTGCGTATCCTGGGAACATCTCCTGATGCCATCGACAGGGCCGAGGACCGCGAGCGCTTCCAGGCACTTATTGACAAGCTTGGCTTAATGCAGGCCCGCAACGGAACGGCCATGAGCCTTGACGAGGCCATAGTTGTTGCTGAAAAGGTAGGCTATCCCGTCATGGTGCGTCCCTCCTATGTCCTGGGCGGCAGGGCCATGGCCGTTGTCTACGACAAGGAAGAGCTGGTGGACTACTTCCATGAGCAGGTTCCGGAACGCCCCGAGCATCCCATCCTCATAGACCAGTTCCTGCAGCACGCCATCGAGATAGACGTGGACGTCCTCTCCGACGGCAAGGACGTCTATGTCGCAGGCATCATGGAGCACATCGAGGAAGCAGGCATCCATTCAGGCGACTCTGCCTGCGTGCTGCCTCCCTACTCCTTAAGCTACGACCACGTCTCCCTCATTGCCCTGCAGGCCGAGGCGCTTGCCAGGGAGCTCAGGGTCATAGGCCTGATGAACATCCAGTTTGCCCTGAGGGGCAATGAGCTCTTCATCATCGAGGTCAATCCCAGGGCCTCGCGCACGGTGCCCTTTGTGTCCAAGGCTACGGGCGTGCCCCTGGCCTACATGGCAACCCAGGTCATGCTGGGCAAGACACTGGAGGAACTCGATCCCTGGAGCATGAGGAAGGGCGGCTTTACCTGCGTCAAGGAAGCCGTCATGCCCTTCAACCGCTTCCCCAACGTGGACATCATTCTGGGACCCGAGATGCATTCCACCGGCGAAGTCATGGGCATGGGCCCCAATTTTGCCGAAGCCTTCCTCAAGAGCCAGATTGCAGCAGGCGACAAGCTGCCTGAAAAGGGCACGGTCTTTTTGTCCGTCAATGACAGGGACAAGGAAAGCCTGGTGGAAATCGCCCGCATGTATGCGGATCTGGGCTTCAGTCTCTGCGCCACCCGCGGCACTGCCGCCATGCTGAGGGAGAAGGGGCTCACTGTCGAGACCGTCCTCAAGGTGCAGGAAGGCCGTCCCAATGTTGTGGACAAGCTCATCAACCATGAAATCGACCTTGTCGTGAACACGGCTTCCGGCAAGAGCACTACCTATGCAGGCAAGGAAATACGCCGCACAACCCTGCAGTACGAAATCCCCTGCTGCACCACCATCCAGGGGGCAAGGGCTACTGCCTGCGCCATAGGCGCTGTCAGGGGCAAGAAGATAAGCGTCAAGAGCCTGCAGGAATACTATGCCTCCCACTCCTCGCCGCGTCCTCCGGAGGATGCGCGCTAGTCGTGGCAGAAGAGCACTTTTTCCGAGCAATATATAAGAATGTATCCCAGGGACAGCCTGTGGGCTGTCCCCCTCCCCTTGGCGGGGTGATATGAGAATGAGTATGAAAGCACTTCTTGCCCTGGAAAACGGGTTCACGCTGGAAGGCAGATCCTTCACCGGAGAATTTGAAACAGGCGGCGAGGTCATCTTCAATACCGGCATGACCGGCTATCAGGAAGTCCTGACCGACCCATCCTACTGCGGCCAGCTTGTCTGCCTGACCTACCCTCTCATCGGCAACTACGGCATCAATGACGAGGATATGGAATCCTCCGGCATCCACATGCGTGCCCTGCTTGTCAAAGAATGCTGCAAGGAGCCTTCCAACTGGCGGGCCACCAAGAGCCTGCCCCAGTACATGATGGAACAGGGCGTGCCCGGCATGGAAGGCCTGGACACCAGGGCCCTGACCATACAGCTGCGCAACGGCGGATCCATGCGCTGCATGATATCCACCAGGGATCTTAATCCCGAAAGCCTTGTGGCCAAGGCACGCGCCCTGCCCACTATGGAGGGACAGAACCTTGTGCCCAACGTGGCGCCCAAGGGCCCCTATGTCTGGTACAAGGGAGCACCCAAGCCGGTTACGGCACAAAGCGACGGACGCCTGCCCTTCATAGGCGACAAGAGCATACGGTTGCTGGTCTATGATTTTGGCATCAAGTGGAACATTATCCGCGAGCTCATTGCCTCAGGCTTCTCGCCTGTCATGGTTCCGCCGGACTTTACGGCAGAACAGGCCCGCAAGAGCGGCGCCCAGGCAGTTTTCCTTTCCAACGGCCCCGGAGATCCTGCCACCCTGACCGATGTCATTGAAAACATCCGCGAGCTGATGAAGACCTTCCCCATCACCGGCATCTGCCTGGGGCACCAGCTTCTGGGACTGGCACTTGGCGCCCATACGACCAAGATGAAGTTCGGGCATCACGGAGCCAACCACCCGGTCAAGGATCTTGCCACCGGCCATATCGAAATTGCTTCGCATAACCACGGCTTCTGCGTCGTCCTGGATGGCTGCCCCCACATTGAGGCCAGCCATATCAACCTCAATGACGGCACCCTGTCTGGGCTGTACTGCCCAAGCCAGCATGTCATGAGCGTGCAGTACCATCCGGAGGCCGCCTCCGGCCCCCATGACAGCCACTATCTCTTCTCACGCTTCCACGACATGATAGAGAAGGCACTGCAGGCATAAATACTGTTTGCCTACGGCCCTGTTTCCTGCTAGGGAAAAATACAGGCCATGTTTTTATAGGTTCTACAGAAAGGAGGAACCATGGTTCGATTTTCTGCTCTTCTTCTCGCAGCCTGCCTGATAGCCTCTGTTCCGGCTCACGCCAAGGAAGCGGCTTCCGGTCAGGCACCGGCTGCTCACAAGAGCATCACGCACCGCATTGACCAGCTGACCGGCAAAATATGGCAGCAGTCCTCAACAGATGCAAAACTGGGCTTTTTGCTTGGCATAGAAACAGGCATGTCAGCAAACTACATGAGCAAGCATCCTGCTTCCGGCAAAGAGCTTGACATGACCAAGCTCTCTCCCTTTGAGAAAGCCTGGTATACAACATTTAA
>CAVLCT010000001.1:0-99483 GCA_963661665.1 Bulleidia sp. | reverse complement strand
TGGCTGCGGCCTTCTTGGCGGCTAATGCCATACTGGGGGCTAACAGCATCATGGCTGTGAAACAGCCTATACACCATGTAAATAACCTTTTCAGTCGCAACATAAAGCACACTCCTTGAATTTAGATTGAGGGATTGCGAATCTGAATTCCTTAACGCCGTTTTTTACAAAGCATAGTGTGTGCCATTGCGCGATTTTTTCACAATCTGTGTTCTCCTGTCACGGCCAAACCCTCTGATACCTTGTGAAAAAAGTTGCAAGAGAAATTTTCCTGGCGTATATTGGTTTTACCTTGCAATCAGGAGTGCAGCATGTCGCAAATGCCTTTTTCCATACGAAATATTCGCTCACAGTCAGTAAATATGTTATCCGGCATAAGCCTGAACCGGCGCCTGCTCTATTTTTTCCTGCCGATTCCCATCCTGATGCTCGTTATCGTCTTTGCTGCGACGCATGATCGTGTTGAAAATACCTTGCAGGATTCTGTTGCGCAAAAGACATTTATTCAGTCACATGCCGTAGGCTATGCTGTCTCCCAGTTTCTGGCAGAAACGCGCAACCAGATTGCGACACTGGCTGCGGGATCTTCAAGCCTTGAAGAACTGCGCATGCGTTTGCGCAGGCGTATGCAGGCCCTGAACCAGCTGGGCGACATGCGTTTCAGGGAGACGGCCTTTATCGGAACAGGCAAGGAAGCACATGAACGCTATCTCTGGGTCATGTACGACGGACAGGTTCATGACATTCCCGCAGAACAGCTCGACTCCCTGAACAATTCCCCTTTTTCCAGCCTGCAGATGCCCAAGGAAAATGAGGTACTCTTAAGCCAGCCCACCGAAGTTATCTATCCTTTGGAGCCTGATGAAAGGAACAAGCCAAAGGTGCGCGTCAGCATGGAGGTCATGCGCTTTACGACGCCGGTCATTCTGAGCGACGGCACCTTTGCCGGCTACCTGACCCTTTCTGTTGATCTCAATATTCTTCAGAAGGTCATTGCCGATTTTTCCATAAAATCTGCAGATGCAGCTGAAGCCCCCCTGGTGCTCTTTATTGACAACAACGGCTGGATGATTTTCCAGATGAAGCTGGACGGCACCCTGGGAAGCATGTCCCTTGATGCAGGAAGATCCGGCATGCACGGAGATTTCGGCCGCCCCGGTTTTAGCCACGCTTTTCGTCCCAATGCAAACCACTACGGCTACTGGCAGATGATAAAAGAAATCAAGGCCGATAAAAGCGGCATCTTTTTCACTGATGACAGGGCGTGGAATGAGGGGCCCCAGACTGCAGATACAGTCAGCTATGCTCCCATAATCTATACTGCAGGCAAGGAAGCAGATCAGAAGACCGTACTAGGCGGCATTGTCATGCTTCAGCCCAGCTTTGCAGACCTGGCCCAGGGACGCGACCTCAAGAGCACCTACTGTTTTGCCTTCCTTGTAACAGTACTCTTTATGGTTCTTTCAGTAGCCTGTTTTTCCCGCTCGCTGCGAAAGTCATTAAATCAGCTTAAAAAAGATATGGATGATTCCTCCCTCAAAGGAGTCACCTCGCCGCTGCCGGAAAGGGATGAGCCATACGAACTGAAAGAGATACGCCAGAGCACAAACCGCATTCTTGGCATGCTCCGCTCGCTGGAAGACGACAGGGACAAGCAGGACTCGCTTATCCTTGCCAGGGTCCAGCTTGAAGAAGCAAAGGACATGCCCAAGAATGTCGAATATCCCGAAGACGGGCTTATCGGCGTCAGCCGCGAAATTAACCAGCTGCGCCAGGAAATACAGCGCGTGGCCAATTCCCATATGGATGTGCTGGTCACTGGCGAAACAGGAACCGGCAAGGAGCTGACAAGCAGGGCCATCCACAATCTTTCCGACAGGAGAAACGGCCCGTTCATTACCATTAACTGCGGAGCCCTGGACGAAGCGCTACTCATGGACACTCTCTTCGGGCACGTGAAGGGCGCCTATACAGAAGCAAAATCCGGACGCAAGGGTGCATTCCTGACAGCTGAGGGCGGCACGCTCATGCTTGACGAAATAGGCACGGCTTCCCCCAAGGTACAGATTGCCCTTTTGCGGGCTCTCTCTGACAGGTGCATAAATCCGCTGGGTTCTGACAGCAAGGTGCCCTTTAATACAAGGGTCATAGCCGCCACCAATGCAGACCTGCAGGAAGAAGTGGCCAAGGGCAACTTCCGTGAGGATCTCTATTTCCGTCTGGCGGTCGTAACCATCCACACTCCTGTTCTCAGGGACCGCAAGATGGACATTCCCTATCTTATTATGGCCTTCCTGCGGCAGGCAGTACAGGACTCCGGACGCCTGCGCAGGATACCAGGAATCAGCAAGGGAGCCTTAAGCCAGCTTATGCACTATCACTGGCCTGGGAATGTACGCGAGCTCCGCAATGTTATCTCATCTGCACTCTCTTTTTGCGAAGGGGATCTGATTCTGCCCAGGCACCTGCGTATAGGGGATCAGAAAAGAGAAAATCTGCAAGGAGAGGATGCTACTGCCCAAAAAGAGCAGGAAATCATTCTCCCCCCTGGCTTTAATGAGGAATCCTCCGAACATAAGGCGGATGGCATAGATGAGGAAAAGCCTTCTGCCACGGCTGATGATGTAGCTGGCAGCAGCTCTGGCAAGCAGGTCCGTAGTGGAGATCCGGATTCAGAAAATACAAACCGTTCTGATGAAACGCAGGGAGGACATCAGGCCATATCAGATCGTCTCGCACGTTTTTTGCCTGACCTGCGCAGGCTTGGAACGTTTTCACGCCAGGAATACCAAAACCTGGCAGACGTCTCCATGCGGACGGCCCAGTATGATTTGCAGGAACTGGTGAAGGCAGGCTATGCCACAAAGTCCGGCAAGGGACCGTCCATGCGTTACACCATGACGGAAGAGTAAGGAAGCGGCAAAACAAAAGGCAGGACAGGCATGGTCTTCCACACTCCTGTCCTGCCACTCAAGGGGGCATTCGGCCCCCTTTTTTTATTCTTCAGGCTATCCTTCCATTTCCTTGCCGCGCTTCATGGAAGCCATGACAGCATCGCAGAGCTTTCCGGCCAGGCCATCTTTTGCCATGCGGTTTACACCGGCTATGGTCAGCCCTGCAGGGGAGCAGACATTGTCCCTGAGGGCTATAAGATGCGTATCCTTATTCTGCTGCGCCATCTTGGCACAGCCTGAGAACAGGGCTTCCACCATGCTGCGTGCATCCTTATGGCCAAAGCCAAGCGTAACGCCTGCCATGACAAGCCCCTGCATAAGCTCAAAAACATAGGCCGGCCCTGCACCGATGAGAGCTGAAAAGGCTGTAAAGCTTTCCTCGGCTATGGGCAAAACCATGCCCAGGTCTGAAAAGATGTGCAGGATGTCTTCTTTCTGTTCTTCTGCAACGCTTTCAGCAAAGCACAGGGCAAAGACGCCCTCTCCGACCATGGCCGGCGTATTGGGCATGCAGCGCACTACAGGGCAGGCATCCTTGCAGGCTTTCTTTATGGTGGCCATGCTGACTCCTGCCGCCAGTGAAATGAGCACCTTGCCTTTAAGAAGAGCCTTGTCCAGGGACTTGACCACATCCTTTATCTGATACGGCTTGACAGCCAGGATGACATAGTCGCTGTGAGCAACAAGGTCATTGGCGTTCTGGCAGGCTTCCACTCCGCACGAGGCAAGAGGCTCAAGGCGGGACATGGTCCTGGTATATCCGGACAGCCTGTAGCCATCCTTGCTGCCCAGGCCTGCCAGGATGGCACCGCCCATATTACCGCAGCCAATACACCCAACAGTTATTGTATCATTGCTCATTTTTAAGTTCCTCATAACACTGCCTGCCAGCTACTGCTGTTCTTTTTCACAGGCATTCCTGATGCAAAGAGAGCCATGCCTGATATCCACTGGATTAACAGCATGGCTCTCTACATAGTTTACGAAAGCATATTCTCTTGTGCAGTACCGCTAGTTCTTGAGCTTCTGCATGCTGGGAAGGCCCTTGACCAGCTGCAAGGCCATCCTGAGCTGGTTATCCTTGGAGAGAGCTTCTTTCACTTCCTTTTCTTCAGGCTTCTTGTCCTTGTCTGCCTGATCGGAAGTCTTTTGCTCCTCTGCTTCTGTTTCAGTGCCGGCCTTGCCATCTGTTTTCACAGAAGCCTCGTCCTTGCTGTCATCCTTTTTGGACTTGGCCTTGGCTTTGTCCTTGGCCTTGTCTGCGCTGCCATTTTCAAGATGGCGGTTCAGGTCAGCTTCGCGGAGCAACAGTCTGTCACGCTCCTTCTTTGTCGTTTCCACAAAGGGCACTTCCACATCCGGAGTAATGCCTTCAGCCTGAATGGAAATATCGTTGGGAGTGTAATAGAGGGCAACGGTAATCTTGAGTCCGGAACCGTCGGCAAGCGGAATGACGTTCTGCACAGAGCCCTTGCCAAAAGAACGCTCGCCGCACAAAAGGGCACGGTGATGGTCCTTGAGCGCACCGGAAACGATTTCAGAGGCAGAGGCAGAACCGGCATTAATGAGCACGACCATGGGTGCATGGCAGTCATCAGGCTTGTCGGTGGCGTCATAGTTGTAGCCGGGCGTGCCGTCACGGCCGCGTATGCTGACAATGCTTCCCTTCTGCAGGAACATGTCAGACACGCTCACTGCCTGATTGAGAAGCCCGCCGGGGTTATTGCGCAAATCAAGCACTATGCCCTTTATTCCGCCTGTAGCAGCACAGTCTTCTTCAGCCTTCTTAAGAGCTTCTGCCAGTTCATCCGTAGTCCGCTCGGAGAAACGGGTAATGCGGACCCAGTAGTAGCCGTCTTCCAGCTTCCTGCTCTTGACGCTGATAATCGGAATGGCATCGCGTTCCAGGCTTACGGTAACAGGCTCCATGGAATCAGCGTGCATGATGGTGAGCTCTACCTTGGTTCCCTTGGGCCCGCGTATGCGGGAAACAACATCCTGAAGGGACATTTCCACGGTGCTCTGGCCGTTAATGGTCAGGATGACGTCACCTGTCTTCATGCCTGCCTTGAAAGCAGGAGTGTCCTCAATGGGGGTCATGACCAGGATTTTTCCGTTGTCCTGGGTGATTTCGACACCGATGCCGAAGAACTCGCCGACTGTCTGCTCCTGCATTTCCTTGTATTCTTCTGCTGTAAGGAAAGCAGAATGAGGATCCAGGGCCTGCAACATGCCCTTAATGGCGCCGTCAACCAGTTCTCCCTGGCCTACTTCCTTCACATAGGTTCTCTCGACTATATCAAGGACCTGTCCGAAGCGGCGCAGGGAATCAAATTTTCCAGGCTGTGCCTTGCTTTTTTCCGCAGTGCTCTCTGCTGCAGTATCTGATGAAGCAGGAGCCGGGGCGGCAGAAGCCGGCTGCGGCATACTGCACCCGCAGCCTGTCAGGAGAAGCAAAGCCAGGACATAGCCTGTAACGAGACGACGCATGTACCATTCCTCCAAAAATAATTGGTGCTGAATGTTGCGCTATTTTTTCAAAAATTGCAATGAACGTGCAAGAGGCAAGATCTTTTTTTCACACCTGATACAATTAGCCTAGCACTTTGAAATCATTACTAAACTGTTCATACTGACGGCACTGGCTTTTTGCCGTTCAGAAAGCCTGCAAACCTCTGCATATGCTTTCTGCGCATAAAAGAAAGTCCCTCCGGCCTAAAGCCTTGGAGGGACAGTCCTTTATGACTTTTTAAACAGGGCGACTTCCGAAGCTTCTTCCGAAAAGACACCCTGTTCCAGTATGATTAGTCTACCTTGGTAAAGGAAGAGCCCTTGACGCCGCACACGGGGCAGTTGCCTTCCATCGGTCCTTCATGGGTGTAGCCGCACACAGGACAGATGTAGTAGTCGCCGGAAAAAGCGCTGGCGCCTTCAATGGCTTTCTTATAAAGGTTGGCATGCACCTCTTCCACCTTGTTGACCATATCAAAATATTTGGCCACCTTGGTGTTGCCTTCTTCCTGTGCTTCCTTGATCATCTCAGGGTACATCTTGGTAAATTCAAAGGTTTCCCCGGACAGGGCATCCTGCAGGTTGGCATCGGTATCGCCGATCTTGCCGGCATTGCGCAGATGCGCATGGGCATGGATTGTTTCGGCGGCAGCTGCGGCACGGAACAGTTTGGCAATCTGAGCCTTTCCTTCCTTGTCGGCCACGGCGGCATAGGCGAGATATTTGCGGTTAGCCTGGGATTCGCCGGCAAAAGCGGCCATCAGGTTATCAAGTGTCTTGCTCATTTGTTTCTCCTTCTGCCCTGAGGCAGAGTTATTATCACATATGAAATGCAATTTCCTTTGTTAGGAATGATTATTAATTAATCTCTCCTTACTGCTTTGTAAAGTCTTTTTTGCGTATTTTTGCAAATCTTCCCGTAGCGCCCCTCTTTTGTCTTCATCTATGCCACAACAAAGCTATTCCATCCCCAATCTGGCGCCAGGAGAATGGCATGAAAGCGAGCTGGTCATACGGCGCAGCCGTTTCCTGACCCATATCACCAGGGTATCCACCCCGGCAGAGGCCCGTCTTGCCATAGACGAGATGCGTGCACGCCATGCTGATGCCACCCACAACTGCTGGGCTTTCAATGCCGGCCCCCCGGATTCTACGGCGCAGGTCGGAGCCAATGACGATGGCGAGCCGCACGGCACTGCAGGCCGCCCTATGCTGGGCATACTGCTTCATTCCGGCATAGGGAACCTTTGCTGTGTCGTAACAAGATGGTTCGGAGGCATAAAGCTTGGCACAGGAGGGCTTGTACGCGCCTACCAGGACAGCACAAGCCAGTGCCTTGAAACGCTTCCCGTCATGCTGTGCGTCAGCCAGAGCCTTCTTGCGCTTGAGCTTCACTATGCAGACAACGACAGGGTGCGGAGGCTTTTGGCGCAGCATGGTGCCGGCATCAGGGAAGAAGAATACGGGGCAGACATCAGGATTACGCTGACGCTCCCATGCTCGTCAGTGGAACAGTTCAGCCTTGATGTCGCCCACGCCACCTGCGGCAGGGCTCTTTGCACTGTTTTGCAGGAAGTTTTTCAGGAAGGGGACTGATCCTTCTTCTTTTCAGGCTGGGCAACTGTCTTGCCCAGTGCCCGGACACAGTGTACAAAGGGCGTGACAGTCCATTTGTTCTTTTGAGCTTTTGGCCACCCCTGTTGCGAATCGTCACTTTTGAGGTGTTATTTTGAACAGATCTTTTTCCATAAAAAAGTGTGCGGCCCTGATGCTGACCATGTGTCTTGCCATGCCTCTTGCAGGCTGTGAATCATCAGGTCCCAAGGGAGCATGCGACCGTGCCGCCAGCGCGCTTGAGAAAAAGGACAGTGCTCTCTTTCTTGCCCAGTTTGACATGGATGCCTATGCCTATCATGAGCTTGTCAACCTGAGCAAAGACAACGGGCTGATGAAGCTGACAGACCAGATTGGCACGCTGTTTGGCATCAATGACCAGCTGAATGATCTCATTCTGAATGCCACAAACATAAAAGGACAGACAGAGGAAACATTCAAGCGCAGCGTTGCCAACGGGGAAATGGCAGCCATATGCTCCCGCAGCACGGCTGCTGACTGCCCCTGGGAAGTAGCCGGCCTTGAAAAAGCTAAAATCAAGGAACTGAACGAAGAGGCAGCCATAGCCACAGTTACGACAAAGGCCAACGTGACCAGCTGGGTTGCCCTGCGCAAAAAGGGTGAAACCTGGGTTATTGTCGGCAAGGCTCCCACAGAGGAAAAAGCCGCCCTTTTTGCCACCGACAAAAAGGGTATGCCTACGCCTCCTGCGGAGCAGAAAGAGCCTGTCTTCCCGGGACAGGATGCTCCCAAGGATGCTGAGCCGCAGTCCGGCACCATCTAAAGCCAAAGCTTTATACATAGTCAGGGCGTCCCCGTTGTCCGTAAGGATAATGGGGACGCCCTTTGTTTACAGGCAACCGGCAGGCTGCATAGATATGGTATTCTGATACCAGCCAGACTGGCTATCGTTCAAAATAGGTATAGCCTCTCAGGCCGTCTTCAAATGTCTGCAAAAAGGCAAAGCGCTGGCTTGGCGTGATACGCCCCTCGCGCACGGCACGCTCGGCCATGCTGCGCAGGGATTCCATAACGCGCTTGGGCTCATATTCCACATACGAGAGGACATCAGCAACCGTATCGCCTTCCTGCTCGCGCACGAACTCGTAGGACCCGTCTTCCTCAATGCGGATGGAGACAACGTTGTTATCCCCCATAAGGTTGTGCAGGTCGCCCAGTGTTTCCTGATAGGCACCGACAAGGAAGACGCCAAGATAGTATTCTTCACCGTCATGCACAGGATGCAGTTCCAGGGTACGCTTGTTGCCGGTCTGGTCGATGAAATGGCTTATCTGCCCGTCGGAATCGCAGGTGATATCGGAAATAATGCCCCTGCGGACAGGCTTTTCCTTCAGCCTGTGCACAGGCATGACAGGGAAAAGCTGATCAATGGCCCAGGAGTCCGGCAGTGACTGGAAGATGCTGAAATTGCCGTAATAAATATCCGCAGTCGTCGTATCAATATCATGGAGATCGCGGGGAATGGTCTTCAGGTGTTCCTTTTCTTCGGCAATGCGCAAAAGAATGGTCCAGAAGAAGCGTTCCGAGAGGCAGCGCTGGCGCAGATTGACGGCACCGGTAGCAAAAAGCTGGCGCATTTCATCGCGATAGTAGATGGCGTCGTTGTAGCATTCCTGCAATGTCCTGGGAGCAATGCTTGCCAGAACCTCGCGCAGATTTTTTACAGGCTCAGGCGTGTCCTCTTCCAGCGTTTCAGGAAGCTGCATAGGCTCTATCTTGCTGACATCCAGGATATTGAACAGAAGCATGGAATAGTAGGCAACCGTTGCACGGCCTGATTCTGTCACTATATGGGGATGCGTAATGCCGCTTTCATCAAGCGTGGACATGATGGCTTCCACAATATCCATGGCATATTCGTCCATGGTATAGTTTCTGGAAGAAAAGTAGTTTGTATGGGAGCCGTCGTAGTCCACGGCCAGTCCGCCGCCCAGATCCAGATAGCCCATAGGGCAGCCTTCTTCCACAAGGCCGGCATAAAAACGGGCGCCTTCCATGGCACCAAGGCGGATGTCGCGGATATTGGAAATCTGCGATCCCAGGTGATAGTGGAGGAGGCGCATGCAGTCCAGCATGTCCTCTTCCTTTAATTTGTCGATGATGTCCACAATCTCGGACGGAGACAGGCCAAAGACAGAGCGCTCGCCCCCGGACTCGGCCCAGTGGCCGCTTGCACGCATGGAGAGCTTGCAGCGCACACCGAGCTTGGGACGGATGCCCAGAAGGCGGGAGCGTTCAATCAGCATCTCAAGCTCGCCAGGCATCTCTATGACAAAGATGACATTGAGGCCAAGCCTCTGGGCCTGCAGGCCAAGGTCAATAAATTCGCCGTCCTTGTAGCCATTGCAGATAACACAGGCTTCCCTGTCGCTGATATAGGCAACGGCTGCAATAAGCTCGCCCTTGGAGCCGACTTCCAGACCGTGATGGTAGCGTGATCCAAAATCAGCTATTTCTTCTATGACCTGCTGCTGCTGATTGACCTTGATGGGAAAAACACCGCGGTAATTTCCCTTATAGCCCAGTGACTTGATTGCCTTGCTGAAGGACTCATGCAGGCTGGCTATCTGCGAATCCAGGATATTCTCGCAACGCAGAAGGCAGGGCATGTTATAGCCACGCGCCTTGATGCCTTCTATAATATCGGGAATGGAGACTCTGGGGCCTTCTGTCCCGTAAGGACAGATTACCACTTCCCCTTTTTCATTTGCATCAAAGTACCCTGCGCCCCAGGCGTGCAAGCCGTACAGCTCAACGGAATCTTCAACATGCCAGGAATGCAGACTGCTGCTGATATTGCTCAATTCCTGTTTCCCCTCCAGCACATCCTGCCTTGGCAGGACATGCTTAAGCCAGGAGAACGCAAGGCATCCTCCTTACTTATTGTGCAAAAGATACGTACACCCTGTTCTGCCGGAAAAGGGCAAAAAGAAGATGTACGCATGAGTCCCTGTCCTGTGTGGTACAGAAGGGAATAAGTATATTTTTACATGCTCCCTTTGCACAAACAACGCCAAAAAGTCAAGAAAAGATACGCCTTAAGTTCACTAAAACTACATATATCAATATTAAAATATCAAGATATAATCATACACTCATTGAAACCAGTATAACCTATTGTTATTACTAATAATACATTTCTGAGAGCACGTTCTTTTTGCAGGCTTTTTCGCGCTAGAGGACAAAGGATGCACCAGGCTTTCTGTATGCTTACTGCCAGATACTGCCTGCTGAAAGCACAGCGGCCGTTTTGCCTTTCCTGTCCTTCTGTGCAATACTTGCCACCATGCTGATTCAGTTTCCGGCAGCATGGGCTGCCTGCCAGCTGATTCAGCTGCCGCTGCCAAAAGGCAGGGCACGCTACCAGTTTGTAGGAGAACTACATGGATCTCTTGCCCATCCGGCGCGCTATCCTCAGCGTTACCGACAAAAAGGGGCTTGTCCCCTTGGCGACCTTCCTTGTCGAGCAGGGAGTGGAGCTTGTCTCCACAGGCGGCACAATGAAGGTTATTCAGGATGCCGGACTGCCGGTTCAGTCCGTAAGCTCCGTTACAGGCTTTCCTGAAATACTGAACGGACGTGTCAAAACGCTGCATCCCCATATTCATGCCGGCATTCTTGCCAACAAGGACATCCCCGAACACATGCAGGTATTGGAGGAGCTGAAAATACGCCCCTTTGATCTTGTGGTTGTCAATCTCTACAACTTTGCCGGCGCTGTCTCCAGGCAGCTCTCGCTTGAGCAGGCCGTGGAAGAAATAGACATCGGCGGTCCCTGTCTTATCCGTGCGGCAGCCAAAAACTTCCATTCCATCCTGGTCCTGCCCGGAACAGAGTGGTATGAGTCCGCCATCGAGGAAATGAAGGCCAACAATAACTGCGTGAGCCTCCTCTTCCGCCAGCGCATGGCTTCCCGTGCCTTTGATGCCACGGCCCGCTACGATGCCCTCATTACATCATATATCCGTCCGTAGCGGCATCTGCCGCGCTGATACGGGAGACAGGCCATTTCCCTTTTAGAAGGCAATCTGCAAGGACTGAGGCCAAGCCAGCTCAAGTCGCTGGAACGCCTTGGCAAACGCAAGTTCCCGTCTGATGAAGTCTACAGGCTTGATCAGGCCAGGGAACTTGCTCTTCTTGCACGCTCCCTGGAACGCCAGATCGGCCTGCTCATAGACAGGAAAGGACGGGTACAGCTTATCCTGGTAGGCAGGCCGGACGGACTGCTTATTCCTGAGCTTGAAAGACAGCGCACGGCAGTGACACGCCTGCGCGGCGTCAGGCTCCTGCATACCCATCTGACGGGCGAAGGACTGACAGAGGAAGACCTCATGGATCTCCTCTTCCTCCGCCTGGACAGCATCAATGTTATAACTGTTTCCAAAGACGGCCTGCCCATGCAGTGGCAGACTGCGCACCTTCTGCCGCCGACAGCGCAAAAACCCTATCTTGTTGGCGATATGATGCCATGGGACCAGCCAAAATCAGAGCTGACTGCCACAACGCTGGCCCTAGAAGAAGAACTGGCCAAGGACACAAAAGACTCAGACAAGAGGAAAACAGACGGAGATAAACGCTGCCTTTTGGTCTCCTTCTCCCCTGAATCACGCTACAGGCAGGAAAGCAACCTTGACGAGCTGGCAGAACTGGCCAGAACAGCCGGTATAACTGTCGCCGGACGCCTGGTGCAAAGGGTTCGGGGCAGAAACTACAGCCTTGGCAAGGGGAAAATGGCAGAGCTGGAAGTGCTGGCACTCTCACAGCATGCCGACATGCTGATTTTTGACGGCGAGCTGGCACCGTCGCAGCTGCACAACCTGGCTGACATTACGGAACGCAAAGTTCTGGACAGGACACAGCTCATCCTGGATATCTTTGCCCAGCATGCCGTGTCCAAGGCAGGCAAGCTGCAGGTAGAACTGGCAAGGCTCAAATATGCACTGCCCAGGCTGACGGGCAAAAACCGCACCATGGACAGGCTTATGGGCGGCATTGGCGGCAAGGGCATGGGCGAAACCAAGCTTGAAATAGACAGGCGCCGCACCCGCGAACGCATGGGACGCATCAAGGCCGAGCTTGACTCCCTGCGCAGGCAGCGCGCCTTTACTCGCAGGGCAAGGGCCAGAGGCGGGCTCTCCCTGGCAGCACTGGTAGGCTATACTAATGCTGGCAAGTCCACCCTGCTCAACATCCTGACCCGCTCGCATGTTCTCACGGAAAACAAGCTCTTTGCCACGCTGGATACGACAACAAGAAGGCTGCGCTTCCCGCAGCAGAGGGAAATCATCCTGGCAGACACAGTGGGCTTTATACGCAACCTGCCTGAGGAGCTGATGGAGGCCTTCAGCGCCACGCTTGAGGAACTGGACAGTGCCGATCTGCTAGTCCATGTAGCCGATGCCTCCCACGCTGACCTCTACCAGCAGATTGATTCCGTGACCCAGATTCTGGCACAGCTCGGGCTGGACGGGATGCCTGCCATTCTCGTTCTCAACAAATGGGACAAGGTGCCGGAGCCTGCCAGGGAAGACATTCTGAAAAACATTCCCGGTGCCCTGCCGGTTTCTGCAGAGACAGGCTTCGGGCTCGGCCGTCTTCTGGAAGTCATTGAAATGCAGCTTCTGGGGCAGGCGCCCGATCTTCTTCCAGCGGTCTCTGACGGGCCTCTGGCATTGCAGGCTCATGACTGCGTCCCGGAGCAATGTATCTCAGATCAATGCGTCTCGGCCCAGTGCGTCTCATACTGTGAAGAGGATGCCTTCACGGACTGGCCTGACGAAGAAGATCCGGATGCACCGCTTGTCTGCAACACGGCCTCTGAAACAGGCATGAAAACAGACGAAATACAGTATGATGACGCCGGTGCCGGCACTTCAGGCAGGGCTCACAAAAAAACACGCTAAAAAGAAAGAGAGAGCCCGACAGGGCAGTGATCGGATCCGTACTGGTCCTTTTCAATCCAGGCGTCTTTTATATTGGACTCAAGTTCCTCTGAGACAAAGAAATAGTCTATGCGCCAGCCGATATTCTTTTCCCTTGCCCTGGACTTGTACGACCACCAGGAATAGGCGCCTTCTTCCTCTTTATGAACATACCTGAAGGTGTCGATAAAGCCATGCGAGGTAAAGCTGTCCAGAAAAGCGCGCTCTTCTTCCAGGAAGCCGGTGTTGAGGACATTTTGCTTTGGCCGTGCCAGATCAATGGCCTTGTGGGCAATATTAAAGTCACCGCAGACCACAACGGGCTTTGTTCTGCGCAGCTTCTGTACATACTGCAAGAAGGCGTCAAAAAAGCCCATCTTGTAGGACAGGCGCTTGAAAAGCCCCTGGTGCTTGCCGTTTTCATCCAGGATTTCGGCTCCCCCGTTGGGGAAATAGCCGTTTATGAAGTGAAACTGTTCGTATTCAAGATGGAGAATCCTGCCCTCGCCCTGCCATTTGGGGTCCGGCAGTTCAGCCTGTACTGAAAGGGGGCTGATGCGGCTGTAGACGGCAACGCCTGAATAGCCTTTCTTGACTGTGCTTGAAGCAAAATACGAATGCCAGCCTTCAGGCATCCTCAGATTGTCCTGCAGCTGTTCAGGACTGGCCTTGGTCTCCTGCAGGCCTATGATATCTGACGGAGTCTGTGCAAACCACGCCCAGTCCTCTTTGGCCGAAACTGCCCTCAGCCCGTTGACGTTCCATGAAGACAACGTAACCAGCATGAAAATCTCCTGTACGAAAAAATTTCTTAAGAAGCGGAACTCCTTGTTTTTTGTATAGGTGTTTGCAGGCAAAGACAATACGCCGGCACAGCTACCTGAACAAAAAGTGGCTTATTTTGACGCCAGAATTGACATGTTTATATTCAGTTAAAAAATTTATTATTGACATTTTGGAGAAAACTATTACAGTACTGTTTCATAGACTTCATGTCTGTCCCAGAGCACATCCTGAAACCGTGATGGGCACAGGCAGTCTGTACCTCAATACCTTTATACCTCATCTTTAAGGAGAATATGTATGACGACAATGACCACTCCCGCAGCCGTGCAGGCCACAATCCAGGATGAATCCCTGAATGGAGTTCAGGAGGCCGCCAAGGCCGCACAGACAAAGGCCTTTCCCGCCAAAAGAAGGAAATATTCCGGCAACGATGTCCTGCGCCTGATCAAGGTCCTTGACGAAGCAAAGATGGACATGGACAAGGAGTGCCTCTCCATGAACGATGTCGTGCATCTTGTGCAGGACAAGCTTGACGGCATGCTGAAAACCCGCAGGTGTTCTGCTGCCGATCTGGCCAGGCTTGTTACCAGCGCAGGGTTCCCGGTTACAGAGCGCACCCTGAAAGACTATCTTGCCAGATCAAGAAAGGATGCAAAGGAAGGGCATACTGTCTACAGCGATCTGAAGAAGCACATCTTAAGCCAGGCCGGACAAAAGGAGAGCCCAAACGGCACAGACGATGCGGCCCCTTTCCTTCCTGCTGAAGCTGTCGCCAGTGACGGACTGAATGCTTCTGATGATTTTCCCGTTCCCGGCAATGAAGAGCCGGCCTCTGCCGTATCCTCTGCCACAGACGGCATTGATGCAAAAGAAAAGGCAAAACAGCACATCCAGGATATCTATGCTGCCAGAAAACGCAGAAAGAAGGCCAGGCTCGCCCAAAAGCGCAAATAGAGGAAAAGCCGTACAACCCCACAGCAAAACCGGCAAAAATGGCTTGCTATTTGCTTTTTTGCCTGTCCTCTGACATAGTCAGGACTGTTTGCAAGAGATAATGAGGCGGCTACCGGACTTTTCCGCAGGCCGCTTGGATATATGCTCTTCTTTAGTACAGAATTTTCCGTTCATCCGGAATGAAATTCCCTATAACAGCCTTTTGGAGGGCCTTAGCGCATGAGTTCAACTCCCGCAGCAGTTCATAAAAACTGGGACTGGGACAAACTACAGGAAAAACGGTCACGGCAGCAGAATACAAGACCGCCCC
This sequence comes from Bulleidia sp., assembly GCA_963661665.1. Lineage (GTDB taxonomy): Bacteria > Desulfobacterota > Desulfovibrionia > Desulfovibrionales > Desulfovibrionaceae > Desulfovibrio. Next base: position 84,412 of record CAVLCT010000001.1, on the reverse strand, counting down.
GTGATTATGACGACCAGTCCGACAATCAGGATGACAACGATTTCTGGGGAAGCCGCGGGAATAACGGCGGCGGAAACAATGGCAATGACGGCGGCAGGAAGTTTAACATGCCGTTCAGCTTCAAGATGCCCAAATCTGCAGGCGACGGACGCGGTTTTGTCATTGCCGGCGTCATTCTTGTTGCACTCTGGCTGCTTTCAGGCATCTATATTGTAAACCCTGACGAGGAAGGCGTTGTCCTTCGCTTTGGCAAATACGACCGCTCCACAGGGCCCGGCCCCCATTACGCACTGCCCATACCTCTGGAAACCGTCTACAAGCCCAAGGTAACTCAGGTCCTGCGTTCCGAGGTCGGCTACCGCAATGTGGGGCAGTCCACGACCTTCCAGCAGGGCAGGGTCAAGACCATGCCCAGGGAAGCCTCCATGCTGACCGGCGATGAAAACGTCGTCAATGTGCAGTTTTCAGTACAGTACAAAATCAAGGACGCAGTGCAGTTCCTGTTCAATGTGGCTGATCCTATTGCCCTTGTGCACAATGCCGCAGAAGCTGCCATGCGCGAGGTCATAGGCAACAATCTTATTGATGCTGCCATTACGGACGGCAAGCTGCAGATCCAGAATGATGCCACCCAGCTTTTGCAGGTTATCCTTGACCGCTACGGTGCCGGCATACAGGTCCTGGCCGTACAGCTGCAGGATGTGCATCCGCCGCAGGAAGTTGTCGAGGCCTTCAAGGACGTTGCTTCCGCGCGCGAAGACAAGAGCCGCATCATTAACGAGGCTGAGGCTTACCGTAATGCCCTGCTTCCTGGTGCCAGAGGCGAGGCTTCAGCCATACGCAACGATGCCGAGGCCTATTCTGCCACCCGCGTGCAGCACGCCGAAGGTGCCGCCAGCCGCTTTACTGCCCTGTTGCAGCAATACGAAAAGGCGCCTGATGTAACAAAGCAACGCCTGTATTACGAAGCCATGGAAGAAATTCTGGAGAAGGCAGAAGAAAAGGTCGTCATGGATGGCGGTGCCGCTCAGAGGGCATTGCCGTACCTGCCTTTGCCAACGCTGGGGGCACCTGCCTCTGATGCTGCCAAAAACGCCAGGGAAGGTGCAAAGTGAAAAAGTTCCAAAGCCTTATCCTTATAGTTGTTCTGGCCGTAGCGGCACTGCTCTGGCAGTCTGTCTTTACAGTCAACCAGATGGAGACCGCCATTGTCCTGCAGCTGGGCGAGCCTCTGGACGAAGTGTACAAGCCCGGCCTGCATTTCAAGGTGCCTTTTGTCCAAAAGGTCGTCTACTTTGATGCCCGCGTGCTTGATTACGAGGCCAGCTCCCGCGAAGCCTTTACCGTAGACAAAAAAGCCATCGTCCTGGACAACTACGCCCGCTGGCGCATTACGGATCCTTTGCAGTTCTACCGCACCATGCGTACCCTCCCGGGAGCCCAGGCACGTCTTGACGACGTAGTCTATTCCCAGCTCAGGGCCATGGTCGGTGCCTATACACTTTCTGAGGTTGTCTCAACGCAGCGTGCTGCCATCATGACCGAAGTGACGCAGAAGGTGAAGGAAATCATGAAGGGTTTTGGTGTGGAAGTAATCGACGTCCGCATCAAGAGAACGGATTTGCCTGAGGAAAACCTGCGCGCCATTTTTGGCCGCATGCGTGCCGAACGAGAACGCCAGGCCAAGCAGTACCGCAGCGAAGGCGAGGAAGAGTCCACGCGCATCCGCTCCGATGCTGACAGGCAGAAGGCCGTCATCCTTGCCGATGCCGCAAGGGATGCCCAGATCATCCGCGGTGACGCTGACGCCAGGGCTGCCCAGATATACGCCGAGGCATACAACAAGAATAAGGACTTTTATTCTTTCCAGCGCTGGCTTGAGGCCATGCGCACCTCCTTCGGCGAGCACAGCAAGATGGTTATTTCAAGCCCGGATGCGCTTTTGCAGCATCTGCGCTAGGGAATGGATGCCATGCGTTCTTTGCAAATAAGCGGGGCCTGCCCTGCACGTTTTCTGGGCTGCCTGCTCTTCCTGGCTTTCCTTGCAGGATGCAGTCCTGCCGGCACCGGCACTGCCATGGCGGATACAGAAAATGCGCCGGCCAGTGCAGAAACAGCCTTTTCTGGCGAAAGCAGCACCCTTATGCCTGTTGTTCCTGCTGAATGGCAGAACTTAAGGCAGGCCCTGGCCAGGGACGGCCTGGCCGGAAAGGAAGTGGATGCCCTTCTGGCAACGCTGGGTCCCAGACTGGAAGCGCCCATGGGCCGCAAAATGGCAGAGCTCTACCGGTCTAAGTTCCTCAAGCCGAAGGACTCAGGCAAAAAGCCCGCATCTGATCCCAATGCCGTCTACAAGGGCGTGGTAACAGAAAAGAATGCTGCACTCTGCAGGCAGTTTCTTAAGCAGCACTCCCAGGCTTTTTCCCTTGCAAGGCAGACATACGGCGTTCCTTCTTCCATTGCAGTCGCCCTGCTCTTTGTGGAGACAAGGCTTGGAACCGTGCTCAAGGACGTTCCCCAGAATGCACTCTATACCCTGGCCAGCATGTCCCAGAGCACCACTCTGGACAGCATTCCCTCCTGGCAGGGCAAGATGCCCGGCTTTGAAAAGCATGAAGACTGGTTCGCTGCCACAATGCCCAAAAGGGCAGCCTGGGCCTACAATGAAACAAAGGCGCTTGTACGCTACATGGTTGACAACGGCATCCATGCCGAAAGCCTGCCTGGTTCGTACTATGGCGCCATTGGTCTCTGCCAGTTTATGCCCAGCAACATCCGCCAGTATGCCGCAGACGGCAATGGCGACGGTATCATCAACCTCTATGAGGCAGAGGATGCCATCATGAGCCTCTCCAAATTCCTCAGCATGCACGGATGGAAGGCAAACGGCACAAGGGAACAGCATCATGCCGTGCTGATGCGCTACAACAAGTCACGCAAGTATGCCAACACCATACTGGCTCTGGCAGATCTTGTGGCAAAACCTGCAGCACAGCAAAAGCCTGCTCAGCAGGGGAAGTGAGTACGCTTCCCGGCGAAATACTAAAAACTCGTCTCTGATCTCTGATGAGAAACAGATTCTGATACGGGAAAAGGTGCATCTGCACCTTTTTTCGTATCAAGACAAAGTACAGCGGTACAGGACCATACCAATGACGGACAGACCAATGACAGGAAAGACACTTCTGGAAACAAGGCAGGTAACAAAGACCTTTGCCGTTAAGGGAGCACACGGAGAGGACGCCATCCTGCACGCCGTAAACAATGTCTCCATTTCCCTGGAAAGGGGAGAGTGTGTCGGCCTGGTCGGCGAGTCAGGCTGCGGGAAGTCTACCCTGGGTCGCCTTGTCTGCGGCCTGTATGCGCCATCAGGCGGTGACATCCTGTTTGAGGGGAGCAAACTGCCCCTGGCCGGACCTGCCTCCCCCCTGGCAGGCCGCATACAGATGGTCTTTCAGGATCCCTTTTCTTCCCTCAACCCGCGCATGCGTGTCTGCGACAGCGTGGCAGAGGGACTTGCAGCAAAGGGGTTCAAAAAAAGGCAGCGCATGAGTGCAAGGGAACGCCATGAGGCAGTGCAGGAAATGTTTGAATGCGTAGGCCTTGCCGGCATGGGAAATCGCTACCCGCACGAGTTTTCCGGAGGCCAGCGCCAGCGCGTGGCCCTGGCCAGGGCCTTTGTGACACACCCTGACCTTGTTGTCTGCGATGAGCCCGTCTCGGCGCTGGATGCCTCGGTGCAGGCTCAGGTTCTTAATGTCATGAAGAGCCTGCAGGAACATTTCCAGCAGGCCCAGCTCTTCATTTCCCATAACCTGGCCGTGGTGCGTTTCATGTGCCAGAGGCTGTATGTCATGTATCTCGGGGAAATAGTAGAAGAACTGCACGTGGACGGACTGAAGGAAGCGGCCCATCCCTATACGCAGGCACTGGCCCAGGCCATGCCCTCAGCAGGCAGGAGAGGCGATCTGGTAGTTCTCAAGGGAGAACTGCCCTCGCCGCTTGATCCTCCGTCCGGCTGCCGTTTCCATCCGCGCTGTCCCAGGGCACAGGATATCTGTGCCGCAAAAGAGCCTGAATGGAAGACTTTGGCCGAAGGCTGGCGGGTGCGCTGCCATTTTGCCTAAGGCCCGCGGCCCCCAGGCCATACAAATACGAATAGAGCGCTGCCGGCCGATAATATGCCGTGCAACGCTCTTTTTTTTCGTATTACGATTCTGGACTAAACTTTAGGCCTGCTTTTCAGCAAGCTCTTTCTTGAAGCCTTCAGGCACTTCCATGCCAAGTTCTTCAGCCTTCTGGGCCGCTTCCCTTGCCTCGGACACCTTGTCCTGCTGCATCAGGGCAAGCGCCAGGTTAAGCCATGCCGGAGCAAAATGTTCTTCCAGCTTGAGAGCGGCGCGGCACTCTTTCTCGCTCTCTTCGTATTTTTCCTGCATAAAGAGGGCGACGGCCTTGCCATTGCGGGCCTGCACAAAATTGGGATCCCACTTCAGGGCCTTGTCCAGATGCTTTAAGGCCTTGTCGGCATCGCGCTGTTGCAGATGCACAAAGGCTATATTGGCTTCTGCAACGGGAAATTTCGGACGATAGGTCGTTGCGTCCGTATTGTACCTCAGGCATCCTTCCAGATCGCCTCTCTGCATGCAGATGCCGCCCAGCTGTACCATGGCCTCGGCCATATGGGGTGATTCGCGCAGGGCATCACGGAAGGATGCTTCAGCGCCCATAAAGTCACGCTTGGTAAGCAGGGCCAGCCCCAGGTTGTAGTGGTGGGCAGCGCACTGCCCGTCTGATTTGGCAATGGCATCCTGCAGGTCGTTTATATATTCGTCAAGGTCGTCATACTGGGCTTTCATGAAAAGGGCCTCCGTGGGATGGGATAAGTTCAAAGCTGCTTAGTTTGACTGGGGCATGGGCTTTAAGGCATGCGGAGCAATGTGCCCTTCACGGCGAAGCAGATCATAATACCACAGGCAAAAATCAAATGTCCCGCGCATATTTTCATCGCGGTTGATAATACCCAGTGCGGCCTGCAGGGCTCCCTGTCCGTATTCATTGCTGTAGGAGCCGTTCTGGGATGCCATCTGCAAAAATTCCCGCACTAGCTGCTGTGTCGTGCGCTTGGTCGTATCCTGGCGTATATCAAGCGGATCGTTCGGCTTGGCAAAGGGATCCCAGTTTTCATAGCCTATCTTGTCAACAAATTTGCGCTGCCTGGGCTTTAAGCGTTCATACATTGCCCTTTTGCTGGCTTCCTGGTCTTCATTGAGCGTCTGCGGCGTACCGTCGCGGTACATACAGGCATGTATATCGGCAAGAAAACTTGGCATGGATTACTCCCGGCCCGGTGCGGAAGCATTTTCTTCCTGCACTGCCATTACCGTTCCCAGCGTTCAGGTTTTGCTTCCCCAATTCCCAGGAACCTGTCATCAAAAGAAGTGAGCAAAGCCATGGAGACGGGCATGTACACTTCATGCAGCTTGTCGAAGCGGCTGTGCACTGCCTGCTCTATCGCTATACTCATATCTCTAAGTGCATCCTGTATTTTGTCAAGTTTGACAGTGGGGTATGAGCCGCCCTGGGCAAATCCGGAACTGCCGCACACATGCCCCTGCCCGCCTATGCTGGTGGGGATGCCGTAGGCCCTGCAGGTGACAGGACGGGCTTCGTACAAAAGGCACTGATCATTGTCGCCCAGCAAAGGACAGCGCATCCTTTCCTCGGATGCTTCATGAAAAATCACATCCGTCCCTTCGCCATGCTTCTGATCCATATACAGCTTCTTTTTGATGCGGACCAGCTTGCGGTCAGCCTGTTCGGCCCTTTCAAGTATGGCTGATCTTTCAGGCCCGTAGCCGAACTTTTCCTTAAAGGCCTTGTTCAGATACATGGCCTCCACAAGGGAAAGGTCAAACAGGGCATGGCAGCAGTCGCTGCACCCTACGTGGCAGGAGACGCATCCCGGGCAGGTTTTTTCCACCTGGGCAAAAGCCCCGTCCACAAAGGAACGCAGACGCTCATACTGCGTAAATATGGGAGAAAGATCAGGAACCATTGCAGGCTGCCTCCTTGTGCAAGGAATGCCGCCTGACGATTGCTCGCAGGCGGCACTCCAAAAAGTACATAGCCGTGAGGCTATGGATTACATTTCCTTGACTTCGATGGCGCTGTTTTCGCACACTTCGACACAGGACTCGCAGCCGAGGCACTCTTCAGAATTGACGGGTTCGCTCTTGCCATCCTGCAGTTCATATACCTGCACGGGGCACACATCAACACATTCGCCACAGCCCACGCACTTGTCGGCGTCAACGGTAACTTCGTAGGACATAGTTTCCTCCAATTAGGGGTCGTAGACCAGATTTTTGTCACTGTGAAATCATTCCACAGTTTCAAATATCATAGGTAGAAAATCGACCGTGTCAAGGAAAGATGCGGTGTGTTTTTGATATGAAATTGAAAATGAAACTATATTTCAATACAAACACAAGCCCTGCCCCATGCAGTATCCTTTAAGGCTCTTTCTGCTGCAGCATAACTGCAACAAAAAGGCACGGTACTGCATGGGAATCAAAACCATCGGGGCCTGCATTTACTGCTGTTGCAGTTCTATTTCCCTGCCCTGCTTTTCCTGCCTGCCAGAACGCCGGAAAAGGCTTTCATGTCTTTCAGAAAGCAGCAGGCCTGCCAGTGTCAGCACCATGCCTGAAACAGACATGGGCGTCAGCTTCTCATCAAGCAGGACAACGGCGGCAAGCACTGTCACCACGGGACTGAAATACACATAGGCGGTGCATCTGACAGCGCCCAGGATCTTCAAAGCCCTGTTCCAGATGACAAAACAGCCAAGCGAGGCCAGAACGCCCAGGAAGACCAGATTGCCCATTGTCGTCATGTCTGCAAGATGGGGAAGCGTGACAGGCGCTTTCTGAAAGGGCAGAAGCATGACTGCGGTCACAAGGCCCCAGAAAAGGATGCGCCTTGTCGCCAGAAAAAGAGGATAGCCCCTCTTGAACAGCTTGTTGGTGCAGGTTGTATAAAAGGCCCAGGATATGGCTGCGCAGGTCGTGAGCAGATCGCCCAGGGGATTGAGCCCCAGGTTGCTTGCGCCATTAAAGGATATAAGGGCAATGCCGCTTATCGCTATGACAAAGCCGATGTAGAAATTGGCATAGAGGGCCTCATCCAGCAAAAATCTGGCCGCAATCCCTGTAAAAAACGGTGCCGTACAGACAATAAGGCTCACATTGGAGGCGTAGGTATACTGCATCGCCGTATTTTCCAGCAGGAAATACAGGCTCACACCGCATACGCCTGCACAAATAAAAAGCAGCTCTGTACGCCAGCCGCCGCCATGCGAAAAGAGCCTGGGACGAATAAGGAACATGCCGCCCACAGCCAGGACATGCCTGTAGATGCAGATTTCAAGAGGCGTGTACTGGTCCAGCAGGACCTTTGAGGAAATAAAGGTAAGCCCCCAGACCGTAGCCACAAACAAGGCTGAAAGATGTGCTGTCAAATGGGAAGCGCTGTTTTGCGTTGCCATCAAAATAAAGCGGACACCGCAGCGTTTTGCGCCGCAGTACCGCATCCTCCTTGGGGAAAAGAAAAGCGGGCTTATGTGCAAAAAAGCATTCTTGCCTAAAGCCCTGAAAGGCACAGGCAGGATCTGCATCCTGTCTGTGCCTTAACAGATAGATATGGGCAGCGCCGCCCGGGCTACTTTTTGCCGTGCTGGCTCATGCCAAGGTCAATAAGGCTCTGCAAAAAGGCGGGGAAAGTCATGCCCATGGCATGGGCTGCCTTGGGCACAAGGCTCGCCTGCGTCATGCCAGGAATAGTATTGACTTCCAATATATGGAGCTCGTCGTTGTCACCGAGGATAAAATCGGCCCTGCCATAGCCGTTGAGCCCTAAGGCCTCCACAGCACGCAGCGTATACTCCTGCATTTTCCTGGTGGCTTCTTCAGATATGGGAGCAGGACAGATTTCTTTTGCGCCGCCGTCGCTGTACTTGCTCTTGAAGTCAAAATACGAGCCCATCTGCGGAACAATCAGAATAGGAGGCATAGCCTTGTTTCCCGCAACGGCGCAGGTCACGTCACGCCCCTTGAGCGCCGGCTCAAGCAGAGCCCCTTCCCCGTGCGCAAAAATATCGTTCAGGATGCCGTCCAGTTCCGCCCTGTTCTCCACCTTGCCAAGGCGCAGGGACGAGCCACCCATGCAGGACTTGACAAAGAGTGGATAGCCAAGCCTGGGCTCCCAGCCCTCTGCCGGCCTCTGCGGCAGATATTCCCAGTCAGCCGTGGGCAGGCCTAAGTCGCGGAAGATCTGCTTGGAGGCAGCCTTGTGCAGGGCCAGGAAGGATCCAGAAGGACCGGCTCCTAAGTAGGGGCAGCCGGCATATTCAAGCAGGGACTGGACAAGCCCGTCCTCGCCCGGCGTGCCATGCAGGTTGATAAAGGCAAAATCGTGTTCCCTGGCCTTAGCAACCACATCGTTAAAACCGGAGAGCAGGTCAAAGACAGTGACTGAGTGTCCCAGCTCTTCCAGGGCGCTCTTCAGTCCGGGGACGGCAGAAAGGCTGACCTCGCGTTCACTGGACCAGCCGCCGGCAATAAGCAGAATTTTCATACCTTGTTACTTTTCCTCTGTCAGGATCGTTCTTGCAACGCCATCTTATAGTGCCATCTTACAGGACCGTTCTTCTGGATGGATGCCAGCTGCTCAGGTCCATTCCCAGGCATCTTGAGAGGCCGTTTTCAACGGCCTTGCCCTGCAAATACCCCATGTAAATGGACTTTTTGCGAACATCCGTCTTCCCGTAGCGCTCATACAGGTCAGTATAGCGCTCCTCAAGCGTGACAAATTCATCATGCCTGGCCCTTTTGTCTGCATACAGGATGAAGAAAGGCAGGGAGCACAGGCGCTGCGCATTTTCCAAAGGCAGTTCCCAGGGCCACCAGACATGATGGAAGACGCCCTGCGCTATGCGGTGGTTATGCGTTTCCTGCACAACCCAGGAAGCGCCAAGGTCGGCGTGCCCGCCTCCATGGCACACGCAGTACGTTTTGGCAATATCATGCAAAAGACCTGCGGCCCTCACTTCGGGAACAGACACAGGCAGTCCGGACATGGCGGCCTTTGTCGCAAGCTCTGTCGCCACATCGGCTACCAGCAGGCAGTGCGCCCTGATGTTGTCAAACATGCTGTATTTGTCCCACAGCCTTGCACATTCCTCATCATCAGGGATATGTGCATTTATCTTGGGAGCCAGATTGAGCTCCGGGACAGAGTGCAGAGGCCTTGGCACGTCAGGGATCCTTTCCAGATCCTCATCGGACAGGGGGTGAAAGGACTGCTGGTAAGACTGCGGGGAAGATAGTGTATTTTGCATAGTCATGACTGTTGCCGCCAATAACAGAAGGCACACGGCCTATCCGGCCGCATCCTTGGACATAGTCTTTTTGTAGTTGCGGGTCTTGCGGAAAATTGTTGTCCTGTCAACCTGAAAGACATCGGCCACCTTCTGTATGGACCCGTACTGCCTGATGGCCTTGAGGAGAAACTCCGCTTCCATGTCGTGCATGATATCGTGCAGGGAACGGCCGTCAGCCTTAAGGTAATCAGAAAAAAGATGCTCTTCCTTGCGTATCCCGGAAATGGATGCAGGAAGCTCGTCCGGCGAAAGCACCGATCCCTTGGCGGTGATGACCATGCTGTGCACCAGATTCTGCAGCTGGCGCACGTTGCCGGGCCAGGAGTAGCTGCGCAGTATGGACATGGTCTCGTCCTTGAAGCTCAGCGTCTTCCTGTACTTGGCCGAATAGGTGTTCAGGAATTTGCTGGCAAGAAGATCAATATCCTCAGGCCTTTCGCGCAGGGGCGGAATATTGATTGTGGCTACGTTAAGCCGGTAATAGAGATCGCTTCTGAACGTCCCTTCCCTGATGCAGTCCTCAAGGTTGCGGTTGGTTGCCGCAATAATGCGCACATCCACCTTCTTGGGGGCAGTGGACCCGACACGCTGTATGACGCCGTCCTGCAGAACACGCAAAAGGCGGGTCTGCATACTCATGGGCAGTTCGCCTATTTCATCAAGGAAAATAGTGCTGCCGCTGGCAATTTCAAAATAGCCGGCCTTGCCCTTGGACGAGGCGCCCGTGAATGCCCCGGCTACGTAGCCGAACAGCTCCGATTCTATCAGGGATTCGGCAATGCCGCCGCAGTCAACCTTGATTGGCAGCTTGTCGCCCCTGAAGCTCCGCCCGTGCAGCAGGCGGGCTATGACATCCTTGCCAACACCAGTCTCGCCCAGGATCAGGACAGTTGCATCTGTCTGGGCCAGCGTGTCCACCATTTCCAGCACCCTGTTCATGGCAGGACTGGCTGACTCCATGACGATATCGCTGTCTTTTTTCTCCTTGGCCATGTAAATGTGCTGCAGCTCCTGCGTGGCCTTAAGCATTTCCCTGTGATGGGCCACCCTGGAGTTAAGCTCCTGGAGGACAGTAATATCCCTGGCAAAGGTCACCACAAAGCACAGCTCACCGTTCTCCCCAAAGACAGGATAGCCGCTTAAGACCAGGGTTTTGCCGTTTTTCAGGCGCTGGACCCTAGTGCTTGGCTTGTGCGTTTTGACGATTTCCGGATTGAGCGCAATATCAAAAGCCCCGTTGTCCAGAAGATCCCGCACATTGACACCGCCAAGCTGGGCCAGCTTGTACCCGGTAAGCTGTTCATACATCCTGTTGACATACAACGTCTTCCCGGCAGTATCCGTAATATAGACACCTTCCGAGAGGACATCGAGTATGGCATCAAAATGACTTGCAATTGAGGCATGTATCTTTGTATCCATGAGAACGCTCGGGCCCAAAATGCAAAGACGGGGCACATTCCTGAATGGCAAAAAAAGACTCTGAAAGCGTATGGAATGTATACCACTCATTGGCAGTCAGTCCAGCCGTTTTGCAACCTGCCCCTGCACACCTGACGCAAAAAAAGCCCCTGACATGCACAAGGCACCATCAGGAGCAAAAAAATGTGGCAGGCCTCTCTCTATTTCGACGTATGCAGGCGATCCCCCAGAATCTTGTGCGCCTCTTCCTGCAGTTCGGCAAAGAGCCTCTTGCTCAGCTTGACATCGCCCATGGGCATGGGCTTGTCCAGGAATTCGTACTTCTGCGTGCCAAGGCGGTGGTAGGCAAGCATTTCATAGCCGACATGCTCGTTATATGTTCTTGAAAGCTCGTCCACAAAGGAAGCTATGCCCTGGATGGCCTCCTTGTTGTCATTGAAGCCGGGGATTACAGGCGTGCGCACAAGGATTGGCGTATCAGGATACGTCTTGCACAGCATCTTCAGGTTGTCCTGGATAAGCTTGTTGGGCATGCCGGTCTGGGCCTTGTGGATGTCAGAATCCATATGCTTGATATCAAAGAGGACGTACTGCAGGTAGCGCCCTGCTTCCATAAGCACATTCTGGTCGCAGCAGCCGCATGTTTCCACGGCTGTGCGCACATAGCGGGCCCTGGCTTCGCGCAAAAGGGCCAGGGCAAATTCTGCCTGCACAAAGGGCTCTCCGCCGGACAGTGTCATGCCGCCGCCTGATCTGGCATAAAAAGGTGAATCCTGCTGAATAACCTTCAGCACATCGTCAACGGTGCGGAGAGAACCATAGACAAGAAGTCCCTGTGCAGGACAGGCCTTGGCACAGGGCATATCAGTACAGCCCTCGCATTTTTCGCGATGCACGGCAATCTTTGTTCCGTCGGCATAGAGGGCACCATTGGGACAGGCATCCATGCAGTACTGGCACTTGTCCGTTCCTATGCAACGGTTGTTGTTCACAGCCAGTTCAGGGTGCTTCAGTTGCGACTCCGGATTGCTGCACCACTTGCAGCGCAGGTGACAGCCTTTCAGAAAGGCTATCGTCCTGATGCCGGGTCCGTCATGGACGGAATATTTCTGGATATTAAATACCAGGCCTGTGGTCTTCTTGTCTTCCATTCTGCCCATACGGTTTCCCTCCGGACCTTAATTTCATGCGTGAGGGCCTGTTCTCTCTTGTTTCAAGGAGGGAACAGGCCCTTTTGCGTGTCTTGCCCTGGCAGGCCAGAGACCTGCCAGGGATACTTTCATGGAAATGGCAGCCTGCTTACGGCTTTCCCTTAGATGCTCTCATGCACGGTACGGGCAATGAGGTCATTTTGCAGGTCAGGCGACAGATCCACAAAGTAGGCACTGTAGCCTGCGATACGGACGATGAGGCTGCGGTACTTTTCGGGATTCTTCTGAGCCTTGATAAGCGTGTCGGCATTGATGACGTTAAACTGCACATGCCACAGCTTCAGGTCAACGAAGGTACGGATGAACTGCACCAGCTTCTCGGTGCCGGCCTCGCCTTCGACGCACTTGGGCGTAAACTTGAGGTTCAGCATACGGGCAGCACGGTCATGGTAGCCGTAGTTCTTGGTGTTGTAGTTGGACAGCAGAACTGCGGTGGGACCGTTGACATCTGCGCCATGAGAGGCGGAGGAACCGTCGGACAGCGGGAACCAGTCAACACGGCCGTTGGGTGTTGCGCTGACAACCTTGCCGAAGGGTACATGGGAGGTGAAGGGCACGTAGCGCACGTCGTTGTGCATGCCCAGGTCCTTCATGCTGTACTTGTTGCCGTACTCGACGCTCAGCTTGTCGATGGCGCGGCCGATTTCATCGGCATAGGGATCGTTGTTGCCGTAGCAGGGGCAGGACTTCAGCTTGGCCTTCAGGGCTTCATAGCCCTCAAAGTTGGCATCAAGGGCCTTGATGAGCTCGTCCATGGTGACGCTCTTGTCCTCAAAGACAAGCTTCTTGACAGCACACAGGGAGTCAACCACGGTGCCGAGGCCCATGTATTCAAAGTAGCCGAAGTTGATGCCTTCGGGGATCTGTTCCTGATGCAGGTCTATGCAGTGCTTCATGCAGAGGTCGTGCATGGCAGAACCCATGGGCTGGGCAAAGTGCTCGGCACGCAGCTTGTTGATGATGTACTGCTGGATGAAGGCCGTGCGCATGAACAGGGTGTGCTGCTGCACATAGGCATTCCAGAATTCGTCCCAGGTCTTGAAGTTTCTGGGATCGCCAGTTTCAAGGCCAAGCACCTGGTCGCCGTATTTCTTCATGCGGCCGTTGCGGAGCACCATTTCCACGGCAGCGGCGAAGTTCACATAGGCGCCGCCGGAGGTGTAGGTGTCACGGTTGGGCATACGGGCCTCGGTGCAGCCGGAAACGGCGTAGTCGTAGGCCTCTTCAAAGGTAGCGCCCTTGGAAACGTACAGGGGCACGACTTCTTCGTCGTTGATGAGCTTGGGGAAGCCGGAGCCGAACTTGATGGTTTCGGCCACGTCCATCAGGTATTCCTCAGGGCTTGCGCTGTGCACGCGGGCTGCGAGATCCGGATAGTGCAGGGGGAATTCCCTCTTGGAGCGGAGGATGAGGTGGGTGAGCTCGTTGGTGGCGTCACGGCCGTCAGGAGTCTGGCCGCCGACAGTCACTGCTTCCCAGTGGGCATAGCCTTCGTTAAAGGCGCCGCCGGTGGGAGAGATGTACATGTCGATGAACTCGGCCATGCCTACCCACATGCATTCCAGGATTTCCAGAGCCTTGTCTTCGGTAATGGCACCGGACTCGATATCAGCCTTGTAGAAGGGATAGAAGTACTGGTCCATGCGGCCGTTGGAAATGGTGGTACCGGTCTTCTGTTCCAGGCGGGAGAACATCTGGGTAAACCACTGGCTCTGGCAGGCTTCCCAGAAATCACGGGCAGGCTCGCCAGGCACATGGTCGGCATTGGCAGCCATGCGCAGAAGCTCGGCCTTGCGGACTGGATCTGTAGTCTTTTCAGCTTCAAGCCTGGCTGCATCGGCATAGCGGTGAGCCCAGAGCACGATGGCGTCGCAGACGATGACGACAGCATCAAGGAAGGGCTTCTTTTCGCACATATCCTTGCAGGAGAGCTGATCAAGGGCAGCCAGTTTTTCCTGGGCTTCCTTCTTGATGCCGTTAAAGCCTCTCTTCAGGATTTTTTCGTAGTCATGCACCCACTGGATGGAGGAGCGGAAGGAAGCAGTCTCATTGACGATGTAGCGGGAGATAAGGCCCTGGGGATCGTCATAGGTCAGCTTGTGCACTTCGGGAGGAAGGGCTGCATTGAGGGCTTCGTGGAAGGTCTTGCCTTTCCAGTAGGGAGCAACATCGTTCACCACGTGCTCGGCGTCCTCGGGCGTAATGGAGGCAGGAGAAGTCTTGCGGGTGGGCAGGTCCTTGACAGCAATATCCAGGAAGTCGCCGTCCAGTTCGGGATACAGGATGCCGTAACGGCCCTTGACACCGCCGGCGCGGCCCAGGACCAGCTGGTCCTCGTCCACTGTCACGGTGATGTTCTTGGCGACATTCATCAAAGCCTTGGACCAGCGGAGCACCAGGGGCTCGCCCTCGGTCTCCTTCATGGACTGGGTGAAGTACAGGGCACGCTCAATGTCGATCCTGGGCTTCTGGCCGTCAAAGCGCTCCAGCATGCGGAACACGCGCTCGTGGGTCTTGCGGAACTTATCGACCTTGCCGTCGATCTTGTCCTGAATGCGTTTCTCCTGGGGAGAACGCAGGCAGCATTCAGTTACGGGAGCTGTCATATCTATCCTCCAAAGTGTCTTTTGGTTGGAATGGGTTCTGAGTTAATTTTCACAAGTACTTGCGGCAGCATCTTAAAAAAGCAGCTGTGGCGCACTTGTTTTTTGGTAAAGCATGTATCATGCCAACAGGCGTTTCTTTCCACAGCTGTGCGCTATTCTATTGGTTTTGGCTCTTATTCGTGATTTTCAGCGCAGAGATATGCAGGCATGCGGCGCCTTATTTGTGGCAGCACAGGTATAATAAGGCAATATTGCAACATACAGCATGTGCCTTTTGGTACATGCTCTTGCCAATAGCAGCAAAATTGCAACAAAAATTATTCTCTTCACAAGATTCCGCCATCGGCAAGCATAAATTCTTACGCAATACAAAACACTTAAGCATTAGCTTTTTATATTGCATTTTTGCAACAAAAAAAATCCCGCCCTTGAAGAACACGCAGGAAGCATGCTCTTCAGGAGCGGGAATACAGGCTGAATCAGGAGCGTCAGCCGGCAAGGGCAATTCTACAGGGAAAGGCCGAGAATACGGGCAGCGTTCTTGTACAGCACCTTTTCAAGTGTTTCTTCGCTGAGGCCCATTTCCATGTAGTTTTTAATGGCGTCAACCTGTTCAATAAAGGGATGAGCGCTGGCAAAGATAATCTTGTCAGCCAGTATGCCCTTGGTAAGCGACTCAATATAATGAGTTGCCATGGGAGCCAGCTCATACTCGGAGAGATCCATGTAGACGTTGGGATTTCTCTGGCAGGTGAAGATGGCTTCCTGGACAAAGGGATAGCCGCCGTGGCTCATAATGATGGTCAGCTCGGGGAAGTCACGGGCTACTTTGTCAACATCCCTGGGGTCGGTGTACTCAATAAGGGCACCCTGAACTGCCGGCGGCGGAGCTGTGGTAATGAAGACAGGGACATTCAGCTCGCAACACTTGGCGTAGATGGGATAGTAGCGGGCCTCGGAAGGCTTGATGTGCGCAAGATAGGGGTCGGTGGCAATGCCGCGCATGCCGTATTCCTTAACAACCTTTTCCACTTCGCGGACACTGTTCATGCCCTTGTGGGGGTCAATGCCCCAGAAGCCATAGAAAAAGTCCGGATAGGCCTGGCAGAATTCCAGGACGCTGCCGTTGTTGGCCGGAGAGCCATAGGTTGTCTCGCAGTCACGTCCTGTAATGACGCCGCCGCATACACCACGCTTTTTCAGATCATCCACAATTTCAGGCAAGGTCTGGGCAACACGCTTGTCAAAGCCGCTGGCCTCGCAGGAAGCCTTGAACATGGCCGAATTGGCTATGCCGTCAAGGATTTCCTTGGTATTGGGACGGAAACGAAAATCAAAGATCTTCATTGGTTCATCCTTTTGCTTTAAGGAAAGAAGCCCTCCCGGAAGGCGGAAAGGCATCGCATACATGATCAGGCAGGCTTTCCTGACTGTTCCAGAAAAGGCCGCATGATCTGCTTTGTATTTGCTGTATGCAGAAATCGTTCCTAAATGAACAATTTGCCATACTGAGGGTGTATTTTTGTTCCTAATTGTGAATAATTTCTATTAGTATTAATAAATAATGCACTTATGCACTGTCTATTTTGTTAATAATTGCATTATTGCAACATATTTTACCTAAAAGCAGGCACATCCCGTTTCAGGACTGGCAGCCAGGCTGAAGGCATCACCTGCAAAAGCAAAAAAGTAATTTGCGAAAAAAGGAGCAAATAGGTATAACTATTGTATCCTGCAACAGGAAGAGCATTCCCCAAAGAACATTTTCACAAAAGACAGCATCACTGCCTCTCAGGCAGTTGATTTTAGCGCACAGGCCTTGAAAAAGCCCTCTTCCATGCAGAAAACATTTTTCACTCAGGACAGCCTGCTTTCAGCATACACGCCAGTTTGTGGCGTCACGCACAGACTGGCTGATAATAAGGCACATTTTTTGCTTTAATAGTTTTATAGCGTGTAGCTACATTGTATTTTGTTCTTTTTGGCGCATGCTCCTGCGGCAGCGATTCAGCCGTAATAAAAGGCGCCTCACGCCTGCAATGCCGTTTTTTTGCCTTTTTTACTATCAAATTTGTTAGCTAGTATGCAAAAGCGAAGCGTTGCACAAATGCAACGTTCCTTTCCAGAAACCGCTTCCCGGTCCCTGCGGAGTGGGAAGCCCAATCCTTTCATATACAAGGGATCGCAAGATCCTCCCCCATCCCTTCAATGCATTGAGGTATGTTATGAAAAAACTGTTCCTCTGCGCTGCTATCCTGGCAGCCTTCGGCTTCCTCTTCAGCGCCAGCACATCTGAGGCAGCCCGTCCCCTGACACTGCGTCTCGGCCACCCCATGGCTCCCGGCAACAACGTTACCCTGGGCTATGAAAAGTTTGCCGAACTGGTAGCTGAAAAAAGCAAAGGCACCATGAAAATTGCCATCTTCGGCAACTGCCAGATCGGCTCTGACCGTGTGACCACCGAAGCCGCCCAGGCCGGCACACTGGATCTGTCCTCCAGCTCCACCCCCAACCTGGCCAGCTTCCATCCTCATTTCATGGCTCTCGACCTTCCCTATGTGACCAACCCCAAGTACCAGGATAACCTGTACAAGGCTTTGGATAACGGCGAACTCGGCGAGTACTACAAAAAGCTCTGCAACTCCATCGGCCTGGAACTGCTGATGACCAGCGAGTACGGCTACCGCAGCTTCTGCACCGCCAACCGCCCCGTCGAGAAGGCTGCTGACTTCAAGGGCCTCAAGGTCCGTACCACCGACTCTCCCGTGGAAGTTGCCGTTGCCAAGGCTTTCGGCATGAACCCCGCCCCCATCGCCTGGGGTGAAACCTACACAGCCCTGCAGCAGGGCACAGTTGACGGCGAAGGCAATACCTACGGCCTGCTTGACGCCGCCAAGCACTCCGAAGTTCTGAAGTACGTGACCAACAGCCAGCACAACTACTCCATGCACTTCCTGCTGATGAACAAGGCCAAGTTCGACAGCCTGAAGCCCGAGCAGCAGAAGGTCCTGCGCGAGGCTGCTGCCGAAGCCCTTGCCTGGGAACGTTCCATCTCTCCCAAGCTGGAAGACGAGGCTCTGAAGAATTTCGTCAAGAACGGCGCCAAGGTGCACAACTTCTCAGACGCCGAATTTGCTGAACTCTACAAGATGACCCAGGGCGTGCGCGACGAATTCGGCAAGAAGATTCCTGCCGAGCTCACCAAGATGATCGCCGACACCCAGAAGTAGTTTTTTTCAATGCTTAACAGGGGGAGGAGGGACTATTCCCTCTTCCCCCGCATCAGCTAAGGCTTTTTTCCCGCAACAGATTCAACTGCATGAGGTTTTCGCATGACCGCCTCCGTACAGACCTGCCAAAACAATGACGGTACAAAGCCGTCCGTACTGAGCTGGCTGGACGACAACTTTGAAAAGATTTTCCTTGTTGTCGGCCTTATCGCCATTATCTGCTTCATTACGTTACAGACATTCTATCGCTACATCGTCAGCTCAGTTCTTGAAACAGCCGGTGCCATGGTCTGGACGGAAGAAGTGTCCCGCTACATCTTCATCTGGATTACCTATCTGGCCCTCTGTGTCGCCATCAAGAAGCGCTCCTCCATCCGCATAGACATCATCTATGACAAGATGCCCAAGCGCTGGCAGGACATAAGCTGGATCGTGGTGCACGGATGCTTCCTGCTCCTCACCCTGGTCATAGCTATCACTGGCTGGTCGCAGATTGAGCGCCTCATCCAGTTCCCGCAATACACCACAGCAACCCGTATCCCGTATCTCATTCCCTATCTCATCCTGCCTGTGGGCTTTGGCCTGATGAGCCTGCGCCTCATCCAGGACCTGTACAGGCAGTGCAAAATCTGCGGTGCAAAGGATTCCATCCTGGGCATAGTCCTCTTCCTGGTACTTGGCCTGCCCATGTATCCCATTCTGCTGGCCTTAAACTGCCCCGGCCTTCCTGTCCTCTATGACTACATAGCTCCCCTGCCGGCACTCTTTGGCTATTTTCTTGTTCTGTGCGTTCTTGGCGTTCCCATTGCCATAGGCCTGGGCCTCTCTTCCCTGGCTACCATCATCTGTGCCGACACCCTGCCCTTGCAGTATATCTCGCAGGTGGCCTTCACCTCCCTGGACAACTTCCCCATCATGGCCATCCCCTTCTTCATCGCAGCCGGTGTGTTCATGGGCGCGGGCGGCCTTTCCACCCGCCTGCTGACACTGGCCGATGAAATGATAGGCGGCCTCTACGGCGGCATGGCTCTGACCACTGTCGTCACCTGCATGTTCTTTGGCGCCATTTCCGGATCCGGACCTGCCACTGTGGCAGCCATCGGCTCGCTGACCATTCCGGCCATGCTTGAGCGCGGCTACGACAAGGCCTTTGCCTGCGCCATTGTGGCGTCGGCCGGTGCGCTGGGCGTTATGATTCCTCCCAGCAACCCCTTCGTGGTCTACGGCATCTCTGCCCAGGTCTCCATCGGCGACCTCTTTATCAGCGGCATTATTCCCGGCATCCTCTGTGGCATTGTCCTCATGGCCTATTCCTTCTGGATCTCCAAGAAGAAGGGCTGGAAGGGCGAGCAGAAAGAGCGTAACGCCAAGACCATTACCAAGGCTTTCTGGGATGCCAAGTGGGCCCTCATGGTTCCGGTTATCGTGCTTGGCGGTATCTACGGCGGCTTCATGACTCCCACCGAGGCTGCTGCCGTGGCAGCCTTCTACGGCATCATTGTCGGCGTCTTCATCTACAGGGAAATCAGCTTCCGCAAGATGTGCGAATGCTGCGTGGAATCAGCCGAAACTTCTGCCACCATTATCGTCCTTATGGCCATGGCCACCATCTTCGGCAACATCATGACCATTGAAGACGTGCCCGGAACCATCGCCCGCGCTATCTTAAGCTTCACCAACAGCAAGATCTTTATCCTGCTTATCATCAACATCCTGCTGCTTATCGTCGGCGTCTTCATGGAAGCCCTGGCTGCCATTGTCATCCTGACTCCCATCCTGCTGCCCATCGTCACAGGTGTCGGCGTCTCGCCCCTGCACTTTGGTGTCATCATGGTTGTCAACCTGGCCATCGGCTTCCTTACGCCTCCGGTTGGCGTCAACCTCTTTGTGGCCAGCGGCATTTCCAATACCAAGATTACATCCATTGCCAGAGCTGCCCTGCCAATGATTGGCCTCCTGATCCTGGTACTGTTGCTCATCACCTACGTGCCCGCAGTGCCCCTGTGCATCGTGGGCGGCTATTAAGCATCGTTCTCATACCTCCTCACCCTGCCTGTGCTAAGACACAGGCAGGAAACCCCATCCAGGCAGGCCGCATCTCACACGGCCTGCCTGAATTCTTTTTAAGCCGCCCGCTTTTTTGTATACAGATCCCAGGTCAGCAACCCTTGCAACGGTCCCGTGCAGCATAAGAGGTCATCATGTTTGAAGACACATCCCTGTGGCTTTTTGCCCTGGCCTGGTTTCTGGGCGGCTTTGTCAACAGCGTAGGCGGCATGGGTGCTGCCATGGTGGCACTGCCAATCTATGCAGGCTGCATGCAGTCCCAGACTCTTGTGCCTGCCACCTGCATCTGTGTCGCTATTATTTCAGCTGCCATGACCCTTGCATACTGGCGCCATACGCTTTTTCATTCTCTCAAATCCCTTTGCGCTGGCGCCATTCCCGGATCCCTTGCAGGCCTCTTTATCCTGCTCATAACGCCGTCAGCCATTTTGCAGCTTGTCACAGGCGCCATCATGGTACTTTTTATTCTCTGGAAGGGCAGGCCCTCCTCTCAAAAAAACAGAGATACCTTTGCTGCAGGATCGTGTGCCGGCTTTTTCTCAGGGCTCATCAATACATCCATTGGTTTTGGCAATCCCCCTGTAGCCATCTATTCCCTCTATGCCGGCTGGGGGCATCTGGAAACGCTTGCCACCATGAACCTGTTTACGCTCCTGGCAAGCCTTCTGACCATGCTCTGCCACTATATGGCAGATCTCTATACTGCCGATGTATTGCACCACGTTCTTCTGGGAGCACCTGCAACCGTGCTGGGCATGATTTGCGGCCTTCCCATTGCCAGGCGCATCAATCAGGAGGCTTTCAGGCGCATCCTTCGTTTCCTGATTTTTTCTGCCGGGTGCGTCTGTCTTGCAAGGGGCTGTACGGGCATTCTTTGAAAATAGTTCTCCACAGCGGGCTGCAAACAAAAAAGCTCTTTTCGCAGGGGCCAACTGCCTCCCGTGGAAAGAGCCTTTCTTTTTCTGATAATGCCGCATCAAGGCAGAGCGCCTGAAGGCTGTTATTGTTCTGCTACAGCCAGGCAACACCCCAGATTAAGGCGCCTCCGCTGATAAGGTAGCACAAACGGACAAGATAGCCGTACTTGTCCAGCGGCAGCCAGTCGCCGTCGCCTCTCTCTGCAATGAGGTACTGCGCCTTCCACCACAAGGGGGCAGAAACCAGGCAGAAGAAGACAGGCCAGCCGGCAAGGCCGCAGAGAAAGAGATTCATCATGCTGCACCAGGTCAGGGGCCACCACAGGCGGAACACCAGCAGGGCATGGTCCTTGCCAAGGATATTGGCCAGGGTTTTCTTGCCGGCCCTGGCATCTGTCTCTATTTCTGGCAGGCTCTGGTAGTAGAGTATGCCTGCTACCATGAGCACCACAGGCAAAGCCACGCCAAGCGAGCGGATGTCAAAGCTCTGTGCCAGGATGGTGGCCGAGGCGCTGACTATGATGAAGCCCATATTGATGCCGACCATGACCTCGCCAAGGCCGCGGTGCCCGTAGCGTATGGGAGGGGCGACATAAAAGACGGCAGAGGCCACGGCAAACAGTGTCAGCACAATAAGGACGGGACGTAAGGCAGCTGGCAGCGTATAGACAAGCCCTACACCCACGGCAAGCGTTGCCACAACCAGAAGCAGTACGGCTGCAAAGAGTTCGCGGCAGGAAATAAGGCCGCTTTGGATCACGCCTGTTCCGCCTATGCTGTCTTCCTGGCTGTCCACGCCAAGCACGTAGTCAAAGAGCTCGTTTGCCACATTGGCAATGGTAAGGCCAAGGCCGCAGCCCAGCAGCAGAAAGACAAGACGTGCTATAAGGGATCCGTCCAAAACGACCTGGCAGCGCATGACAAAGGCCAGTCCCACAAGGACAGGAATGGCGGCCGTGATAAAAAACGGCGGACGCGCACAGCGCCACCAGGCTTTTGCCAGATCCTTCCAGCTGCGTTCAGGAGCCCCTTCAGGCCTTCCTGCCATGGCTTTTTTTAAGATTTCTCCCGCGGTCATGATTTTTCTCCAACAAAAAGGCCGCATAGAGCTGCGGCCCGTTATTTTCTTAAAGGTTATAGGTCAGCCTGTTACTGACTCAGGGAAAGGGGCATTCCAGTCAAAGGGAATGGCCTGTGCCTCAGGGCTGTCCGGAGCCACCTTGATGCCTTCCTTGGGATCGTGCGGAATGTCTGCAGCATTGCAGATGATGGCAGGCTCCGGTCCTAACGCCGTAAAGCCGTACCATACGCCGCAGGGAATACGCAAAAGTGCATACAGGGCCTTTCTGCCCAGGCGGAATGTCTGCACCTTGCCATACGTTTCAGAAGAGACACGTCCGTCATACAGGGCAATGCCCAGAATGCCGCAGGGAACACAAAAAAACTGCGTCTGCTCCGTGTGCCTTTTCCAGGCCTTGACTGCGCCAGGAAGCACCTCTGAAAAATATATCTCGCCAACACCCAGCAGAGCCTTGCCGTCCTTTTCGCAAAGGCCGGGAACCAGAGGCATGCCGGGGCGGAGCATGTGCAGTACGGAGCCGCCAGGCGTGTCTATCATGCGCAAAGGAAGGTATTCGACACCCTTAATGGCGGATGTCTCAAGAGTTACATCTTCCATGGCTACTTTCCGTCAGGTCCGATCCAGGCCTGATTGCGCATGGCAGCTGCGTTGGTGTAGGCGTTTATCTGCCCCAGCGTAAAGTTAAGCATGGACTCCTCTTGCCCTCCGCCCTTGTAATAGCGCTGATACCATTCGGCAGTATAGCGTATGGTCTCATCAAAAGTCAGGGTGGCCTTCCAGTTAAGATAGGCCAGGGACTTGTCACAGCAGAGTTTGAGCAGGGTGCATTCCTTGCGTTCCACGCCCTTGCTCATGTCCATTTCACTGCGGAAGCCGGTCCAGTGCTGTGCCAGCGCATTTACGACATCGCTGACAGGATTGTTTACATCGGCAGCCGGCCCGAAATTGTATGCTTCCCCGGACAGCGGGAAGGGACGGCTTGTATCGTTTTCATAAAGCAGGGCGCCAAGCCAGAGATAGCCGGACAAAGGCTCAAGGACAAGCTGCCAGGGCCTTGTGGCATGGGGGCTGCGGATAAGCACAGGCCTGTCCTCAGACCAGGCGCGGGCACAGTCAGGCACAATGCGGTCTAAAGCCCAGTCGCCTCCGCCTATGACGTTGCCGGCACGCACAGTGGCGCATCTTGGGCCATCCTTGGCAAAGAAGCTGCGAAAATAGGAATGGGCCACGATTTCGGCACAGCCCTTGGAAGCAGAATACGGGTCATAGCCGCCTAAATGGTCATTTTCCCTGTAGCCCCAGACATGCTCGTCGTTGCGGTAGCACTTGTCAGAGGTAATGAGAACAAGGGACTGCACCGAAGGAGTGAGGCGGACTGCCTCGCAGACATTCATGGTGCCCATGACATTGGACTCAAAGGTCTCGGCAGGTCTGTCATAGGAGAGTCTGACCAGGGCCTGGGCAGCCAGGTGATAGACAATGTCCGGCTTTGCCTCGGCCATTGCCGCTATAAGATGTTCCCTGTCACGCACATCGCCGCGGATGTCATGGATATGGTCAGCAAGGCCCATAGCCTCAAAGTGTGAAGGATTGGTCGGTATGGACAGGGAGTATCCTGTCACCTCTGCACCCATGCTCAGAAGCCAGGCGCACAGCCAGCTGCCCTTGAAACCGGTATGCCCGGTGACAAAAACTCGTTTTCCCTTGTAGACGTTATGAAACATGAACTACTTTTCTCCTGTCCAGAAGGCCTTGCCAGAATTCCAGAGCTGGTTCAGCAGCATATTGTCGCGCAATGTATCCATGCACTGCCACTTGCCGGGATGCGGATACATGGAGAGCTGCCCTTCCTTTGCCAGGCGTTGCAAGGGCTCCTTTTCCAGGTCGCAGGACTCATCCTCGCTCAGGTAGTCAAGAAACTCGCGCTTGAAGACAAAAAAGCCGCAGTTGATATATTCGTTGAGGACGGGCTTTTCTTCCCAGGAGAGGATCTTGCCGTTTTCGTCCGTGCGCACAGTGCCGAAACGGCTGGGCATGCGCACGCCCGTAAAGGTGCCAATGCAGCCTGACTCCTTGTGGAAGCGAACCAGGGCATCCAGATCGATGTCAGAGACGCCGTCGCCGTAGGTAACCATGAACCTATCTGTATCAATGTGGCGGGCGACCCTTTTCAGACGGGCACCTTTCAGGGTTTCCTCGCCAGTGTCGCAGAGAGTGACGCGCCAGTCCTCTATATCGCTTTTGTCGGTAGTGATGGCGCCGGTCTTCAGATCAACGGTAAAATCACTGTGCTTGCGGTGATAGTCGGCAAAATACTGCTTGATGACGTCGCCCTTGTAGCCAAGAGGCAGGACAAAGTCTTTGTACCCGAAACGGCTGTAGATATGCATGATGTGCCATAAAATTGGCTTGCCGCCGATTTCCACCATGGGCTTGGGCTTTACTGCGGTTTCCTCGCGCAGCCTTGTTCCCTTGCCGCCGCACATAATAAGAACTTTCATGTCGTCCGCCATATTTTGGACGCCTCCCTGAAATCCGGATAGCTGTATACGCCAGGGACAGTGCTTTTCTTAAAAAAGCGTCCCTGAAGACAGGGGGAACAATAGCCGACTAAAAAAGGCAATTCAAGCATTCCTCTTTGCCTTATGCCGGATCTTTCCTTGACCAGTTCACGTTCACTGTCTAACATAAAATCTTTATGGAGACAGTCAGGTTCTGCCTGGCATTCCATACGTATTATCGTACTTCTGCCGTCCATACTGCCGGCAAAAATGCTTCAAAAGTGGCGATGATACATGTTTGTAGTTTCTGCCTTATTTTTGGGACCGCACCTCTTGCCGGCTGTCCGGACAGAAATAATGCAGTGTGTTCTTTTATAACAGGCAAGGGGCCTGCCAGGACGTCGTCCTCTGCCTGTCTTTTCAGGCAGGGTGTGCCAATGGCAGTCTCAATGGGAATACTATGGCACCAGAATCAATAAAAGAAGATGAGAAGGAGAGCCAGGGCACCATTATGGTGATAACCGAAGGCCCTCTCGTTCCCAAACCCCTTAGTAAAAAACTCATCAGCGCATGGTCTATTTCCCTTGTGGGCGCCATCTGTACACTGATTGTTCTTTGTACGATGTGGCCTGAGCCATACCTTGATGTCATCACATTTTTGCCTGACGGCATTTTTGTCACCTTTCAGGTCACCTTCCTGGCAATCTGCTGCGCTGTGCCAATGGGCCTTCTGACAGGCCTTGGCCGCATCTCGCGCAATCCCCTTATCAATCTGACAGCCTCTACCTATGTAGAAATCATCCGCGGCATCCCTCTGCTGGTCCAGATTTTCTACATTTATTATGCCCTCTCCAAATTTTTGCAGGTGTCCAGCCTCTGCAGTGCCGTTGTCGCCATCAGCTTCTGCTACGGCGCCTATATGGGCGAAGTGTTCAGGGCCGGCATCACTGCCATTCCCAGGGGCCAGACAGAAGCAGCCAGATCTCTGGGCTTTAACCGCTTCCAGACCATGTTCTATGTCATCCTGCCCCAGGCCTGGCGCACCATCCTGCCTCCTGTGGGCAACGAATGCATTGCCATGCTCAAGGATACCTCCCTTGTCTCGGTCATGGCCATGCCCGATCTCATGCAGCGCGGCAGAAGCTTTGCCTCCAAGACCTATCTCTACTTTGAGACGTACACCATCGTTGCACTGGTCTATCTTATAATTACGCTGCTCCTTTCAAAGTGCGTCGCCATCATGGAAGCCAGGTTGAACTACTATGACAGAAGAAAGTAAGACAAACGCCACGGCATCGTCTGTGGATCAAAATGCAGAAGCTATTATCAAGATAGAGCATGCCTGGAAATTCTTCGGCTCTCTTGTGGCCTTGCAGGATGTCAATCTGAATATCCGCCCCAAGGAAAGGGTTGTTATTATCGGCCCCTCAGGATCCGGCAAATCGACGCTTCTGCGTTCCATCAACCGCCTGGAAAAAATCGACAAGGGCAGCATCACCATCAGCGGGCAGGACATCTCCCATTGCAGCGAGCATGAGCTCAATCACATGCGCCGCAATGTGGGCATGGTTTTCCAGCAGTTCAACCTGTTCCCGCACAAGACGGTGCTCGACAACCTCACCATGGCTCCGCGCACGCTGCTCAAGATGAGCAAGGCTGATGCAGAGGCAAGAGCCCTGCAGCTCCTTCAGAAAGTGGGCATTTCCGACAAGGCAGGCGTCTACCCCAGCATGCTTTCAGGCGGACAGCAGCAGCGTGTGGCCATAGCCAGGGCCCTGGCCATGCAGCCAAACATCATGCTGTTTGACGAGCCCACCTCAGCACTGGATCCCGAAATGGTGGGCGAAGTGCTTGATGTTATGGTCAATCTTGCCGAAGAAGGCATGACCATGTGCTGCGTCACGCATGAAATGGGCTTTGCCAAAATGGTGGCAGACAGAGTGATCTTCATGGATCACGGCCTGATTCTTGAGCAGGGACGGCCTGAAAGGCTCTTTTCCGCCCCCAAGCATCCCAGGCTCAAGCAGTTCCTGGAGCAGATTCTCTAGCCCTTTTCTTTTCAGTTCATGAACAGCTTAAATGCGTTTTGCGAACAACTGCCAGAGGGTCCTCTGGCAGTTGCCGTTTCCGGCGGTGTCGATTCCCTCTGTGCCCTGCTGCTGTGCAAAAAGGCAGGCCGTCCTGTGCTGGCAGTCCACGCCAGGCTGGCATCACCTTCATCCTGCCTCCCGTCCTCTTCCGGTGAAGAGGCCGTGGCCAAAGCCATACAGACAGAACAACGCCTGGAAAACGCATGCCGGATGCTTGGCTGCGAGCTGCACATCCTTGATTTGCAGGAACGCTTTGCCAGAGAGGTCGTCGGCCCCTTTACCAGCGCATATGCAGAAGGCATGACGCCCAATCCCTGCGTTCTCTGCAACAGGCGCATCAAGTTCGGTGCCTTTCTGGACTATGCGCTCTCAAAAGGGGCAGCCGGGCTTGTGACTGGGCATTACGCATCGCTTGTCCATGACCACCCATACAAAGGGAGCGCTCCTCTGCTGGCCTCGGCAAAAGACATGGTCAAGGATCAGTCGTATTTTTTGGGCCAGGTCCCACGCGACCGTCTTGCAAAAATTGCCTTTCCCCTGGCCAGCCTTGAAAAAAAAGACGTCAGGGCAATTGTTGCAGAGGCAGGACTCACAGTTCCCGAGCCCAAGGAAAGCCAGGATATCTGCTTTATTCCGCACACAAGGGATGGCGGCTACAGGGGCTTTCTTGAAGCCATGTGGCAGCGGCAGGGAAAAAATGTCCCTGGCGGCGGGGATATTGTCGAAGCCGGTACAGGCAGGGTTATAGGCAGGCACAAGGGCTTGTGGCAGTATACGGAAGGACAGCGCCAGGGCCTGGGTATTCCCTGGCATGAGCCGCTGTATGTGCTTGGAAAAGATTCCGAAAAGAACATCCTGCTTGTCGGAGGGAAAAGCCGTACCAGGCAGAAGCAGGCCGTGCTGCTCAGCCCCAATTTCATGATTGGGCCCGACGAATTTCCGGATACTGTGTTTGTGCGTCTGCGCTACCGCCAAAAGCCTGTCAGGGCCCATATCCGCATAGAAGACGACAATGCCGTACAGGTCTTGTGCGACGAAGAACTTTTCCTCTCAGCCCCGGGGCAGACCGGCATTGTGCTGGATGACAAGATGCGCATTCTTCTGGCAGGCACGATAAAATAAGCAAAGGCCTGCTCCCATAGCTGGAAGCAGGCCCGGAACAATCTGAAAGACAACAGCTCGCGTCAGAGGCAGTTCAAGCTAATACTTGTCCTTGCTACCCTTGAGAACGGTGACAGACTTAATGACAACCGGAGTCACAGGCACATCCTTGTAATAGGGATGCTTGTTGCTTGTGGCCACAGACTCGATCTTGTCAACGACTTCCTTGCCCTGGATGACACGGCCGAACACGCAGTAGCCGACGCCGTCCTGGCAGCGGTCAGGATCCAGGAAGCGGTTGTTCTTGGTATTGATAAAGAACTGGCTGGTGGCCGAATTGGGATCGGAGGTACGGGCCATGGCTATGGTATACTGCGTATTGCGCGTTGTCTGAGTGGCCTCATTCTTGATGGGGGCCTTTGTCGATTTTTGCGTCAGTTCAGGCGTAAAGCCGCCGCCCTGAATCATAAAGCCCTTGATAACGCGGTGGAATATGGTTCCGTTATAAAAGCCGGCGTTGACGTACTGCAGGAAATTGGCCACGGTTTCAGGAGCCTTGCGCTCATCCAGGCGCAGCACGATTGTGCCCATGGAGGTGTCCATCTGCACAATGGTGTCCTCCGCATAAGCCGTATCAGAAAAGAATACGCTACCGAACATAAAGGCAGCTATAAGACTGGTCAGAAAGAAACGTCTTGTCATAGATATGCATGGCCGCCGGTGGGGCGGATCCTCCTTTGTAAATTTAAGCTGAAGACAGCAAATCCGCCGTATTGCCGGTCTGGACATTGCTGTCTGGACTTTTCAAGCATAGCCATTTTGCCGTAAACTGCAAGAACACGTTCCCTTGTGTACAAGAATCAAGGGACCGGCTATATACGGGATACAGACAAACGCAGGATACAGATATACGAAAAAAATACGGAGGACAGGCGATGTCCGCACCAAGGATTGGCATTGGCATCTCTCAGTTCAGGGAACTCAGAGAGAAAGGCTGTTACTATGTTGACAAAACAGACTTTATTTCCGCATTCCTGGCTTCGCCGGGAGCTGAGGTATCCCTTATCACCATGCCGGAACACTTTGGCAAAAGCCTGGCAATGAGCATGCTCGCCGACTTTCTTGACAATCAGAAAGACAGTACGGCCATTTTTGCAGGCTTGAAGATTACAGGGAACAGGGCCTTATGTGAAAAGTGGATGAACAAATGGCCTGTTATCAGTCTCAATTTTAAGCATATGGGAGCGTCCTCTTTTCCTGAAGCACTAAAGCAGATAAGCCGTGCAGTCAGTTATGCAGTCAGACAGCACATGTACGTTTTTCAAAGTGATGTGCTTGATGAAGATCAAATAAATGAACTTGTCGAGATGAAAAAAGGAACTGATGACATAGAACTGCTTGAATCATCATTAGAGTTGCTTAGTATTGCACTTTATCTTATACACAAAAAAGAAGTCTTCGTTCTGATTGATGAATATGATGTTCCTTTAGCAAGTGCGCTGAAAAATGGCTATTATGATTTGATGCTGCCATTTATGCACAATATATTGGGAAATGTGCTAAAAGATAATGAATACCTTGAATTTGGCATTTTAACAGGTTTTATTAATATATCAAAAACAAGTTCATCATATACAGGATTTAACACTATCAAACACTATGACAAATCAAATAACAGATTTGCTGATAAAATAGGATTTACCATAGAAGAGGTGGATCAGCTTCTCTATGATACAGGATTTTCACACAAAAAAGATGAACTAATTAGTTGTATTAATAATACGATTTATGAATACAATAACGAGATATATTCTCCATTGGCCGTATTACAGTATATTGATGCTCTGCAAAAAAAAATCATTCATGATTCCATCTGACTTGTATGCACATACAAAATAAAATCTATAAAACTGTATGCGTATACACTACACCAATAAATACAATGACCATCACTGACGCATTAAAGCCTGCATTGCCAAGGGCACAGTCACCTATTGGGGATTTGGCTTCTGTCTCAAGCATTTCCTGGCCAAATCTGAATTCCCCTGTTCATAAACAGTCTCACGCTCTCAGCCATGTCCGGGCAAAAAAGGCTTCCTGGCTGGCGGTTCTGTCTTCTGCCCCTCTTGCAGAACGACGGACAAATCTTATATGTAGTCAAAAGCATCTGAAAACTTCCGCCCTATGGCGGCGCATAAGAGGGTTGCCCGGCAGAGAACAGACTATCCGCTTAGAGCATAAGACAGCCGGCACAACTCTTCATTCCCTCAGGAGAAAAATAAAATGTCCTTTAATTACAGCACACAGCAAAGAACATACGCATCAGGGTTCAGCGTTGCTGCTGAATTCATGCGTCACGTCTACACATGGATGACAGTAGGCCTGCTGGTAACAGCCTTTGTGGCTGTCGGTGTTGCCACATCTCCCGCCATTCAGATGGCCATTTTCAGTAGCATGGTTATTCCCATCATCCTGATTGTGGCCCAGTTCGGCATTGTTATCGCCCTGTCAGCTGCCGTGCACAAAATGTCAGCTTTTACGGCAACAGCCATGTTTGTGCTCTACGCTGCGCTCACCGGCCTTACTCTTTCGTCCATCTTCGTTGTCTATCCCATAGGCTCCATTGCCAATGCCTTCTTCACCTGCGCCGGCATGTTCCTGGCCATGTCCATTTACGGCACAGTCACCAAGCGTGATCTGTCCGGCATGGGCACCTTCCTTTTCATGGGGCTCATAGGCATTATCATTGCCTCCATTGTCAACATCTTCATCGGCAGCACCTTCATGGACTTTGTCATCAGCGTGTGCGGCGTTATCGTCTTCACCGGCCTCACCGCCTATGATACGCAGAAGATTCGCCAGTTCGGCAGCGCCGCTCCCCTGGAAGACGGCACGGCTGTCCGCCGCGGTGCCATCTTAGGTGCGCTCACCCTGTATCTTGACTTTATCAATCTCTTCCTCATGCTGCTGCGCCTCTTCGGCTCAAGCCGCGACTAAACAAAGACGGGGCTATGTCCCGTACAGATTGGAAGCAGACTGATTTTTTGCTAAAGAGGGGTTGTCCGTTTCTTGCGGACAGCCCTTTTTTGCGTACTTCCCCTGCCTCTCTCCCAGGAAGACAATATGGCTCTAGATCAAAAGGATCAGTTTTTTTCTGAAAGCAGTTCTGAAGACAATATGTCCGGCTATGCCAGGTACGCAGATCAGATCATTGCTCTTCTGACAGAACACGGCCGCCTGGGAAAAACAGACCTGTTCAGGCTGCTCAGGAGCAAGACACCGCAGGAAAAAAACGACGTCACCATGGCCCTGGGATTGCTCAGGAGAAAGGACAAAATAGGATTTCTTAAGAGATACTATTTCATCAATGCCATCGACGCACAGGCAGTACTTGATGTGCTCCGCCGCCATGGATCCCTTTCCCTTGAAGATATCTGCACCTTGCTGGAAGAAGAATACGGCAAAGGGCAGGATCACAAAAAAATAAAGGAAAAGCTCATAAGCCTCAAAAGGACAGGGCTTGTCCTTTTTGCTGGCAAAAAATGGGTTTTGGGGCATGACCCTGAGCCTGATGACGTTCTTGCCCTTGTGCAGGTAAAAGAAAGCGGCATCACTCTTGCTGCCCTGTCAAAGAAACTGGGGTGCCTGAACGATAAAAGGAAGAAAGATCTTCAGCGCATACTCCTTCATCTTGAGCAGGACAACAAAATCCGTTTCCATCACAACCGCTACTGTCCGGTGCCAGGCCTTTCAGCCAGTGCCCTCCTGCGCTATATGGATGAACTGGGCGGAGCTTTCATAGAAGATTTATACGCCTATTTTGACATCGGCTTTGAAGAGCGTAGCCAGCTGGACAAGATGCTCGAAGAACTCATTGCCGACAAGGCTGTCCTTTTGGACAGGGGCCTGTATACGCGGCTAAGGCCCGAAAAGATTGAAGGGATCTATACCCCGTCCAACGGGCAGGCCCAGGTCAAGGCTGAAACGCCCGAAGGACTTTCTGTCACCATGAACATCAGGAACAGCCCTGTCCTGCTTCTTCCAGGTGACAAAATACTGGTACAGCCCCTTGAATCCTTCTATCCCGGATACATCCCAAAATGTGATGTTGTGCAGGTAGTCAGGGAGACAGCAGCACGCATAACCCTTGAACTTTTGTCCGGCCGCAGAAATCCTGACGTCCTTTGGGGAAGAGCCGTCAGCAGGCGCTTTGTCACAAATTTAGGGGATACAAGCGACATCTTTGTCGTAGACAGCAATGACGTCGGGGCAGAAAACACAGATATAGCGGAAGCAAAGCCGCTGTTCAGGAAAGACGGGCTTGTCCATGTCCAGATTGTCAAAATAACCAGGGCCATGTCCTCTGTCAGGGAACAGGAAGAGCTGGTCAAGCTGAACCACATGGTGCCGCAGGCCTTTCCGGACCAGGTGCTCAAAGAAACAAAAAAACTGCCTCAGGAACTGACTGCGGCTGACAGGGAAAACAGGACCGATCTCACGGGCTTTCCCTTTGTCACCTTAGACGGAGCCGATGCAAGGGATTTCGATGATGCCGTCTGCGTTGAAAGGCTGCCCAGGGGATACTACCGCCTGCGCGTAGCCATAGCCGATGTCAGCCACTATGTGCGGCCGGGTTCCCCTCTGGACAGGGAAGCCCTGCTGAGAGGCAATTCCTGGTATTTTCCGACATCAGTCGAGCCCATGCTGCCCGAGGAACTTTGCAACAATCTCTGTTCGTTAATTCCGGACAAGGACAGGCTTGTTGTCTTTGCAAATCTCGAATTCACCCCAAAGGGGAAAAGGAGAAAAAGCTCGTTTGGACTGGGCGTTATTCATTCAGCGGCCCGCCTGACCTATGATCAGGCCAAAAGCCTTGTCATAGACAGGGATGAAGAGGCGTGCGCTTCCTTTTCAAAGGACAATCCCCGCTCAGACGAGATTATTTCCATGCTTGGGCAGGCCCTGGAACTCTATCACGTCCTGGCAGATGCCAGGGACAGACGGGGAGCCCTGAACTTTGATCTGCCTGAGCCGGAAGCATGTTTTGACGAAAGGGGACGTATTACAGATCTCAGGCGCACAAACCGGCATGACATGCACAGGCTGATCGAGGAATTCATGATAGCCGCCAATGAAGCTGTGGCTGAATTTCTCGGGGCAGGCGGATATCCCTGCATCTATCGCGTTCATCCGGCCATCAGCCAGGACAAGCTCAATCTTCTGCATACCATGCTTGTTTCCTGCGGCTTTCTGCCCCGCAAAAAGGAATTTTCTGCCAAAATGCTGCCGGATCTCTTACGTTCCTTAAAGGGCCAGCCAGGAGAATCTGTCTTTAACAGGCTCTGCGTGCGCAGCATGGCCCAGGCAAAATACTCCCCTGAAAATATCGGGCACTTCGGCCTGGCCTCCCAGGCCTACTGCCATTTTACCTCCCCTATACGCCGTTATGCCGATCTTGTGGTGCACAGGGCCATCAAGCTGGCCTTAGGCTGCGATGACGGGCCGGTTCCTGCGGGCAAGGGCCTTGTCAGGATTTGCGACATGATCAACAGGCAGGAGCGGGCAGCCATGGAGTGCGAGCGGGAAATGAACCGCCGCATGGCCTGCATGTGGATGCAAAAGCAGCCCCGCGACCAGGAATGGTCCTGCACTGTGGCTTCGGTACAGCCATATGGCACCTTTGTTGAACTGGACGAATGTCCGGTAGAGGGGCTTGTGCACATAGAGGCTCTGCAAGACTCATGGAGTCTTGACTTCCATCCGGGCAGGGAAGAACTGGCCAGTCCCATGGCAAAACGCTGCTACCGCATAGGCACGCACATGACTGTCAGGCTGGTCTCTGTCGATCCCGTTATGCTGTACATCAATTTTGCAGAAAAACGCTCCATGAACACCAGCCGCATCAGCATGCCCCAAAGAAAGGGCAAGGCAAAATCCAGGAAAAAATTCTGATTGCAGGCTGAAAGCCCTGCACAAACTCACAAAGCGCATATCATACGGCATATAACGACACATAAGCAGGAACCATAATGGGCATACTGGCTAAATCACAGACTCTCGGCATCGCAGCGCTTCTTCTGGCTGCAAGCACCATCCTCTCCCGCTGCATGGGGCTTGTACGGGAAAAAATCATCTCCTGGCAGTTTGGGGCGGGATCCGAGGCCGATGTCTATTTTGCCTCCTTTGTTGTGCCCGATATTATCAACTATCTTCTGGCAGGCGGCTTTATGGGCATTGTCCTGCTCCCCCTGCTCTCAAAGACTTTCGCCGAAAACGAGGATGAAGGCTGGAACTTCTTTTCCACGGTGCTCACCTGGATGGGGATAGCAGCCATATGCCTGACCTCCCTGGCCATGTTCTTTGCTGACGGCCTGTCCCGCCTGGCGGCCCCTGGCTTAAGCGATGCCCTGAATCTCAGGCTGCAGTTTTTCATGCACCTGACTCTGCCTACGCAGTTTTTCTTTCTCACAGGATCCTGTGTCATGTCCCTGCTTTTTCTGCGCAGGCAGTTTGCCATACCGGCACTGGCACCTCTCATCTATAACGGCTCAATCATAGTCTTTGGCGTAAGCCTTCCGCTTCTGGGCCTTGTGCAGGGCATGACAGGCTACTGCATAGGCGTCCTGGTCGGGGCAGCTGCAGGCACTTTTCTGCTTCCCCTGCTGGTTGTGAGAAGCGGAGGGTTCAGATACAGGCCCAGGTTTTCGCATCCCCTCTTCAAAAAATTCATTCTCCTGGCCCTGCCACTGATGCTCGGGCAGACCATTACGGCACTGGATGAGCAGTTTCTGCGTGTCTTCGGCTCCCTTACAGGGGAAGGATCTGTTGCCCTCTTAAGCTACGCCAAAAGGCTGGCCCAGGTACCGGTAGCCCTTATAGGGCAGGTTGCAGCCCTGGCCTCCTATCCCTTCCTGGTCTCCCTGCTCACAAAGGGCGACA
Source organism: Bulleidia sp. (assembly GCA_963661665.1). Taxonomy (GTDB): domain Bacteria; phylum Desulfobacterota; class Desulfovibrionia; order Desulfovibrionales; family Desulfovibrionaceae; genus Desulfovibrio. The sequence continues at coordinate 49,805 of CAVLCT010000001.1, read as the reverse complement.
GGGAAGGCTTTGACAGAGTTCTCTCAAAAGCACTCAGGACTGGCACAGGCCTTATTATCCCGCTTGCCCTGTGGATGGCACTGCTTGCCCCTTCTGCCTTCGGCCTGCTCTTTTACGGAGGCCGTATGGCGCAGGGAGAAGTCCTGCGCGCAGTGCCTCTCCTTCAGATCCTGCTGGCAGCGGCACCGCTCTGGGTTATCCTGGAAATTCTCACCCGCGGCTTTTACGCCATGATGGACACGGTCACGCCGGCCCTCTCCGGCACGGTGGTAACCATAGCTTTTCTGCCTGTATACTATTTCCTGGCTGTCCCTGAAGGACCTTGTGCCATAGCAGCATGCTCCTTTGCAGGCCTGCTTGCCTTTACGCTTGTCTTAGGAGCCATCTGGATAAAGAGACAGGGTACGGCATGCTTTTCAGGGCTTGCCTCAGTCAGCCTCTGCTCCCTGCTGTGCGCCCTGCCAGGGTGCATCTTGGGATATTATGCAGATGCCTTTATCCGTTCATATCTTACGGACTGTTCTCCGGTTCTTGCTGCCTTTGCCGGCCTTGCTGTGGCAGGCATCCTCTTTCTTGCCACCTTTGTTCCCCTGGGCATCCGTTTCTGCCCTGTGCTCTTTGAACGCATCCATGAGCGCATGAGGGCACGCAAAAACAGGCTTAAAGCGTCATAAAGGCGGAAAGCCACGAGAACTTCCCGCCTTAATACACGTAGACAAGACCTCTATTGTGCGGCTGTCCTGCGCTCCCTGAAGAGGAACGACCCTATACAGAGACACACTTCCAGGCCAAGGGCAATAAGCAAGGCTCTGTCAAGCCCGTAATTATGTGCAATGATACCAATAACCGGAGGACAGGCCAGAAGGCCGCTGTATCCTAAAACCGACACCACGGCAGAGGCTTCATCAGGCGTCACCTGCGGGCATTTGCCTGCCGCACTGAAACACAGGGGAACCATAGGAGCCATCCCCAGCCCCACGCAGCAGTAGCCCACAAGGCATAAAGGAGCATACGGGCTCATAAGTACAATGATCATGCCTGTAACGGCCAGCAATCCGCCGCAAATGGCAATCGGAAAATCAGAAAACTGCGTGCGCAGCATATCGACAAAAAGACGGCAGGTCAGCGTGGAAACAGAGAAGCACGCATACACAAGGGCAGCCATCTGCTCGCTGGAACCCTTGACCGAGAAGAGATAGAGGGAGCCCCACTCACCCACCGTTCCTTCGCCTGAATAGCAGCAGGCAGCAAGCAGGCCGCAAAGAAAGACAAACAAGGGAGGCAGGGCAAAACCTTTGCTCTTCCTTGTATCCTGTGTTCCCTTTTTTATGACCTGGTCCTTGGCAAGTCTGGGCACAGCCCAGGGCCTTGGCAGCATATATATGGCCATTATAATGGCAAAATTCCAGAAAGGAGGAAGGCCAAGGGCAGCAAAAGCAGCACTGGACAAGGCGCCGATAAGACCTCCCAGGCTGTAGCTTGCGTGCATCAGGGCAAGGCAGGGAGCCGCAAAGCGCTTTTCCAGCTGGATAGCCTGGGCATTCATGGCCACGTCAACAAGGCCTGTCAGAAAGCCCATGGAAATGACAGCCAGCCCCAGAAACAGAGGCGAAGTCGTCAGGCCGCACAAAGGCAGGGTAAACATCAGCACAAAGGAGGCGTACCTGATAACCTTCCTGCTGGTAAATCTGCGGATCAAAGAGGCGCAGCTCATAAGGCCACATAACGCAGCCAGCCCGAAGGCCAGCAGGACAAAACCTATTTCTGCCTCATTGGCCTGTACCTGTTCTTTTAAGGCCGGCATGCGTGATGTAAAAAGGCCGTACATCACTCCTGGTCCGACAAAAAAATAAGCACAAACTGATTTAGCGCGTACAAATCTTGTCCATTTCATACAACAATTCCTGTAAAATACTTTTATTTCGTCAAATAGATTATTTGACGATACAGCCTCTAAATCATTAAAAAAACACTGTCAAGCATTCTTTTTAAACAATAAAATATACTTCTTTTCCGGACACTTAAACTATATTTCTCTTGTCTTTTGCCATGCAAAAAGAAAGTTAAGCCCCTTCAAAATGGCAAAAAAAGGCCCCGTACAGGGGCCCTTGCCGTCACGATGCCCTTTTCTGGCATCTTTTTGTGTTCCGCTGATTGTCAGCTTGTCAAAAAACCTTTGCCTTTTGTGCCAGGTTTCTCCCTTTTCACAAAAGAAAGACTCCCGCCTGCCCCTGAAAGACAGACGGGAGAGAATTCTTATTTGCAGGCCTTTGCAGCAGAAGCCATCTGCTTGAAGCGCCTGAGACTTAAATGCGTCAGCGCAATGGCCAGGGCATCCGATGTATCCAGCGCCCAGTCCGCATTGCGCACACCGAGCCTGCAACGCACCATAAAGGCAACCTGCTCCTTTTCGGCTCCGCCAGTGCCTACAAGCGTTTTCTTCACCAGCTTGGGCTCATAGTCATATACAGGAATGCCGTTTGCTGCACAGGCGGCAACGGCAACGCCCCGCGCCTGGCCAAGCTTGAAGGCTGTCTGCGCATTCTTGGCCATAAAGACCTGCTCTATGGCAGCTTCAAGAGGCCCTGTCCTTCGCAGGACACCGGCAAGGTCGTGATAAATCACGGCCAGCCTGCTGCTGAAATCCTCACTGCCTGAGGAAACTGTCTTTATAAGGCCGCAATCGACAAGCTCATATCCTGACGAGGCAGCCCTGACCACGCCCCAGCCTGTCCTGACAGAGCCAGGATCAATACCGATAACGGTTACAGGCTCCATAGGTGCAGCTATTCGCCCATATCCTCGGGGAAGTCGGCGTTGCTGTACACGTTCTGCACGTCGTCATTGTCATCAAGGGCTTCCATAAGGCGGAGCACCTTTTCAGCCACGGTCTTGTCCACGGCAACCAGGTTCTGGGGAACCATGGCAAGCTCAGCGGACTGCATGGCCACGCCGCTGGCTTCCAGGGCATCACGCACGGAAGTAAAGTCTTCCATGTTGGTCTGGATGGTCCACACGTCCTCGTCGTCGATAACGTCGTCAGCACCGGCCTCAAGAGCCAGTTCCATCATTTTGTCTTCATCGTAGGCGGCGCGGTCAATGGTGATCACGCCCTTGCGGTCAAACATCCAGCCCACGCTGCCGTTTTCACCTAAGGATCCGCCGTGCTTGGTGAAGAGGTGGCGGACTTCGGCAACAATGCGGTTCTTGTTGTCGGTGGCGACCTCGATCATGATGGCAATGCCGCCGGGGCCGTAGCCCTCGTAGAAGCATTCAGTCAGGTCACCGCCGGCATCTTCGCCTGTGCCCTTGCGGATGGCTGCCTCAATTCTGTCCTTGGGCAGGTTCACCGCCTTGGCTGCGGCAATAGCAGCGCGCAGACGGGAGTTGCCGGCAGGATCACCGCCGCCCTTGGCAGCAATGATGATTTCCTTGGCGGCCTTAGTAAAGACCTTGCCGCGCTTTTCGTCCTGACGCCCCTTGCGGTGCTGGATATTTGCCCATTTGGAATGACCAGACATAAAATACCTCTCAATCTCTTTACTGGAACTGGACCCGCTAAGGCCGCAGGCCCATTCCTACAAAAAATGTTTCCTTGCTTTCGGCACGGGAACTCTTTGGCTTAAATGTTTTGACAGTTGTAAAGGCCTTGCGCATGGGAGTCAGAAGCTCCTGGATGTCAGGCCCCATAAAAATTTTGACGATAAATGAACCACCTGGCTTCAGCCTGGCCAGAGCCAGCTCAAAAGCTTCCTGGCACAGTTCCAGGGAGCGGCACTGATCCGTAAACTTGTTGCCTGTGGTGCTGGGGGCCATATCGCTCATAACGACATCAAAGGGACCGATTTCATCCAGTTTTGCTTCAAACTCTGCGGACCTGTCAAAAACGTCTTCGAGCATGAACGAGACATGCGGCGGGAACTCCGTCCTGGCAGGCTGTATATCACAGCCAAGGACAAGGCCAGTGGGACCGACCTTCTCGCCTGCGCCCAGAGACCATGAGCCGGGTGCAGCTCCCAAGTCAAGGACGCGCATACCGCGCCTGAATATGTGAAAGCGGGTATCAATTTCTTTCAGCTTGTAGACGCTGCGGGCAGGATAATTTTCCTGCTTGGCCTTCAAAAAATAATGATCCCGATATTCTTTCACGAAAAAGCTCTCTTACAGCCGGTTGTCCGTCACTTGAGGGGGATGCCGGACAAGCCGCCCTGCCAGCATAAAGACAGGCAATACAAAGCCGGCATCAATGTCCATGTGACTAGGATGCCAGACCTTTACAGCAAAAACTGCGGTTTAATACACTTTTTTTTCTCTCTAGCCAATAGCATATACAGCCACAAACAGCGCTGCAGATATGACTGACGGCTTTTTTGCCTGCCTAAACAAGGCAGGCCGCGCCTGGCACGGGGCTTGACGCGGGCAGGCTTCACGTCTAGGATGGCAGGACACAGTGGGGAAGTGGCTCAGCTGGGAGAGCATCGCATTCGCATTGCGGGGGTCGGGAGTTCAAATCTCCTCTTCTCCACCACTTATTGAAAGTTACGGGGTTTTGCTGTTCATCAGGAACAGCAAAACCCCTTTATTTTTTTCATGCGCTGTCCGGACCACAGGCAGGCAGTGATTTTGATACCGTTCTCTACAGTTCGCCTGCTACCTCAGCCTTTGCCAGGCAGCTCTTTTTGCAAAAGGCAATGCTCCAGTGAAGAATGGTACGGACAGAAGGATTGGCCCTGAACAAGGCATCGTATTTGTTGTCTGCAATCTGCTTCATCCCCTTTTCCACCAGGGACGGAAGCTCCCCTGCATTTTTTGTACGCTTCACCTCTATGACAGCAGCCATGCTCCCGTCCTGGACCAGAATATCCGAGCGACCCTCGCCTGCCTCAAGATTGGAAACCGTCTGTGCTCTGGTTGAAATGAAGAGCCCTGTCAGCATGCCATGGTAAAAGTGTTCCTTGTAATCATACATGCTGATACTGACAAGGAGCGTCTGGGACAGCATCTGTACGAAGCGTTCTGCGTCAGGCTCCCAGAAGGCCTGATACAAATCAGTGCGCTGTGTACTTGTCAGGTGTCTGGAAAACCATTCCTTCAGTTCTTCATTAAAGATCCAGGCAACTTCTTTATTAGGAATACGTAAAAGGTCAAAGCCAGAGCCAGGTAGCAAAAGTTTGTCTGCCACGCCTTTGGATGCTTTGGTCAGATAGCCTGTATAATAGAGCAGGGTCCAGATGTTTTCCGGAGAAGACGTGAGGTTGTTGTAACTCGGGGCAACACTGATGTGCGCAGGCAGAAAGTCTCCGGCCAGAAGAGAATCAATGTTTTCAGTGAGGTCGGCAGGGTTGTTTGCGATAAGCCTCCGGACAAGTTCGTTGTCACTTGTGTGCAACCAGTAGGCCTGAGGAGGCGTATCGGGCTCTGCCAGGACATCAGAAACATAGTTCATGATGCTCCAGGGACAGTATATCTCCTGCTTTGCTCCGAAACAGTATCCGTCATACCAGGTTTTGACATCCTCTCTCATGGATGAAAGGCCTGCATCTGCCAAAAGCTGATCCACCTCGGCCTGCGTAAAACCGACGGCATCTGCAAATCTGGAATCAGAGATGCCAAAACATTTAAGATTGTTCAGGCCTGTAAAAATACTTTCTTTGGTGATACGCAGACAGCCTGTAAGGACAGCAAACAGCAGGCTGTCCTGGCTGGTTTTCAGTGCAGAAGACAAAACTCCACGCATGAAATTTATCATATCATCATAGAAACCGTTCGCTTCTGCCTTGGCTACAGGGACATCGTATTCATCTATCAGGACTATGGCCGGCCTGCCGTAATGGCTGGCCATGGCACGGATCAGAGTTTCCAGGGAAAGTCCGACAGTGTCCTCGTCAGCCTCACTGAGCAGATACTTTTGCAACCGTACCTTATCTTCTTCTGCTACTCTCTCTGATGAAAGCAGAAACTTGTGCCTTTTGCAAAATGTTGTAATTTCCTCCTGGAACCTCGTCACTGCCCTTGCATAGCTTGGCTTGTCCACGTCCTTCAGGGAAAGAAAGATCACAGGATACTGGTTCATCCACTGCGCACACAGTTCCTCGTTGGCAGAAATCGTAAGGCCAGCAAAAAGGTCACGGCTGTCCTTTGCAATGTCAAAGAACTCGGCCAGCATGGACATAAAGAGCGTTTTGCCAAAGCGTCTCGGGCGCGTGATAAGGCTTACCTTTGCCGGCAATGGAAGAAAATCGTTCAGGAAGCCTGTCTTGTCGATATAGCAGTATTTTCCCCTACGGATCTCGGCAAAATTTTCCCCGCCTATCAGGATTTTAAGTTCTGACATAATATTCCTCCGCTGAAATGTCTGCACTGCAGGCTGAGAAAATCACATAACAAGCCCTGCACGCTTCCCGCAGACAACTGTTAGACGGTCACGGGCCCTTGTCATCCCTACATAGGCCAGCCTGCGATTGCGCGGAGTATCAGGCAGCGTATCAAGCCCTATTATGAACACATGGGAAAAATCCAGTCCTTTTACGCTGTGAATAGTCGATACTGTCACGCTGTCCGTCGTTATGTCATAATAATGCTTGGTGTCAGCGTTTTTTGAAATCCAGCGGGCCATAATGCCGCTGTATTCCAGTTCCTGGGCGATATACTCAGGCAGGCATACGTCAGCCATATGGCTTGTCGTGTACAGGATGGCAATTTCATTCATCGGAACGCCCTTGCCAATGCAGTACTTAACGCTCTGCACGATGTACTGCACCTGGTCCTGTACAGCCTGCCGTACAATAACTTCAGGTGTTTTCCCGCCTGTTCCGGCAAAGGCAATCCCCGCCGCATCCGGCAGAAGCCTTGCAGCATACCTGGCAATGGCAGCAGTGTTTCTGTACTGCCGCGTAAGGCGGTGCACACGCAGCCCTTCAATGCCGAGTTCTTCCCAGACGCTGCCATTTTCCTGATACAGGCGCTGGTTGTCGTCCTTGGCCACGACAAGGGTGCCGCCTTTGGGCAGAAGCCTGCAAAGGACCTGGGCCATCTCCGCTGAAAAATCCTGTCCTTCATCCACCAGCACGGCATCCCAGTGCTGCTGAAGAGGATGAGAACCGTCCAGCCTTTCCAGAGTTTCCTGTACGACAATGCTGTAAAAGTCTGCTGACTCAGCAGAATGGGACAGCTTTTCACCCAGAATGCGTTCGCAAAGCGAATAAAAAGGCAGCACTTCTACGCCGTCAGGTCCGATGCTGACACCCTTTTGGGCCAGCAGGCGGCGTATGTAGCCCACAAGGGAAAGATTGAAGCAGACCACCAGTATACGGGTTGTATTGCGGCTGACACGCGGAAGATGCCATGCCATGGAGGCCAGTATGAGCGTGCGTCCGCTACCTGCAGGACCAGTAATAAGATGCCGTCCCGGCCCTATGGTACGGGCCAGGTTTTCCTGGTCATGGTCCAGCGCCAGCAATGCCTCCCTGGTATCCGTATTGTCCAGCTGCGGGCGGGGCAGGCTCAGACGCACCTGGGGGAAAATGGCGGCACGAAGCTCGTTCAGCTGGTTTTGCGCCAGATAGAACGCAAACGGAGGCGGAAACTGGTTCCTGAGCCATTCGTGAAACTTCTGTCCGGACACATCCCGCCAGTACGGCGAGTTTTCCTGCATCTCGTCCCAGCAAAGCAGGCTTTCCTCCGGGAAAATCTGCTGCAGGCCTTTTTCACGCAGCTCGCTTCTGCTGATATGCGGGAAAACAACGCATATGGACACAGGGCACGGAAGCTGCTGCGGCTTGCCAAGCGGCGGTTTGCTCAAGACACAGAGAAGCCTGTTGCGGTATTCCTTTGCCTGTGACAGAGGGTTTTTACGGCGTTCTGTCCTGTTGCCGATGGTAAGCAGTACTGTCTTGGGATCAGCCTCATTAATCTGGCTGACCAGCCAGTCCTTCACTTCCATTACGATCAGGCCGCAGTCTGGCGAATACAGGATAAAATCAGGCTCCCGATCCTCAATGTCCGGCTCATACCAGCACAAAAAATCCTGATCGGGCCTGAGGACGTTTTTCAGGAAATTCCAGGTCAGGCTTTCGCCTGCCGTTGAAAAAGTATCCACTGCGGATGGAAACATTGTAGCCATTGCGTCTTACCTGACCATAATTCTGACGATCCGGATGCCATATGCAGCAGCCTGCCTTCTGTACAGGCTTCCTGAGAGTGCCTCCTTAAAAAACAGGGCTCTCAGGGCCGTTCAAGGAAGCAGCACCGCCTTTCCCGCCCCCTGAGCATGTCCTGCTACAAAATCTTTCTGATGCGCTTTTCCCTGTCCAGGGTTTCTCCGTCCAGGCGGGATACCGCATCGATCAGGTACATATGATAGGTACCGGCACCGGCCCTGTCATCCAGCCTGGCTTCCGCCTTTTCTCCGGCAACACCCATGGCCGCCATGGCGGTAAGCGCAGCTGCCAGGGGCTCCTCAGGGCTGGCACCGGCATAAGCCCCCAGCACGGCGGCGCACATGCAGCCTGCACCGGAAATGCGCCCCATCCAGGGACTGCCGTTGCTGACAGCATAGGCCTCGTCAGCCGAAGCCACGATGTCTATGGCTCCTGTGATGATGACAACGGCATCCTGCCTTTGTGCCAGGGCCTGGGCCATACGGGCATGGGCCAGCAGGTTGCCCTCATCCGTCATGTCCTCATCCTGCGCATCGACACCCTTGGCGGCACCTGAGCCCTCTGCCAGATAGCGTATCTCAGAGCTGTTTCCCTTGATGATCTTAGGCTGTGCATCGCGCAGTATCATCTTAAGGGCATTGTTCCTGATGTCGGAAATGCCGGCACCGACGGGATCCAGCACCACCATATGCCCCAGCTTTCTGGCAGCCGATCCTGCAATCTGCATGCTTAAGGCAGTACGCTGGCACACTGTGCCGATATTTAGGACAAGGGCATTGCAGATTTCTGTTACCTGGCCTGCCTCTTCGGGAGCATCGGCCATAATGGGGGATCCGCCTGCGGCAAGGGTTATGTTGGCGCAGTCATTGATGATGACGGAATTGGTAATAAAATGTACCAGGGGATGCTCTTCCTGCACAGCCTCCCAGTACGGAGCAAGCAGGGGCACACCATCGGCTGAACCGGCCTTCTTCTGCGCATCCTGCTTGTCTTTGATACAGCCCAGTATGCACCTTTTCGTATCCTCAATAGTCAGATTGGACGTATCAATGCAAAGGGCATCCTCGGCAGGACGCAGGGGAGCAACAGGCCTGTTTCTGTCACGGTCGTCGCGTTCGCGGATCTGCTTTTCCAGTTCTCCCAAGGAGGCCGTCTGCCCCATGCCCTTCAGCTGGTTTAAGCGGCGCAGGGCACGGACCTTCGGAGAGGCATCAAGGAAAAACTTGTAGCGTGCCTGGGGAAACACCACCGTTCCCATGTCACGGCCTTCCACCACAATGGATCCTGCGGCACCAAGGCTGCGCTGTGCTTCCTTAAGGATCTGGCGCACCACGGGAATAAGCGCTACGCGCGAGGCAAGAGCGCCCACTTCCTCGGTGCGGATCTCCTGGCCTACAGGCACGCCAGAGCAAAGAAGCTGCGACTCAGCCCCAGTCCCCTTAAGGGAAAAGACTATATCCGCGGCACGCCTGCGGATTTCCTCTTCCGGCAAATCCTTGATGCCGTCCCCTAAGCGCAGGGCCAGGGTGCGGAACATGGCACCAGTATCAAGATAGGCTATATGCAGATCTTCGGCGACCTGTTTTGCAAGGGTGGTCTTGCCCACGCCTGCAGGGCCGTCCAGTGTAACAACTCCGATCTTAGTGTCCATTATGCCTCCAGGATTTCAGCGGTTTTCTGCAAAAAGTAGCTGTTTTCTTCTGCATTCCCGATGCTGAGACGAATATACTGCGGCAGGGAATAGCTTTTGAGCAGGCGCACGATAACGCCCTTTTGCAGAAGCTTTTCATACAAAGTGTCTGCCGTGCAGGAACTTGGCGGCATAAACATGATAAAATTCGCCCTGGAAGGCCAGACAGTACAGCCCATTTTTTCAAGGGATTCAGACAAAAGTTTGCGCCCCTCGCGCACTGTCTGCATAGTGAGGGCACGGAACCTGTCATCGTCAAGGGCGGCCAGGACAGCTTCCTCTGCAAGGATGTTCACCGAAAAAGGAAGCCTTGCCCGCCAGTAGCAGTCAGCAAGCTCTTCAGGCAGTATGCCTACGCCTATGCGCAGGCCGGCAAGGCCGTAGCTTTTTGAAAAGGTGCGGATGACGCAGGCATTGGACGGCAAATCTCCGCGCTTGAAAAGGGACCAGTCTGCCTCGGTCTCTCCCTCGCCTGGTGCAAAATCCATATAAGCCTCGTCAATGACCAGAAGGCAGGTTGAGGGCAGCTTTTCAGCCAGGCTCTTCACAGCATCAGGGGCAGGGCAGAAGCCTGAAGGGTTGTCCGGCGTGGTAATGAAGACCAGGCGCGTATTGGCATCCACGTGCTTAAGAAGCTTGTCAAAATCAAAGCTGAAATCTTCATTGACGGGCTCGCGCCGTATTTCTACACCCTGTATCAGAGACTGTATGGGATACAGGGAAAAACAGGGCTCAAAGCAGACCACATTGTCCCTGCCAGGCTGTGCCAGCATGCGTATCAGCATGTCGATGATTTCGTCTGAGCCGTTGCCGACAACTATGCGATTTGGGGCAATCTGCCAGTGCGAGCTCAAAGCACGCACAAGGCGGGGATTTCCGCCGGCAGGATAGCGGAAAACAGTATCTGCATGCTTCCTTAAAGCCTGCAGGACCAATGGAGAGACGCCAAGCGGATTTTCATTGCTTGCCATCTTGATTACACGTTCCAGGCCATATTCTTCCCGAATCTCGTCAATGGAGCGCCCTGGGACATAGGGCTCAAGAGAGAGAATCTCCGGACGGACAACACTTTCAAACATGACGACTCCCTGTCCTTTCTTTGCACGCCTGCATCAGGAAGCAAAAGAAGCGGAAATTCCGGAAAAGTCCGGCTGCCATATTGGCTTTAAGTAAAAAAAGACGGCTGACAGGGCACCGGACATCCGATCCCACTGCCAGCCGGCTTAGAAAATCAAAAATACCTAGTCTTTCTCAGCATACCGTTCCAAATCTTCAGGACGGAGGGAAAGAACCGGTACAACGGACTTTTGTACAACCTTCTCGGCAACTGAGCCGAACAAAATCCGGTCCAGTCCGGTGCGGCCATGTGTACACATGACGATAAGGTCGCAGTGCTCCTTCTCGGACAGGTCAAGTATGACTTCGGAAGCGTATCCGACCTCTACTTTGCCTTCTGCTTTGACGCCGTCAAAGTTTTCCGCGATGAAGTTGTCCATCTTCTGCTGTGCGGCAGAGGTAATTTCTTCCACAAAGTGGCCAATGGTCTGGGGCTGGACATGAAAACCTGTATACTGCCTCAGGGTAGGAGCCACATACAGGCACAGGACCTCAGCGCCCATGCTGATAGCCATCTTCCTGGTATAGTTCGCGATTAACGAGCTGTCTTCTGCCAGATTAACACAACACAGAATCTTGGAGATGTTCATAGTTTTCCCCTGTAGAGATAGTTGGTTCAAGTACATCCTGACTGGCAGAATATATCAGGGACTGCTGCCATGACTGCCATACTGCTAAGGGAAGATACTGCTTGGTCCTGCGAATCTCTTCCGGGCTGTATAGCTTACGGGCAGACAGTGCTCCTTTCTCTATTCTGTTTTTTCAGCCAGGTCCTTACCAGAGCTTCCACTGCGTCGCTATCTCAGGATCCAACTTGCTTTTCCGATCCGGCTAAAAAGACTGGCCTGGTCCTGCTCAGCCTTTCTGCCAGCCGTCATGCCCGCACCATAATGGCAGCGAACGTATGACAGCCTCTGGATCGTCTCCAAGCTAAATAACAGACTAGCTTATGACAAAATAGACGTCAATGAGCTGCCCGTTTTTTTGCAAATTTTGGCAAAAGCCAGATGCCTGCACTATCTGGTCCAGCCGGACTTCAGAAGGCCGTCAAAATAGGCAATGGTTTTGACAAGGCCATCTTCCAAAGCCACCTTAGGCTCCCAGCCGATCTTTTCCTTTGCAAGGGAAATGTCAGGACGGCGCTGCCTCGGATCATCGCCTGGCAGAGGCTCATGGATAATTTTGGAAGAGCTGCCGGTTATGCGTATTACCTTCTCTGCCAGCTCGGCAATGGTGAATTCACAGGGATTACCCATGTTCATGGGGCCGGTGAAGTCATCGTCCGTAGCCATGAAGCGCACCATGCAATCGATCAGATCATCCACATAGCAGAATGACCTGGTCTGCTGCCCCTCGCCATAAATGGTTATGGGCTCGCCCAAAAGCGCCTGAATGATAAAGTTGGACACAACGCGGCCGTCATGGGGGTGCATCTTGGGGCCGTAGGTATTAAAGATGCGGCCTACCTTGATGGGCAGATTGAACTGGCGCCTGTAGGAGAAAAAGATCGCCTCAGCACAGCGCTTTCCCTCGTCATAGCAGGAACGGATGCCGTTGGGGTTTACATGCCCCCAGTAGTCTTCCACCTGCGGATGCACATTGGGATCGCCATAGACCTCGCTGGTGGATGCCTGGTAGATTCTGGCACCTGTCCTCTTGGCCAGCCCCAGCATGTTCAGGGCACCATCCACGCATGTTTTTATAGTATGGATTGGATTATGCTGGTAGTGCGGGGGAGAGGCAGGGCAGGCGAGGTTGTAGACTTCCTGCACCTCGGCATAGTAGGGAAAAACAACGTCGTGCCGGACAAGCTCAAAACGGGGGTTGTCCATCAGTTCTTCGACATTGCTTTTGGAGCTGGAAAAGAAATTATCCAGGCACAGGACTTCGTGTCCCTCATCCAGAAGCCGTTTGCAAAGATGCGACCCCAGAAAACCGGACCCGCCGGTCACCAGGATGCTCTTGCGACGTTTATCCATTTGCATAGAGTACTCTCTCTTTTTGTTCAACAAGCCACAAAGGACACGAACGGTGCCGGACATGACTGCCTGCAGGCAATACAAAACCAGCCCCGTGAGCCGTCTCTCAAAGACAGAAAGACAGCGCCATTTTTTTTGGCAAAGTACCAAAGAAGAACGCCCCAATCAAGATTGCTGGGCAGCAGATCTGCATCATTAAATATGTGTTCCAATCAAAAAAAACACTTGACAGACCTTGTGAACTCAAGCAAATTTCTTCCCTTGCCTACCCTCCCGTTAAAGGCGCTTTCTGCCTGGGAAATTTCGGGGAACCGGACCATGTCCAAGAAGCATATTGAACGTATCGATCCTGAAACAGTTGCGCTCGCTCCTGTGGGTATTGACTCTCATGCCCATTTAGACAGCTCAGCATTTGACGATGATCGGGAAGAGGTCCTTGCCAGGGCCGGACGATGCGGGCTGGCACGCATTGCCAACGTGTTTCTCAACCCCCTGACTTTCCCGGAAGATGCGAAGATATTCGACAAGCATCCCGAGGTGTTCTTCCTGCTGGGAGTTCATCCCGATGACGTTGCCGGCTTTACCGATGAGACACTGTCCTGCCTGCGCAGGCATGTTACGGAAAACAAGCGCATCCGCGCCATAGGGGAGATCGGGCTTGACTTTTCCCGCACCGAACCAGGCGGAGCCACTCCTGACCAGCAGACGGGTCCTTTTATTGCCCAGCTGAGACTGGCCAGGGAACTGGGTATGCCTGTCGCAATCCACTGCCGCAATGCAGAGGATATGACTCTTGACATTCTTGAAAAAGAAGGTTTTTCGGGGTATCCTCTTGTCTGGCATTGTTTCGGCGCAGACAGGGCTTTGGCTGAACGGATTGTTGCCAATGACTGGTATGTATCCATACCCGGCACCATAACGTTCAAGAACAATCCCCAGGCTCGGGAAGCGCTGCCTTTATTTGCGCTCAACCGTCTCATGATTGAGACGGACTGTCCCTACCTTTCTCCCATGCCATGGCGCGGCACGCGCAACGAGCCGGCCTACACAGTCTTCACCATCAGGACCATGGCTGAATGCCTTGGCACAGATGCAGAAACACTGTGGCAGCAATGCGGTCAGAATGCCAGGACCCTCTACAGGCTTGAGGAACAGTAAAAACGCTATCTCCTTTTACAAGGAGCCGGCAGACAAATTGCTACAATTCGGGCACTATTCCCGAAAATTTTCCGGCGTTATGACGCCATGTACAGGAGCACACCCATAATGGATATCATTCGCAAAATCGAAAGCGAAAACCAGCGCCCGGATCTGCCTTCCTTCCGTTCCGGCGACACCGTCAAGGTTCACCTGCGCATTATCGAAGGCGAAAAACAGCGTATTCAGGTTTTCCAGGGCAGCGTCATCCGCATTCACCGCGGCACCACCGGCGCCACCTTTACAGTGCGCAAGATTTCCGAAGGCATTGGCGTTGAGCGTATCTTCCCCCTCAACTCCCCCTTCATCGACCATATCGATGTTGTGAGCCGCGGTCTGGTTCGTCGCAGCCGTCTGTACTACCTGCGCGAACTCAAGGGCAAGGCTGCCCGCATCAAGCCCCGCAACAACTACTAGTCGTTATAAACGGGCACGATATTTTTGTACAAGTCGGTTTCAGGTATCTGGAACCGACTTGTCTTTTATCCTCTGCTCTGCGGGATGTACGACTCAAAGGATATCAAAGACAGGAGGAAGACAGTGAGAGGCCGTACAAAAAAGAATGCGCCTTCCATGCCAGCTCTTCCCGGCCTGTCACTGCCAGATGCCGTACTGCCAGTCGGATCGCATGTTGTCGGCATTGACGAGGTAGGCAGGGGATGCCTGGCAGGCCCTGTCGTTGCCTGCGCTGTCATTCTGCCAGAAGGCTTTGAGCTTGACGGACTTGACGACTCCAAAAAGCTGACTGCGGAAAAGAGGGTGCATCTTGCACCTCTTATAAAAAGCATGGCAGAGGCCTGGAGCCTTGGCATTGTCTGGCCCTGCCGCATAGACAGCATCAATATCCTGCAGGCCACTTTTGAAGCCATGGCCCAGGCACTTGGCAGGGTGCTTGCGCATGTTCCGGAACATACAGGCAGTCAGCCCTATACCGTCCTTGTGGATGGCAACAAGACTATTCCCGAGGCAGTGCTTGAGTCCTGCCCTGGCTGCACTGCAGACATCAGGCAGAGGTCCGTTGTCAAGGGAGACAGCCTCTCTCCTGCCATTTCGGCAGCCTCAGTCCTGGCCAAGGTCTGGCGTGACAACCTTATGGACCATCTCTCAAAAAAATGGCCAGGCTACGGCTTTGAAATACACAAAGGCTACGGCACAAAGGCGCATTATGAGGCACTGGAAAAGCTGGGCCCCTGCCCTATGCACAGGCTCTCCTTCCATGGCGTCTCACAAGGCACAGAGACAGCCGGTACGCCTGAGTCCTTGCTCCTCGGCAAGTAATGCCTGCGATCTGATTCGCCTGTTATCCTGCCGGCATGATGATGAGAAAACACTCCATGCAAAACAATCTTTCTGACAAGCATTCAGGCAGTGCCGAAGAGCCTCTCACATGGGAGCATCTCACGACAGAAGAAGGCCCTATGCCTGAAACAGATCTGGCCCTGACTGCAGAAAACAGGCTTAAAAATGATTTTCCGCAGGATAAAGGTCGTCTTTTTATCGTGGCTACGCCTATCGGCAACAGGGATGATTTTTCCCCCAGGGCCAGGCGCATCATAGAAGGTTGCGACCTTGTCCTTGCCGAAGACACGCGCCGCCTTTTTCTGCTTGCAAGAGAGCTTGGCCTGCGTGTCAGAAAAGCCGTCAGCTTCCACGATCACAACGAACGCCAGAAGGAACCTGAAATTCTGGCTCTCTTAAAAGACGGCGCCTCCATTGCCCTGGTTTCCGATGCCGGCACGCCGCTGGTTGCAGATCCCGGCTTCCGCCTGGTCTGTGCCTGCCGCGCACAGGGCATACCAGTCCATCCCGTACCAGGCCCTTCTGCTCCGGTAACCGCACTGAGCGCTGCCGGCATTGCCCCCCTGCCCTATACGTTTCTTGGCTTTCTGCCGCGGGACACAGGCCCCAGGACACAGCTTTTTTCCTCTTTTGCCTTAGTTCCGACGACACTTATCTTTTTTGAACGCAAGGACAGGCTTGCCCATGTCCTGAAAGAGGCACTGCCTGTACTGGGACCGCGGCAGGGCGTTGTCTGCCGCGAACTCACCAAAATCTACGAGGAATTTATTCCCTTCCGCCTGGAAGAAGCAGATAAAATCCCTGATACGCTCCTAGGCGAAGTCACTGTTATTCTGGGGCCGCCTGAAACAGTCAGCAAAACACCTGAGGCAGAAGTGCTTGCCCTGGCAGGGGAACAGGCAAAAAACATGAAGCCAAGGGAACTCTCGCGTACCTTGCAGACGCTTGTTTCAGGCTGGACCACAAAGGAGCTCTACAGCCTGCTTGCAGCACGCTCCGTCAAAAAGGACTGATGTCCTGCCTTCCTGCAGACTTTCTACAGGGTGCTGGCAGCACGAAGCAGCTGCCTTGCCATAAAGTACACCCTGTCATTGAAAAAGAGGCAGATGCACAGGGCCATAGTGGCCAGAAAAACATATTCGCCGATGCCGCCTGTCTTGCAAAGATTAAGGGACAGGCGGTTTTTGCGGCTGAAAGGACGCAGGGGGATGCCCTGCACTGTCAGCATGTCCAGTACAACGTGGCTCAGTCCGCCAATAAAGAACCCTGTCAAAACGGGCCTGAGGGCAAAATTCATCTGTTCAGGCAGAAAACAAAGCGTGGCAAAAAAGCCTGCCAGCCACAGTCCGGGCCAGTGGGAAAAGCCTCTGTGCACACGGTTAAACCCTTTTTGCCTGTTCCTGAAAAGGCCGGCTGCCTTCTGATCCATCACATCGGGGAAAATGCCGCCAAGCCAGGCTGCGGCCAGGCCGCTGGCCGGAAGGCCGAGCCATAATCCTGCAGCCAGAGCGCCTACCTGATGTGTTACCCAACGCATGTTATACCCTCTTCCCCGAACAGTTTTGTGTCTTCAAGGACAAGGCAGGTCTGTAATAAGGCCTGCCTGATTCTCCCCTGCTGGAAGTAGGCGTTTTTCTCATGTCTGGCAAGTAATAAGGCGCTGGCTGGCTAATCTTGTGCCCTGTAAGACCTTTATGATTCGCTATGATTCGCTGGAAGCTCTGGCCAGGCGCAGGAAACGGGCAGCGGCAACGCTTTGTGCCACACAGCGCTTGCCTTCCCTTGAAGTGCGCACAACACCCTTTTCTTCCATAGGCACGCTTGCACTGGCCTTGCGGACTTCCGTTTCAAGGGCATCCCGAAGCATGGCAAAGGACTGTTCCACTTCAGGATAGGCATTGTTCTCCCGCCAGGGCAGGGTCATGGTATGCAGCTCGGCATGCCCTCTGTGGGACGGAGTTTCCAGCGTATAAAACGAGGTAGGGCTGTAATTCCTGGCACGTTCCATCATCCCGGGATAGCAGAACTTCTGGGTATGCTCCTCAGGCTGCGGTATGGTGGAAAGAATAGTTACCTCAGGCACAGCCAGCGCCTTTTCATGCTCTTCAAGCTGGGCCCTGTAACTCAGCACAGGGCGAAGGTTGCCGCGCTCCTTGTTGATGCTCCATTCTATCAGCATGATTATTTCCTCTATATTTCCAGGATATTAAATTAAAGTCCTTTATAGCACTATACCTGCCATGCCACCGCATCTCCCTTACACGGTGATCTGGACAACCTCTCCGAACGGAGGCTTTGGGCCCTGTTTTCCCGTGCTCAGCCAGAGGACAGGATAGCCAGGGTCGTCCGGAAAGCGCGTGCATTCAAGATCCGTAAACCAGAGAAGGCAGGCAGGCTCTATGCCCTCGTTTTTCACAGCCTCAGGTACCGGGCGAAAATCTGTGCCGCCCCCACCCACAGGAACAAGCTCGCTGCCGCCTGAAAAACGCGACAAAACCTCCACTTTCTGCACCTTTGTGTCGTGGTAAAAAACGGTCAGCGTGGTGTCATAGGATTCAAGCACACGTCTTAACTCACTCATAAACAGGGCCAGCGTCCTGGTATCCACGGAACCAGAGCTGTCTACGGCCACAACAATGTCGCGCAGGCGCTGCTCCCAGCGTGACGGCATGTAGATATCCTGAAAGAGGTAGCGGCGGTTGGGCGTTGACCAGGTGTAGTCATTGTCGGCACAGGAAGCCAGAAAACGCTGCAAGATATCCCGCCAGTCAAGGCTTGAGCTTTGCAGGTGTTCTACCTGCCTGACCAGTCCAGCTGGCAGGCTGCCCATGTTTTTTGCCCTGCTGGCGGCCTGCGTCAGCATCATCTCAGCTTCCTGCTCGGCACGAATACGGTCCTTGTCCGATCCCCTGCCATTCAGGCTGTCCGGCAAATCGCGCACCTCGCCGTCAAAGGATGCAGGGGAGCCGTCCGTCTTCTTGCCAGAGCTCTGTGCGCCTTTGACAGGCTTGACACCCCTGCCGTCCTGGCGGCTCCGTTCCTTGTCCTCAGTCTGCCCTTCCCCTGCGGAGCTGTCGTTGGGAGATCTGACGCCAAGGCCTGCCTTGCTATGGGCTCCAGAATTGTCCTGCTTTGACTGGCTTTCGGAACTCTGCCTGTCGTTTCCCTTGCGTTTTGTCCCTTCCTGCCCCTCTTCTGCTATGCGCGCAAGAAGGATGTCATAAATATCGTCAGCTGTTTTGCCTTTATAGTCGGCATTATAGAGAAAGCCGTCCGGCAGATGGAAGCCTGACTCCACAAGGATGCCGTTGATAGCCAGATCGCAGGCCCTGTTCCACAGCGTCTTTTCCCTGTTGCGCCTGCGCAAATGATGACCAAAGACCAGATGCAAAACCTCATGCGCCTGGGCACCGGCAAGCTTGTCTTCCTTTAGGCATGTCACAAACAGAGGGTTAAAGGCCAGCACCCGGCCGTCTGTCCACATGTCATGGCAGGTTTTGTCTTCCTTGAGAATCAGGCGCAGGGCCAGATCACCGAAAAACGGATGGTCAGTAACAAGCCTTGCCCTGACACGCTGCATTATAAGGAGGGCCGTCTCCCTGTTTTCAGGTTCATCCATGGAAGCTGCCCCTACAAAAGGACTTCTGCATTGGCTTCAGCCCAGCGGGCAAAGGCAGGAGATTCTGCCAGGGACGCCTTATGCTGTATGCAGTCGCGCATGAGCAAAACGCCAAATTCTGCCGGCATGCGCAAGGCATATAAGGCAAGAGCCTCCATAGTCCCGTCATCGGCAGCGGAGGCCAGGGCTTCGCACAAGGCATACAGGGCCGCAGGCTCATCAGGAACCTTCACAGTCTCAGGCTTGTCCAGGACTTCTTCTATGCCTGGGATGTTCTGCCAGACTGCGCGATAGCCCATAAATTCTGCAGCACAGACCTGGCCTACAGTGCCCTTCACAAGTTCATAGAGAACTTCTTCCTCAGGCTGGGCATCCAGCACATGGCTGACAAATTCCCAGGATCTGGGCGACGGGAAGGCCTTTTCTGCAGAGGCAGGATCAAAATTGTGCAAAAAGCGCGGGCGGAAACGGACGAAGGCCCTCACATCCTTGCGGATGTTATGCTTCCTGGCCCAGCCAAGCCAGTCGTCCAGGCTTGTGTCAAAATCAAGATGAATCATGCGGTTGGCCAGGGCCGCAGGCATGCGGTGCGTGACAGACCGGTCCTTTTCCCTGTTGCCTGCTGCCACGATGCACCAGCCGTCAGGCAGGTGGTATTCTCCAATAGCCCTGTCCAGAATCAGCTGATAGCAGGCGGCCTGCACCAGAGGAGGAGCGGAATTGAGCTCGTCCAAAAACAGTATGCCCTCAGTTTTTTCATCTTCGTGCGGCAGAAAAGCCGGCGGACACCAGGCGGCAACTCCTGAGGACGTGATACGCGGCAGTCCGCGCAAATCAACCGGATCCAGAAGAACGGCACGAATATCCCGCAGGATGAGCCCTTTTTCCTCTGCCACCTGGGCAACAACCTGACTCTTTCCCACGCCTGGCGCACCCCAGAGAAAGACAGGCTGCCTAATGGATAAAAGTGTACGCAATGCAGAAGCAATCTGTTCCGGGCCCATGCCGCATCCTCCAATGCAAGAAGTCATTATCCGCTGTCCAGAGCCGTTCCGGACAACGGTATTGCGGATTTAATGCCGAAAAAGAAAGTGAAAGTCAATATCATTAATCTGTCATATCCGGCCATTGGCAGGTATTGCAGGCATAATTTTGCAGAATAAGGGGGCCTGCTCTTCTCAGAGTATTTTCAAAAGCAGGACGCAAAGGATTCTTGGGCACGCTCTGTTCAGGATTTACATATTCCCCGCATCACGCCTGAACAGGCATCCTTTTTTGTCAGCCAAAGAGAAAGCCGGCTCCTCTCAGAACCGGCTTTTTTCGTATCTTCTTGCTGTTTTACTGGACAGGCTCACAAAGAGCTACCTCTTCTCTCTTTGCTCCTTTTTGGGCGTCCCTTTGGAATGCGGGAAGGAATGTCTCTCATGGCGTCCTGCTCCATTACGGTTTGAGCCTGCATACTGCTTTTTGCCGTTCTTGTGCCGCAAATCGTGCATTTCTCCATTGCCAGGGATCTCGGTTCCCTTATGGCCGCTTCCATCGACAGCCAGGCATCGTGCCCCGCTACGTGCATCCTGAGGCGCCTTTGCCACATCATCCCCTGTCTGGCTGACAGAGAGTTTTGTGCCGCTGGCATATTTTGCGGCATCTTCAAGAAGTATCAGGCCATGCTCAGAACAGGCATAACGGCACTGCCCTTTGCGCCTCGGGACAGAAAAAGGCTGGGAAATAATACGAAGGTTAGTTTTCTGTCCATTCTGCTGTGCATCATCAGGCATGTCATCAGGCAACCCTTCTTTTGCGGCAGAAAAAAGCAGAAATGACAAAGACAGCGTTTCCTTGGCCAGCCCCGTAGGATCAGCCAGTGCCCGCAGCCAGGACGGTGCCCCTGTGCTTGTAAAAGTGAAGTGGCACCAGGAACGGCCGGCAAGCTTTGAGACCTGGCCCTGCTGCTCACAAGGCTGATGCTCCTGGTCTAGCCCATCCTCTCCTTCCTGCATAAACAAATCGTCGTCATCCATATCGTCTGAGCCATCGCCCCTGTACAGGGGACAGATGCCGTTA
This sequence comes from Bulleidia sp., assembly GCA_963661665.1. Lineage (GTDB taxonomy): Bacteria > Desulfobacterota > Desulfovibrionia > Desulfovibrionales > Desulfovibrionaceae > Desulfovibrio. The sequence goes on along the minus strand of CAVLCT010000001.1, from coordinate 28,682 downwards.
TGCGGACATGGAGCCTCTATTTGCATTCCCTCGTCCTTGAGCATGGAGCGCACGCCCATAAGGGTAAGGCCGCCCAGACGGGTACCTGGCTCGATAAAAAGCGCTCTTGCTTCCTTAGGTGCGTGACGCAGCAGGGATGACACCATCCCTGTAATGTCATGAAGCCGCGTCTTTTCAAAGTCAGACTCGTCGTCATCACCCAGACGGACTTTTTTCAGGGGCTCAAGCTCATTGAGGACATTGGCGGCCGTGACAAGCCACGGGGTACATCCTTTTTGTATAATCTGCCCGGCCCTGCGTATGCCCTGTTCCAGGGGGGCCTGGACAGGCACAACTTCCCAGGGCTCTGTACCTGCCTGCCTTGCCAGGCTCTCCAGGATGGCTTTCCCTATCTGCAAGGGGTGCCCTGCGCAGTCCACGGCACACACAACGATTTTTTTACTGCGCCACTCAGGACAGGAAAGCCACAAGGCCACAGGCACTGTCATAGGGCCTGATCCCAGATCCAGTAAAAGATACCTGCCGTCATCCGGAGGCGTAGCAAGGCGCAGGCCACTGAAGAGCCTGGACAGGCGGTAAATATTCCATGGCAGGAAATAGTGAACATAGGCACCTGTCAGGGCAGGCGAGGCCCAGTAGGGATGACGCATTTCTGAGCGCTCAACCGTAAGCAGGCGTGAAAGCTGCACGATATTGTAGGGGAGATCCTGCCTGTGCGCCTTTTTAAGGGGAAAGGCCTCCTTCAGGGCCTGTCCAAGGAGTACGCTGATGTCCCTGCCCCTCTCCACGGAGAGCATGGGAAACAGGGCCTGCATATCAAGGATGGCTCCCTGCGGAAGAAGAGAAGCATCGGGAGAATAAAGAGCATCGTCAGGTGTATATCTAGGAGCGTATTCAGGAGCACTATATGCCCTGCCGGCTCTTCTGCCTGCCATCCCCGTTTTTCCCCGTACTTTGTCTTTGCTTCTTCCAAACGCAGAATGTCCTGCTTGCTGCTTTCGCGGAAAATATTCCCTGGATCCAGTCTTCTTAACGCTTCCTTTCATCGTATCCCCACAATTATGAGTTCCAGGCACCAGCCACCAGCAGATGGAGTACCCTGCTAAACTAAGGCCGATGACACATACCTTTCATTTCAGGTCAGGCAGTGCCTCTATGTTCTTATGTCATTTTCACACAACATTAAGACCGCTGACTTCATCAGACCTGTTGCAGACGGACTCAATAAGCGGCCTTAGATCGCCATTTTTTAATTGTAAATTTGTTTTTTTATCACTTATGGTTATAGGAACAAACCTTAAACCACGTATATACCGTATATAATATTCAAAAAATTGCTTACGGATAACAGTATTTGGTATTGACAAATAATCTTCTGAACTTGAAAGTGTAAGATAACCAAAATATAGCAAAATCAATAATATATCTTCTATTTGAAGAGTATTACTGTTACTGTCAATATTGATACAATATAAAATTTGTGACGTAATCAAAATACTATTACATGATATAAGATTCTCAACAAGACTTTCTGCTATATCCCTGCCGCAAAGACTTAATATCCCATGTATCTTTGATATATCCTGTGAAAAAGACGGATCTAGTAAATTTTTCGGCTCGGAATTTGTCACTGATATGCTGTCTAAATAATACAATGACATAGAAGGATTAAACACAGTGGTTCCACTTTCCTGATTAAAAATGTAGCCATCATATAATTCCTTCATACGCTCAAGGACTGTCTCAGTACTTTCCCCATAGCTATGCATGTCTACGGCCTGTGGTATTATTTGCCTGACTTCTTCCTCTGTAAAACCAAACATCGTCGCAAACCGCGGATCGTTTGTAATATCCCTAGCTATATTAAAACCAGAGGTCATTGAATCGAGGGATATCTTCGTTACTCCTGTAATAAAAATACGTGCAACAGCACCGTCCGTCTCTGTTGCTTCTTTTAATTTCGCATAAAAATTTTTCAGTATTCCGCCTGAACTAGTTAATTTCTTAAACTTCTCCAAATTCTGAGACAGGATTTCATTGGCAAACTGATCATATTCATCTATGATGATGTATACTGTTTTTCCATACTTTTTATAAACTGACTTCAAAAAAGCATTAAGCAAAATTGATGGTTCATCATATTCTTTTTCTAAGATTTTTTCACAATTATCGACAGGATAATTATTATAAAACAGTTCAAATGATGATTTTAGGTATTCGTTTATACTGTCAGCGATATTTACAAATGCCAATCCGGAAAAATTAAGATGCAGGACTCTGAATGTATTAGCAAGAGGTGTTTTATTTTTACCTATATATGTGCCTGAAAAATTTTTCTCAAATTCATTGTAAGATGCTATATCATAATATTTCTTCAGCATCCCTGTAAAAAGAGTCTTACCAAAACGACGTGGCCTTACAATAAATGTATAAAGAAAATCTGATTCTAAAAGCTCTATATATTTTGTTTTATCAACAAAGATATGCTTTCCATTGTGAATAATAGTATAATCAGAAATACCATAGGGGATTAATTTTAACACTTTTTCAGACATACTATCATTCCTAACCTGAAGACTAAAGAATTAACTTCTTTCTTATTGCATTTACCACCATAGCACAAATGACAATGTTTTACTGTCACAGGCAAAGCATTACCGCCAATTGACACTGCCAGCTACCCCAGACACATGGCGGCAATATACTGCTCCTGAAACGACTGCTCCTTAGCAGGCTCAAGCAGGACTGCATCCTGGCACAATCTGGCAAGTTCTTCGCGAGACGTCTGGTCCGGGGCAAGAAGGGAAGCTCCCTCCAGGGAGGTATTGCCAACACTTTTCACCCTGCCTGCCATCCCGCCAGGCACAAAGCCAAGCCTCTCAAGAGTCGCGACCTGCAAATGGCTGCCAAGAGCTCCTGCTATGTTCAGGCTGCAAAGATCCGCCGGGACAAGCCCTGCTTTTTGCAAAAGGCTTGCAAGAGCCACAGAAAAGGCAGCCTTTACCTTGAGAATCTCTTCAACATCCCTGAGGGACAGCCAGACATCATCAGTTACAAGGAAGCGGGGAACATTGTGCACCGTGACAATACGGTCTCCCAGCTTTTTTGCAAAAGGCATGAGGTTCCTGCCGCTGTCCCTGAAATGGCCGTATTTGTCCAGCAGGCCGCACAGGACAAGCTGTTCCAGGAGTGAAAGATAGCCTGTCGCACTAATGCCCGCAACTTTTATACCGGATGCAGGGGCTCCTTCAGCTGTAAACCCCATAAGCCCCATTGGTCCCAGCACAAATCTTGTCAGCACAAAAGGACCTGCCAGGGCTCCGCACTCAAGGCCAATGCCCTCAAGGGCAGGCCCTAAGGGGACAGAGGAGAGATACAGCCTGCCGCTTTCCGTCATCAGGGCTATTTCGCCATTAGTGCCCAGATCGGCCAGCACATAGGGGCGCCTTGTTTTCTGCCGTTCAAGCCAGAGCAACCCGGCCGTCACATCACCGCCCACAAAGGGGCCTGGCAGGGGAGGTATATACACAGGCGGCAGGCCGGCAACGGACAGCGTCTCATCCCCCTTCATTGACAGTCTGTAGGGAGAAGCAGCAAGCCCGTGCACGTCACGGCCTGCAAAGATCTCGGACATGGCAGTATTGGCGGCAACGACCATGCAGGAGACAGATGTGCCAGGCATCTTGTCAAGACACATGGCAATACACTTTGCAAGGCCTGAGCGGACCATTTCTGCCAGCCTGGCACATCCTTCAGGCTCAAGGGCTTTTGCGATACGCGAGACGACATCGGCACCGGCCCCTGCCTGCGGATTGAGCATTTCTCCGTCTGCCACAATTTTGCCGTCTTTTTTTCGTATAAGGCGCCAGGCTATGGATGTTGTCCCGAGATCGACTGCCATGACGCAGGCTTCTGGACAGGAGTCCTTTACGGCAGAATGCACTCTGCAGGCCGTATGCCCTGCGTCCGGAGCAGGCTCAGGCAGTTCCAGATGCACATCGCCTGCCGCATTGCCAGGATAACGGCAGTGGCACGCAAGACGCCAGCCAAGAGCTGCCGCCTCTTCTCCCAGCCTTTCCAAATCCTCGGCACAAGGCTCAGGGGCAGAGCCTCTAAAACGCACACGGCAGTTGCCGCAGCGCCCAAGGCCCGTGCAAAGGGGAACAGGATCCGCCGCCCCTGAAAGCCATATGGCTTCTAGAAGCGTCGCTCCCTGCTTCCATGACAAAACCAGGGTCCCTTTTTCTCCCAGCCAAGGCCTGTGAAGAACTATGCGCACCAAAAACAATATCCCCTTCTGTGCCCTCACAAAAATCGCTTTTTGGCACAGTTAATGCTAGATTATACTGTCAGTTGCCAGGCCGTACCGGCATGTCAGGCAGCCAATTTCAAAGGAGACGAACCCTGTGTCATCTGCTAAAGACCTTTTAAGCCAGGAAGAGCTGGATTTCCTCCTGTCCCCTGCTGACAGCGGGGAACAGGAAAACGGGCAGTCCCTGGCCTCCGGCCTTGATGACGATGACGATTTTTTGAAAACAGGACAGCCGGAAAAGGATGATGCGGAAGACGACATTCAAAAAAATGACACTGAAACCGGTTCCCGTGCCGGCAAATCGTCCCTGCAGGAGTCCGTACTGACAGAACGTGTTTTTGCCACCCTTTTTGAAAGGGAACTGACAAAAAATACGGACGCCTATATAACACTGGAATATCAGAATGTCCGGCATATGGCGTATGGAGAATTTCAGGCATCCCTTGAGGAGCCTGCCTGCTTTGTCCTGCTGGACGCAAAGCCAGCTCCTGGCAGGATACTCTTCTGCGCTCCCCCAGACATTACGCAGGCCCTGAGCGATGTAAGCCTCGGGACCTATCCTCCCTGCCAGAAAAAACGCTGCCCTACGGCACTGGACATCATGCTGGTCCAAAGGCTTGTCCGATCCCTGCCGGAATGCGTAGCCAGGGCATGGGACCTGCCATACTGCGACCTCAGGCGCCATTCAGTGCATAAAAATGACATTTTTCTGACAGAAACAAAAAACAGCGTGCGCGTCGCCTCCTTTGCCATGCTTATTGAGAACATACACAATAATATTTATCTGGTTTGGGAAGACTGACCTCTGCTACTGGAAACCATTCTTCATCATAGGCAATTTTTTTGAGCGTCAGCCCTCCTGCCGGAGCCGTAGGAGATGGCACATCCTTCCTGGAGCCTTTTGCCATAAAGACGGGAATGTCCTCTGCCTGAATCCTGCCACGCCCTATTTCGGCCAGAAGGCCTGCCATATTGCGCACCATCTGCTTCAAAAAGCCTGTGCCTGTCACTTCCAGCACCTGCATGGGCAGAAAGTCCGGGCTAAGGCTGTATTCTGACAAGGCAACCAGGGTCATTTTCCGCTCAGTTGTCGCCCTCTCGGCCCCTGTGTTCGCCAGAAAGGCAAAGTCATGGACGCCATACAAATATTTCAGGGCATTGCACATCTTCTCCCTGTCCAGAGGGCCGCACTGCCACACAAAGGGAATGAGCCTCGGGGGAATGGCGCTCCTGTCCTGCCAGAACTGATACCTGTACGTCTTTTTATGCGGTGAAAAGCGGGAGTGAAAGGCATCAGAGACATGGTAGACGGCGTAGACACGCACAACATCCGGCAATAGGCAGTTCAGGGAATGCCGCATGTCATGCAGCCTGGCATAACGGTCGTCAGGGAAGTCACAGTGACAGATCTGTTCCTCGGCATGGACGCCTGCATCTGTCCTTCCTGCCCCATGGACACGGACAGTTTCTCCTGCCAGGCGGCTCAGGGCATGCTCAAGCAGGCCCTGCACTGTGTGCATGGCCTGGCCGGCAGCCTGTACCTGCCAGCCATACAAATCTGTTCCCACATAGGCCACTCTCAGGCAAAGGCGCATCAGTTCCCCCTGCTGCGCCAGGCTGCATGATTGACTGGTCCTGCCCCTTTGCCAGGATTAACGCTGTTTTCCAGGGCACAATGCAGAAATTCCTGGGCCCTGCGCACGGCACTTTCAAGGGAGAGTCCCAGCCCCAGGCCTGAGGCAATAGCTGACGAAAGGGTGCAGCCTGTGCCATGGGTATTTGCTGTCCTGACCAGTTTTTGCGGCAGATACAGGCTTTCCTGCCCTTTGCGCACCAGCACGTCCGTGATGTCCTCGCCATCAGGCCTGTGCCCGCCCTTGACCAGCACTGCGGCGGGGCCTAAGTCCAGTATCCTGCGGCCGGCCCTTTCCTGATCGGCAAGCGTCTCTATGCTCATGCCTGAAAGCATTTCCGCCTCGGGGATATTGGGAGTCACAAGGTCTGCCAGAGGCAGGAGCTCGCCTGCTAGGGCCTCAACGGCGCTTTCCTCAAGAAGCCTGCTGCCACTCGTGGCCACTGAGACAGGATCAACGACCAAGGGAAAGGAATGCCCCTGCATAAATGAGGCAACAGCATGAATGATTGCGGCATTAAAGAGCATGCCTGTCTTTGCCGCATGAATATGGAAGCCATCGGCAACAGTCTTCAGCTGCAAAAGGACAAACTCAGGAGAAGCAGGGAATATACCGGTCACGCCCAGGCCGTTTTGTGCCGTAAGGGCCGTTATGGCGCTCATGCCATAGCACCCCATGGCCATTATTGTCTTCAGATCCGCCTGAATGCCTGCACCGCCGCCTGAATCCGATCCGGCAATAGTGAGAATATTGACAGTCCCGTCGCTCATAGTCACAAAATCCTCCAGCAAAACGATATTTTTCCCCTTGTACCTAGGCAGGCTTTATGAAGCAAGAGGCATGAAAAGCAGTTCCAAACAGGGCCAAAGGAAGACAATCATGAGAAATTTCCCTTTCTTAAGGCCGGCAAGTGTTCCTTTTGCTACATATCCTTGATAGTATGCACGGCGACAAAGGGACAAAAAAACGCCTTGCCCTTCAGGATGTTTCCTTATATGGCCTGCGTTTCCATTTGCTTTTGCGTCTGCTGACAATGTGCTTTTTTGTCGCAGCGCTTTTTGTGCCCTTGGTTCCAAGGAGGCTGCATGCGCCGTTTTTACCAGGAAAGCTGGCAGGGAATACCGTTTACCCATTTTACGCAGACGCATTTCTTTCATCTTGCCGACGCCAAATTCTACTCTGTCTTCTATGAACAGCTCTTCAAACGGTACCAGAGCTGGGACGATCTGCCGGAGACCTGGCGCGAGAACAAGACTGCCGACGCAGTGTGGCTTGCAGAACGGATCAAGACCCATCAGCAGGATGAAAACCACTCACTGCGTGTCCTCTCCATCGGCAGCGGCGTAGGCTATATGGAGCGCATGCTGATCCGCGAAATGCGCGGCAGCATCGAGCTCTATGTCAATGAGCCGAGCACTGTCTGCATGAAGTGGCTCAGGCGCCTCATTCCCTCTGACAAAATTTTTATAGGCCTTCCTCCGGACTGCCTCTCTCCCGATATAACCTACGATGTCATCTATCTCTCTGCTGTAGATTACGGCATTCCCCAGGCCCAGCTTGAGCACACCCTGGACATGCTGCGCTTCCTTCTGCGTCCCGGCGGAGAAATCATCTGCCTTTCTGCCTCCCTGCTTGAGGAAGAAAACCTCCTGGCCAGCTTTGTCAATTTTTCAAAGAACATCCTCAGGGGCATACTGCACTATCTGGGCATCCGTCGCCAGCAGTTCTGGGGATGGCGTCGCACAAAAGCCGAATACAGGCAGCTCTTCCGCAGCTGCGGCTACAAAAATATTGAAGACGGCATCCTGGATGACGGCTTTAAGACCTACTGGATTTGCGGCAACACCGGAAACAGCCTCCAGGCCTCGGCCTCAGACGAGACCGAAGCGCCCAACAAGGCTGACTAAGCCCTGTGCCGCAGTGCAATGCACAGGAACGGCTGACGCCAGGGAGAACCATACAATGGACCAGGATGTGTGCGCTTCTGACAAAGCCATAATCCAGCTTCTCAAACGGGCCAGGCGTATCGCCGTCATAGGGGCAAAGGATGTTCAGGGACAGCCTGTCAACACGGTCGGCAGGTACCTCATTGAACAGGGCTTTGAAGTGATTCCGGTCCATCCCAAGCGCAAGACAGTCTGGGGCAGGCCGGCATCTGCCTGCATACAGGACGTGGAAGAGGCAGACATCGTCGTTCTTTTCAGGGCGCCACAGTATTGCGCAGGTCATGCCCGAGAGGTCCTTGAGATGAAGCACAGGCCGCTCTGCTTCTGGATGCAGGAAGGCATACGCAGTGCAGAGGCCAGAAGCCTCATGGAAGCAAACGGCATCATGGTCGTGGAAGACAAATGCGTCATGGTGGAGCATGAGCAAATGAGGCTTTCAGAAAATGCCGCACCAGAACAAAGCGCAGGGGAGGACAGGCAATGAGTGATCTCAACAAGAATGAGCCGGTTGTGGCTGCGCCGGTGGACGATTCCCCTGTCTTCACCTGCAAGATGTGCGGCCAGTGCTGCAAGGGAGAAGGCGGCATCGTGGTCAGCCCCTCGGATCTTGTGCGTATCACGCATGCCCTAAGCCTTTCAGCCGAAGAGTTTATTGCCAGATACGGGGAATACCGCCTGGGCAAGCTGCAAATCAAAACAGGCGCAGACGGCGCCTGTATTTTCTTTAAGGAAGGCGAAGGATGCACTGTCCATGCAGGCAAGCCCGATGTCTGCCGTGCCTGGCCCTTTTTCAGGGGCAATATCGTAGACCCTGACAGCCTGGCCATGGCCAAGGAATACTGCCCTGGCATCGATCCTGGCTGCACGCATGAGGCCTTTGCAAAAGAAGGAAGAAAGTATCTGGAAAAGCACCACCTGCTGGCCCATAACAAGGACAGCGAGGGCTTTGCCGTCATCCTGGACGACTAACCAGCAGCCAGTACAGTAAAAAGGAAGTGCGCAATCCTGTTCAATGGCAGGACTGCGCACTTTTTTCTGCACTGTACGCCAGGCTGCGCTACAGGCCGTTCACGGCATCCACAAACTGGTTGTACTGGCGGCTGCATTCCTCCCAGCCTGCATTGAGATCAGTACGAATCTTTTTGTGAAAGGACTCCTTCTGCCCTGTTCGGAACAGGGCGGCCATCTTTGCCGCTTCCTTCAGAAAATGGCGGTAATACATCTCTGGCGTGCCGGCTATGGGAAAGGGCAGCCTGTCAGCCGTCGTAATTTTTTCTTCCAGCTGTGCCAGGGAAGCGTCCATCTTCTCAGGATCTGGTTCAGAGAGGGAGATGGCTTCTGCCTCCTTGTGAATCAGGTTCGCTATATCCAGGGCAATAAGGACATGATCTTTAAGCGGATGCCCCTTTAAGAGGACATTCTGGGCATCAAGGGAAGCCTTTTCCAGGACATTCCTGTACGCAATAACAGCCTCGGCATAGCTTTTCATATACTTGCCGATCTGGTCTGTCAGGGCATTGCCCTTGGCACCGTTATCGACGATTTCCGGATCAGCGATATAGGCGCAGAGCTTGTCGTATTCCTTGCGCATGGCCGTCCGTTGCTCGTCCATCTTTTCCAGGCTGTCATTGAGAGACTTGGCGTCTTCCTCGGAAAACACGTCCTTTGGAACAGCAAGCTGCTTGCGCAGGCAGCGCTCCCCCTGCCTGTCCTTTATGTAAAAGGCGTCAAATTCCTGCTTGTAGAGGAGCACGCCTGCCATAATATGGGCAGGCTCCTGCCCGCACGGGGTAGCAAAGGCCTTGTCCGACTGGTTGGCGTACTCCACAATGCTCATGGCCCTGGCCTGGTCTTCTTCAGAAGCAGGCTTTTCCGGCTCAGACAGGGCATAGCTTTTATTCTGGCTCCCAGACTTTTCAGCTGCCTTGGTACCATCAGCCCTGCCTGCAGGCCCAGTCACGGAAGCTTCCTGGCCTGAACCCTTTTCTTCATCCTTCTTGCAGCCTGCAAAGCCAAGGCAGAGAACAAGGGCACAAAGAAGGCACAAGGCCCTGGCACACAGGATCTTTGCAGAGAACTTACGCATGTTCGGCAATCCAGGCATTAAGGCCGGTCAGGGTCTCGCCCCAGGGGAAAAGCCCGTCATTTTTCAGTTCCGGCCCGCAGCCGTAGAACAGGGTGCCCACTTTCTCTGCGGCATCCCTGTCTGTTGAGGCATCGCCCACCATGAGGACATCGGCAGGATCCTGCTTCATGTCGCGCACGATATTGGCCAGCACTTCTGCTTTTGCCGGCGGAGAGCCAAGGATGCTGTCAAAGAAGCCGTCCAGCCTGCGCAGCTTCAGGACCTGCACCAGCTCCTCTGTCGGAGTGCCTGAGCACACGCACATGGGCAGGCGCCCCTTCCAGCTCTTCAGAACGTCTTCTATGCCTTCTATCAGGGGACAGCGCTTGATCTCGTCAAGGGAATACTCGGAGAAGAGGCGTCCCCACTCCTTTGATTCTTCCTCCGTGATCTCCTTCCCAAGCACTTCCTGGAAGAACCAGGCAAACTTGCGGTACCTGCTCACGCCGCCATGTGTCTTATGAAACATGACAAAGCGGTCTCTTGCCTCGGCACCATACGGCTCTGCCAGCCTGGCAAAAGCCCTTGTCTTGGTGGGAACGCTGTCCAGAATGACGCCGTCACAGTCAAAAACAAGACATTTCAATGACATACTGTTTCTCCAAAGCATTAGCGATACTCAGAGGCTTTGCTTTTCCTGCCCGTCCTTTCCCCTGTGCCCTATAACCCTGGCAGGAACCCCTGCCACAATGTCATAGGGGGCCACGTCATGGGTCACAACGGCACCGGCTCCGACAACAGCGCCCCTGCCTATGGTTACATCAGGCGTAATCACGCAGTTGGCCCCTATCCAGACATCGTCCTCTATAACGATGGTGCCGGATACATGCCCCTGCTCGATCATGGGGATATCCGTCCTGTCAATGCGGTGGTTGGAGCAGCGCAACACAGCTCCCATGCCGACGGCCGTTCCGTCGCCAATGGTAATTGTGCCGTCGTCGGCCCCTACATGCACATTGGGAGACAGGGACACACGGCTGCCAAGCTTCAAAACGCCGTTTTGCGCTGTCAGAAAGCAGTGGCGCCCGATGCGCACGCCGTCGCCCAGCGACATGGACCCCAGTCCGATAAATTCTACGCCAGTGGCAATGCGCACCCTGCCGCAGGAGGCAAAAAACGGTTTCAGGCACAGCCAGCGCAAGGCAGTGCCGCCCTGTGTGGGAATCCAGCTCCAAAGGAAGATCCAGATCTCGCGCAGGGCGGTTCTCAGTCTCGTTGCTATGCTCATCAGCGTCTGTATGTTTCCATAAGGGTGTCGCCGGTCATGAGCTTCTCGACACGGGCCAGATCCTCTGGCGTATCAACGCTCCATGTCTTGAAGCTTGTGGGAACCATCCTCACCTTGCCGCCATGCTCCAGGATACGCATCATATCGACAGACTCGATAATTTCCAGGGGGCTCTCTTCCATGGCATTGAACTCAATAAGGTAGTCCCTGCGGAAGGGGATGATGCAGACCTGCTTGCGCATGGGAACATCCGTCACGCCCTTCTTGCGGGAAGGAATGGGTTCCCTGGAAAAATACAGGGCATCATTGTTGCGGTCCACCACGACCTTGACTTCGTTGGGGTCCTCAAATTCCTCTACAGTGGCCATGTCTGCCATCAGGTTGACCACGTTGATGCTGGGATCGTCCAGCATGGGCTTCACGGCATCGTCTATCATCTGGGGCTGCACCATGGGCTCGTCGCCCTGCACCATGACAACGATATCCACGCGCTTGCCGGTCATTTCCTCGATCTTCAGGACAGCCTCGGCAGTCCTGGTGGAGCACCTTGTGTGCGTATCAGAGGTCATGATGCACTTTAAGCCGTTCTTTTCGCAGTATTCCTTGATGACATCGTCGCAGGTGGCCACATAGGTGTCCGTCAGGATGGAGCTTTTGGCTGTACGGAAGGCCACATGGCCGACCATGGGAATGCCGTGAATGGGGGCCAGGGGCTTGCCGGGGTAACGGCTTGAGCCCATGCGGGCAGGAATAATGGCAACTATATTCATGACTTTTTCTCCTGAAATTCTCTTCTGTTAATCGTCGGTGGGCACCAGGTAGCCGCCCTCTTCGTTCAGCTCGGGATGTTCTGCCCTGTGCTCTGCTTCCATGACGCGCAGTATGCCCTGGCCCAGATCAACTGTCAGGGGAGGCACAAGCTTGCGGCCAATCTTGGGCATAAAGGCATAGGGCGTAATCTGGTAGTGGCCGCTGTTGGGATCATTCTGGTAATGTATCTCGATGTCCTTACCCAGGATCTCGCCGATCATCTTGAAGAGATCCCCGACGCGCATGGGCTGGTTGCCTGTGACAATGATGTTCTGGTTGACATAGGCAGGATCCAGCACTTCCAGGGTGGCCTGGGCTGCGTCATCGGCATGGACATACTCGCGCAGTGCCGTAGGAGCACCGTAGTAGGTAATGCAGCCTGTGGTCATGGCCTCGTGCACAAAACGGTGGATGGCATTGCGGTTGTCTGCCCTTGGCCCGTACAGGGAACCGTACCTCAATATGGTGTATTCCAGGCCGTGCATGGCCTGGTAGTTTTCGATGTAAATTTCGCAGGCCTGCTTGCTGCAGCGGTAGAAGCCGCCGGAACGGCCGTACACATACAGGGAACTGGCAAAGACATAGCGCTTGACGTTGTGGCGGCGGCAGGCTTCCAGGGCCATGACGTTGCCCACCACATTGAGACGGGCCGTATCCACGGGACGGTTGTTGGCCTCGCCTATATCGGCAATGCCGGCATAGTTGAAGACAAAATCGGCATCGGCAACAGCCTTGTCCACTGTCTCCTCGTCAAGGATGCTGCCCACCAGCATCTTCTGCTGGGGCTTGAGCCAGGGAGAGGGATTAAGGTCAACAATGGTCACTTCATGCCCGGCTTCTGTCAGCTTGTCACAGATATGTGACCCCAGGAATCCGGACCCGCCAAAAACAGTTATTTTCATCCTTCTTCTCCATACTGAAAAGAACGAAACACAGACAAAATCCGTTCTGCACCGTGCAGCGTATGGCTGTTATCTGGCAGGACGCTCCGCAGACTGCCACAAAAAGACGGTATCAATGCCGTAGGCAATAAAGCGGGCCCCAGATGCAATCTGTGCCTTCAGGGCCTCAGGATCAGGCTGCACGATATGCAGGCCCATTCTTGCGCCCATGCGCTGGCAGCAGGCATTGATGCGATCCATCGCTTCCTTGAACTTCGGATGGTCAAACTGGCCGGTCAGCCCCATGGAACCGGAGAGATCATAGGGGCCTACCATGATGGCATCGAGCCTGGGATGCGACAATATGGCTTCCAGGTTCTCCACTGCGCGGATATGTTCAATCTGGGCTACCAGGAAGAGATCCTTTGCAGTCCCTGTACGGTACTCGTCAAAATTTTTGCCAAAGACATTGGCGCGGCAGTAGCCTACGCCACGGTTTTCCGCAGGATTGGCGCCAGGCCAGTCCTCAAGCCCGGGGTAGAGGGAAAGATCAATGGCCTTGTCCAGCTGCTCACGGCTCTCAATCATGGGGAAAATCAGTCCCTGGGCCCCTGCTTCCAGGGCGGCCTTGATATTCTGCTTGGTCGCCTCGGCAAGCCTGGCAAAGGGAACGGCTCCGCCGCACTCTATGGCACGGAAGATGTCAGGCAGTCCCTGCCTGCCAAAGGAACCGTGCTCCATGTCCACGGCAACCCAGTCATAGCCGGCTCTTGCCATAAGCTCTGCCACATCAGCGGAGGGGAGCTGCAGCCATGTTCCCACTGTGGCCTTGTCCTGTGCCAGCAGGGCACGTATCTCAGAAATATTTTTCACGTCCAATCTCCTGAAAAATATATCAATTTTCCTGTTCAGGGACGGGCAGAAGCATCAGTGACGCCCTGTCCGCAAAGAATGCCTATCTTTCATTCTCAAAAGACCTGGCGGCATTCAGGTAGTCTTCCTCAGTCGGCCCGCTCTCAGCACCCTGCTTGCCGGAAAGGCGGGAGCGGATGTAGCCAATTACAATGGGCATAACTGAGACGAGAATGATTCCATACACAATAAGGCTGAAATTCTTTCTCGCAAATTCCAGGTTGCCAAGGAAATAGCCGGCAGAGACAATGCTGCCAACCCACAAGATGCAGCCCAGGATATTATAGGTAAAGAAGGTGTGGGGCTTCATCAGGCCGATGCCTGCCACAAAGGGGGCAAAGGTACGCACTATCGGCACAAAGCGCGCCAGCACGATGGCCTTGCCGCCATGACGCACGTAAAAGTCATGGGCACGGAGCAGGTACTCCCTGCGTATGTATTTTGAATTCCGCTTAAATATGGCCGGTCCGACATGGCGTCCGATAAAGTAGTTGACGGCATCGCCGGATGCACCTGCCATAAACAGGACAGCCATGCCTTCAAGGTATCCCATGGCACCGGCACCAGCCAGGACGCCGGTTGCAAAGAGGAGGGAATCTCCGGGCAGAAAGGGGGTAACGACAAGGCCGGTTTCGCAGAAAACGACCACAAAGAGGATCAGGTAAATCCAGAGGCCGTACTGGGCCACAAGCTCAAACAGATGCTTGTCTATGTGCAGGATAAAATCGAAAAAAAACTGGATAACGTCCATTATCACCATTTCCTTATCTGATATGCCTTGGGAGAATCAAACAGGCTCTGTGCATCCTGTGACTGCCCTTGTACCCCAGCTTGCCTTATGGCACAATACAAGCCTTATGAGGAACAAGGACAAACATACCCCATTTTATGGCATTCAGAGGCTTTTGGCGGCCTTCCCGGTACTGCTTGCCTGCTTCCTCACCCAGGGATTTTTCCTGCCCCAGGACACTGCCTTTGCCGAACCATACAAGGTGGGCTTCACGGCATTCAGCAGCTGCGATACCCAGACCTGGACCAGAATGGACATTGCCGTCTGGTATCCGACGGAATCGAAAAAAAAAGCGTCCACAATACAGGATCTGCCTGTCCGCTTCAGGGCTGTGCGCAAGGCAAAGCCGGCAGAAGGCACCTTCCCGCTCATCCTGATCTCGCACCCGTCGTCAGGCACACGCTTTTCCGCTTATGACACGGCTCTGGACCTGGCAAAGGAAGGCTATGTGGTAGCCTCGCTCACGCATCCCAAGGACAACCTGGACCATATGCCGCATGCCTTTTCCTGGGATCTCTTTAACGAGCGAGTTGCTGACTTGTCCGCCCTTATAGACATACTGCTTGCCAGTGAAACCATAGCGCCTGCCATTGATGCCGAGCGCATCGGCGTTGTCGGCTTTGAAAACGGGGCAGCCGCGGCACTCATCATGGGCGGCGCCCTGCCCTCATGCTCGCAGTGGGCTTCCTATTGTCCGGACAAGGCCTCAAGCAGGGATGTCTACTGCAACAAATGGGCAAAAGACCGCATCACAACCGATATCTGCGGCAGGCTGCCTCTGAAAAAAAGCCTTGCCGACAGGCGCATCAAGGCTGTCTGTGCCGTCAAGCCTGGCTTTCCCATGCTTTTTCCTGCCGACTCGCTGCACTATTTCTACCCGGCACTGCTACTTGTCACGCCGGATGACGATGCCTCCGAATTTGCCGGGCTTGAAAAACGCTTCCAGCTTCCGCCGGAGCACCTGAAGCTTGCGGTCAAACCCGAAGGAGCGCTGCTGGCCCCCTGCCCTGAAGACCTGGCCTCAGAGCTGCCGGCCCTGTGCCTCTCTGTCAAGGAAGATGACCGCAAGGAGCTGCACACGCAGTTTGCAGCAGCACTTATACGGTTCTGCAATACGCATCTGAAATTAAGCGGACCGAAATACATACCTGAGCCGCCGGATCTGACACCGCCGCCACCGCCCAAACCTGAGCCGCAGAAGAAAGGCAAGAAACAGTCCGGCAGGAAAAAAGCCAGGCAGTGACGCATTGCACATCCGGGACGTTACCGGCTTTCCGGCACATGCACATACCCCTGAAAGAGAGAGCCTTGCATGAGCATACAGCAAATCAAAGAGAAACAGCGCGTGGCAGACTTTGGCGAGGTCTTTACTGCCGAAAGGGAAGTCAGGGCAATGTGCGATCTGGTCAGGGAAGAATGCGAGCGCATTGAATCCCGTTTTCTGGAGCCGGCCTGCGGGGAAGGCGCCTTTCTTATAGAAGTTCTTGGCCGGAAGCTTGCCCAGGCAAAAAAACAGTATGGTGACGATCTTTCCGGCTATGAACTGCATACCATTCTGGCTGTATCCAGCCTGTATGGTATCGATCTCATGCTGGACAACGCCATCGCCTGCAGAAAGCATCTCTTTGACCTCTGGGATGACGAATACACGGCTATTGCAAAAGAGCAGGCAGACAGTGCCTGCCGTGATGCCGTCCGTTTTATTCTCGGCAAAAACATCGTCTGCGGCGATACGCTGACCATGCTGCTTAAAAACGGTTCTCCCATCGTCTTCCCTGAATGGACGCTGACAAAAGACGGGCTGTTCAGGCGCCGTGACTACCAGCTCAGCAAGCTTCTTACCGAAGAAAAGAAAAATGCTGTCCCCTTGCTGCCGGGGCTTACGGCCCCTGCGGACAGGGCTCCCCTGCTGCCAGGCCTGACGAAAACGCCCCCAAAGCCTGCGGACAGTTCCGGCCTTGTGCAGGAATATGAGCCAGTGCCCTATACAAAACTGCATGAATATGCGTAATATTAAGGAGATCCAGGTATTTCCTTCCAGGCTCATACTCTTTTCTGAATGGATTTTGGCCACTGCAATCAAATCAGCGCAGTGCCATGTGCTGGATCAGATTATCAAGAGGCATGAAGACCACTTTGCCAGATAATCACCAAAAATAACTCATAATTTCATATACTTATTTTATCATCAGGCGGAAGTGTTCGCCGACAAATTTACAGGAGACTGGCACAGTATGACTGATACGACTCATGCTTCGACCTACAATCCGGACGTACTGTCCTGCCTTGCCAACCTCTCCAACGACGAGGTTTTCACGCCTCCCAAAGTGGCAAATGCCATGCTGGATATGCTGCCGCAGGAACTATTTTCTAATCCGGACACAACATTCCTTGATCCTGCCTGCAAATCCGGTATCTTTCTGCGTGAAATTGCAAAGCGGCTGCTGACTGGCCTGGAACCGGTCATTCCCGACTTGCAGGAACGCATTGACCATATCTTTCAGAAGCAGCTTTTCGGCATTGCAATCACGACACTGACCAGTCTGCTGTCCCGCCGGAGCGTTTACTGCTCAAAAAAAGCTGACGGCAAGTACTCTGTTTCGCACTTTGACAATGAACAGGGCAATATCCGCTTCAAGGAGATCCGGCATCGCTGGAAAGACGGAAAATGTGAATTCTGCGGTGCTTCCCAGGCAGAGTACGGCCCCAAAAAGCGTGGAAAGGATCTGGAAACCCACGCCTACGAACTGATCCACACCACCAAGCCGGAGGATATTTTCAAGATGAAGTTTGACGTGATTATAGGAAACCCTCCGTATCAGCTGGAAACAGGGGGCTCTGGCAGGCAAGCCAAACCTATTTACAACCTTTTTGTGGAACAAGCCAAAAAACTGAACCCGAGATATCTCTCATTGATTATCCCGGCAAGATGGTATGCCGGCGGCATGGGAATGGACAGTTTCAGGGCAAATATGCTGGAAGACAACAAGATACGAAACCTTGTAGATTATCCAAATGCAAAGGACTGTTTTTCCGGGTTAAGC
Source organism: Bulleidia sp. (assembly GCA_963661665.1). Lineage (GTDB taxonomy): Bacteria > Desulfobacterota > Desulfovibrionia > Desulfovibrionales > Desulfovibrionaceae > Desulfovibrio. The sequence goes on along the minus strand of CAVLCT010000001.1, from coordinate 11,000 downwards.
ATAAGCGGTGGGGTATGCTATTTCCTATGGGACAGAGACCACAAAGGTGATTGCCAGTTTACAACTATTATGGATGGCAAAGAGAATACAACTGTACGGGCACTTGATGAATTTTCTACTCTTGTTCGCTATAATCAGGCTGTAAATATTATTCACAAAATACAGAAGCAAAAAGAAAAATCTCTTTCAGATATAGTCAGTCCAATTAGTCCATTTGGATTATCAACTAAGGAACGTGGTTTTGATAAAAAAACTGCTACTCAATGTATTAAGTTATTCTCAAGCGCAGGACAAGGATATATCTCACGCAAAGAAATAGAAAAAGGACATGAATGGATTAATTCGTTTAAGGTGATGGTCAGCCAGACAGGTGCAGAACATGCAGGCGAACCATCTAAAGATGGAAAATATCGTGTACTTACTTCGTCCATGCAAGTCCTTTCACCGAATGAGATATGTACTCACTCTTATCTTGTTATCGGTAATTACACGGAACAAAAGTATGCCGAAAATCTTTTGATATATCTTAAAACTACTTTTGTCAGATTTTTAATTTTACAGGCTATGACCTCAATTCATTTGACAAAATCAACTTTTGCGTTTGTACCGCAACAAGATTTCTCCAAGCCATGGACAGATACAGAGTTATACGAAAAATACAGTCTTACAGAGGAAGAAACTGCATTTATTGAATCCATGATCAAACCAATGGATTTAGGCGGTAATAACTGATGCCTGAAATGAACCTCTTTCCCCAGCCCTCCGAATCCCACCCGATGATCTATGCCTATGAGGACACAAATCCCCAATACGAAGGGCTTCTGAAAGTCGGCTATACAGAAAAAGACGTAGACAAGCGTGTAGCACAGCAGTACCCCACCAAGCGACCGGACGGTAGCATCCCCTATCGCATCGTCTTGCGCGAATCAGCCATGTACCCGGACGGTGGCTCATTCACCGACATAGATGTCCACAAAATGCTTCTCCGCAAGCAAATTGTCCGCATGGGAGGCGAGTGGTTCAAGTGCAGTGTCGATGATGTCCGCGCAGCAATTATTGCGGTCCGCAACCATACCACCAATGATGAAAACCGCACACAGACGTTCCATATGCGCCCTGAGCAGGAGGACGCCGTCAATCGGACGGTTGCCTATTACCAGTCCGCTAGCAAAGAAGAACCAGCCCGGACTCCCAAATTTCTGTGGAACGCCAAGATGCGCTTCGGAAAGACCTTTGCCTCCTATCAGCTGGCAAAGAAAATGGGCTTCTCCCGCGTCCTTATTCTGACCTTTAAGCCCGCCGTTCAGACTGCATGGCGCGAAGATTTGCTGCGCCATGTGGATTTTGAAGGATGGCAGTTTGTCTCCCGTGATGCAAACGACCTGCAGGATACGCTGAATTTACAGTATGAGAGGACAGACAAAAGCAAACCTATTGTCTGCTTCGGGTCCTTTCAGGATTTCCTCGGCCTGAACAAAGCCACCGGCGGCATCAAGGCTAAGAACGAGTGGGTTCATACTACCAACTGGGATTTGGTGATCTTCGATGAGTACCATTTTGGAGCCTGGCGGGATAATGCGAAAAAACTGTTTGAGCAGGATGAGGACAGTTACGACGAAGATTTGACCAATTATGACCACGGCAATGCCTACAATGAAACGTGGCTGCCTATTACTGCGTCCCATTACCTCTATCTGTCCGGCACTCCTTTCCGAGCCCTGAACTCCGGCGAGTTCATCGAAGAACAGATTTACAACTGGACGTATTCCGACGAACAAAGCGCCAAAGAAAACTGGGATGGCGAGGACAATCCATACGAAGCACTGCCACGGATGGTCATGCTGACCTACAAAATCCCCGACAGCATCCAGAAGATCGCCAAACAAGGCGAGTTTGACGAATTTGATCTGAACGTTTTCTTTTCCGCCACAGGAAACGGCAAAGACGTCCATTTTGTCTATGAGGACTATGTTCAGAAATGGCTTGACCTGATCCGTGGTTCCTATCTGGAAACGGCAGTCGATGAGTTAAAGCTGGGTGCAGAAAAAGCGCCTATGCCGTTTTCGGATACAAGGCTCCTGAAGGTGTTAAACCATACACTGTGGTTTCTGCCAAATGTGGCTTCCTGCCACGCAATGGCAAACCTGCTGGCGCAAAAACAAAACGTATTCTATCACGATTACCATGTGAATGTCTGCGCCGGCGCTGATGCAGGCATTGGCGTAAAAGCCTTGGAGCCGGTACGCAAATCCATGGGCGATCCTCTGACTACCAAGACAATTACCCTTTCCTGTGGCAAGCTCACCACCGGTGTTACCATCAGGCCATGGACGGGCATATTCATGCTCCGCAATCTGTCCAGCCCCGAGACATACTTTCAGGCGGCTTTCCGCGTGCAAAGTCCGTGGGAAATCACCAGCGACAGCGGCAAAAAGGAAATTATCAAACAACAATGCTACGTCTTCGACTTTGCGCTGGATCGTGCATTAAAACAGATTTCCGACTACAGCTGCCGCCTGAATGTTGCTGAGAGCAACCCTGAAAAGAAAGTCGGTGAATTCATCAAATTTCTGCCTGTCCTTGCCTATGACGGCAGCGCAATGAGACAGGTAGATGCCGCCGAAATTCTGGACATTGCCATGGCTGGTACCACTGCCACCTTGCTGGCTAAACGCTGGGAGTCTGCGCTCCTGGTAAACGTGGACAACGATACCCTGGCACGCCTGCTTGCTAATAAGAAGGCCATGGAAGCGCTGGAAAGCATTGAAGAATTCCGCAGTCTGAATGCTGATATTGAGACTATTATCAACAAATCAGAATCCGTCAAAAAAGCAAAAAAGGAAGGCACTAAGACTTCCCCAAAAGAGAAAAAGGAGCTTTCTGAGGCCGAGAAGGAATACAAGTCCAAGCGCAAGCTCATCCAGGAGAAACTCATCAAGTTTGCAACCCGCATTCCGATAGTCATGTACCTGACTGATTACAGGGAATACAGCCTGCAAGATGTCATCACCAAGATGGAGCCAGAACTTTTCAAAAAAGTGACTGGTCTTGAGGTGGAGGATTTTGAATTGCTGGTTTCTCTTAACGTCTTCAATGAAGCCTTGATGAATGATGCTGTATACAAGTTCAAACGTTATGAAGACGCAAGCCTTTCTTATACGGGCATTGACCGCCATGCCAATGAGAGTGTCGGACTGTACAGCACTGTCGTCTCCCGTAAAGAGTACGACATTATGGACGAACACCCATCCGCTTCTGAGCCTGCAGGCGATCCAAACAAAGATGCAGCTAACAGAGAGGCATGAGAGCTATTTCCCTGCGTGACTTACAGCACAGGCATACCATCCTTGCGGCGGATCTGCCTGTCCCCTTAAGCCGTGGACAACACGCATAAAACAATCTAAATAAACAAGGCATCACAGGTGGATAACAAGGCTCATCTGACGTACACGCTTTCACACGCTGACCTGAGGAGAAATACTTCATGGCAAGCCCTGCAACTTCCAACCAGCCAGTCATCACAACCCTGATCCGTCAAAAAAGCAAAAACGGATGGACCTACGTTATCGAAAGGAAATCACAATACGACGATACGCTGAAACGTACCGTCGAACTGTCAAGGCATACAGTTGGCAAACTTCCCCCGGGCAGCACAGATATCTATGACATGGTTCCGATTGGGCAACGCGGTCGTCCCGCAAAAAAGCCAGCTGAGAAGACAGGCTCCCAGACATCTGCCGCCAAGGCCCAGAAAGATGGCAGAAAGACCGGGAAACCAGACTGCACCCGGCCTGTCTCTGGCAATACAGGAAAAGCGGCCGCAGAACAGGCATCGTCAGGTCTGAAAGTGTCTGAGGCACCAGTTATACACCGCAGAGTTGGTACCGCAGATCCCTCTCAGGTTACACCAGCTTTGGCAAAAGCGGTTACTGAAAAGGGCTCTGACTATTGCTTCTGCATTGAATATAACAACAGGGAGCTCTATACAAACATTGCCTCATTGTTTGACAGGTTCAGGGATGATAACCCATTGATGTGCATCTCAAATAACACATCTGAGAACAGCTCGGAACAAGAAGAATACACCGTAAGGATTCTGCCTAGTACGTTATTAGACAAACCGATCTTAAAACAATGGGCAGGATTAAGGCCTGGATGCATTGTAAAGGAGCACCAAATTATAGATGACAAAATATCAAAAAATCATATTGAAAACATCAAGTATTATATTACAACATTAGATTATGATTATGAATATATATCAGAAGACTTGTCAGATCTTATCAGATACAAAATGAAAGGCAAGGAAAAGCCAAAAGTTATATCAATATCAAAACAAGATATTGATGATACTATTGATGATGAAGAAGCCTTTTTGAGAGGCGTTGAAAAGATGAAGAAACTATCCTCTCATGTTTTGGATGTATTTGTTAAGATGGAATCAGCCAAAACAAATAAAAAGGTATCCAGAAGGCAAATGCAGGCCAAAATTACAGACATAAAAACTTTCCTAAAATACTATATGGAAGCCTTAAATAACAATCTTCTGTAGAGTTCTCCTGCGGCAGGCAGAAATTGTCCTGCGGCAAAGCCGGAAGTCTTGTTTTCCCTTTCACAGCGCATTTTCAGGCCGCAGGATTGTTTACACGTTCAAAAGGAGAATCTATTATAGGCACAGCATGTTTTGCCGGCCCAAGGGTCTGGAAAACATCGTCCGTGCACAGGCAAGGACACGCTCCCTTCCGTGGGGAAAACAAGGGATGCCGCTCGCATTTTTTTCAGCGTCTTTATCCTTTAGGATGCGATCTTCCATGCAGCACACAGCCGTCGCAGCAGGTACTGCTCAAAATACACTTCTTTTCTGCAAGCAAAACCTCCTTTCGCTTGCCATACTCTTATGCCTGCCTTTTTTCTGCCTGGCACAGGGAACAAGTACTGATGCGACAGAGCAGAAAGCGGGCATGCTGCAGTCTTCGCAGGGCTGGGTTTCCATGCCTTCAGGTGCAAGGACGGCCTTTTTCGGCATACATGGCGGAACCGTTCCTGTCAGCCTGCTCGTTACCAGTACAGGCACAAGCCTTGTCAGCTTTGTGGGAGAGACAGGCAATGATTTTCTTGCCCTGCTCCGCAAGGCCGAGATGCGGTTCCCGTCCTTTTTTTTCAGCAACAGGAATACTGATCAGGCACAGTCAGGGCAGAAGGCAGACATCAGAACAATTCTCTGCAGAAATACAGAATTCTGCCTGCCTGTCATATCGCTTTCCGACGACAGCGTCTTCAAGATGACCGCAACCCCTGGCCTGTTGCAGCCGTTCGGGTTTTCTGACAGCACAAAGAACATAGAAGGGGATGTCAGCATGCCAAGCTCAGACCAGGGCAGGCTGCGCTACCACATCCTGGTGGATCCGAATTATCTGGATCCGCATGAAAAATAGCCCGTAAAGAGAGAGGACGGTTTCTGATGAAGCCGTCCTCTTTTCATTCATGCTGCAGTACTTAAGGCAAAAGCGTCCGCTATACCTGTGATATGACGACAACCACTATCGGGTCCCTGTCCAGCACCTTGCGGAAGAACTGGCGCAGTACGCCCCTGATATTGTCCTGCAATGGCGAGGTGCTCAGGCCGTTCAGGGACTTTTCCACCTCTTCCACCACAAGGCACTTGGCATCGTCGTACATGTATTCAAACTTGTCGTAGACAAAGCCCCTGGAAGTAATGTCGGGCCCGGTCAGGATATAGCCTGACTCCTTGTCTGTTACGATGGAGACAACCACCATGCCTTCTTCGCCAAGGATGCGGCGCTCCCTCAGCACGGTACAGCCGACATCGCCTACGCCCTTGCCGTCAACCAGCGTGTAGTCCACAGGCACGGGAGCCAGCTTCTCAGCCCCGTCCATGGTCAGCTTCAGAGGATGGCCGTCTTCCAGGATAATGACCTTTTCCTTTTCAACGCCGCAGTCCACCGCCAGCCTGCCATGCTTGATGAGATGGCGGTATTCCCCGTGCACAGGCACAAAATACTCCGGCCGCACGGCAAACATCATGTCGCACAGTTCATCGCGGTGGGCATGGCCTGAGGCATGAATGGCCAGGACGCTCTCATAAAAGACTTCTGCCCCCTGGCGGTACATCTCGTCTATAAGATGGGTAACGACCCTGCCGTTGCCCGGAATAACGCGGGAACTCATGATGACAGTGTCGCCGCTGTGTATGCTCAGCTGCTTGTGACTGCCAAAAGCCATGCGGGACAAGGCGCTCATGGGCTCGCCCTGGGCTCCTGTGACGATAATGACCAGTTTGCTGTCCGGCAGATCAGGGACGCTTGAATAGGCATTGTGCAGATCTACAGGTGCCTTCACCAGCCCAAGTTCCGTTGCCGTCTCAATGTTGCTGGCAAGGCTGCGGCCGCTTATCACCACTGTCCTGTCGTATTTCTCGGCCAGGTCAAAGACTTCCTGTATGCGCTGCAGATGGCTTGAGAAGAGCGTTATGATAATGCGCCCCTCTGCATTGGCAAAGATGCTGTCCAGGGAGGCCTTTACCTCGCGTTCCGTGAGGCTGCGCCCAGGCCTTTCCACATTGGTGGAGTCAGACATGAGCAGGCGCAGGCCCTTTTCGCCGGCAAACTCGCCAAAACGCTTCAGGTTTGTGCCGGTGCCGGAGAGAGGATTCGGATCCAGCTTAAAGTCACCGGTGTGCACTATGCGCCCGACAGGCGTCTCCACTCCTAAGGCATAGCCCTGCGGGATGGAATGGCAGACAGGGAAAAAGTGGAAGGTCAGATCCCCGATTGTCCTGGTCTCATGCGGCAGGACAGGATGAAGCTGGGCAAACTCAAAGATGTCGTGTTCCTTGAGCTTGTGCTCGACCAGGGCCAGAGTCAGCGGCGATCCGTAGATATCGACGCCGCGGAGCTCGCGCACAATCCAGGGCAGCGCTCCTATATGGTCTTCATGCCCGTGTGTCAGCACAATGCCAAGCATCTGGTCCTTTACGGCTGTCACGGCCCCGAAGTGCGGTATGACGACATCGACGCCCAGATGCTCATCAGAAGGAAACATCAGGCCGCAGTCTACCATGACCACGCCGCTGGCTGTTTCCCACAGCTGGCAGTTAAGTCCTATTTCTCCCAGGCCGCCTAGCGGCGTTATGACAAGTTCCTTTTCTTTCATATTTTTTTCGCTTGTAAATCCTTATGCCATCGCTAAAGAAGGTCCGGGTGAAAATCGCCCATCGCTACATATAAATTGGACAGTGCCGTAAGGTAGTCGCCTCTTGCCTGTGTCAGCTGCACCTCAGCATTGAGCAGCTTGGTGGAGGCGTCCAGCACATCAAAATTGGTACCGACCTGTTCCTGGTACTGGGCATAGGCAGCATCATAGGCCTCTTTTGCCTGGGCAACGGTCTTCTTTGCCACGTCTATGCGTTTTTTTGCCTCGCGCAGGGCCAGATACTTTTCCTTGACGTCGTAGCCGGCATCAAGCATGAGGGCTCTTGCCGAGGATCGGGCCTTGGCCACCAGCCAGCCTGCCTGCTGATCGGAAAAATAGGTTGTCCCCCACTGGAAGACATCCCAGGACAGGGTGGCTCCGGCCTCCCATGTGGTCGATTTAGAGGAATTTGTCCCGGCCCTCTGCATATCAGGCGTATTGCCGCTGTTGGTAATGCCGTAATAGGCTTCTATTTTGGGATAGTATCCGCTCCGTGCAATAAGGCGATCCTTGACCGCCATTTCCACGGCCTTGTAGCCTATGTACAAATCGGGACGCATCTTATAGGCACGTTCCAGGCAGGAATCAAGGCTCATCTCAAAAGGCGGAGTCACCAGAAGGCCGTTGTACCTGACTGATGCCGTGGCCGGCAGGCCTATCAGCGTATTCAGCTTTGCCTCGGCAGTCTCGGCGCTGTTTTTGAGCGTAATGAGCTCGCGTTCGGCCTCGCCCATGTCCACCTCGGCCTGCAGGACATCCAGGCGGGGACGCAGGCCGACGTCATGGAAGGCAGTGGTAATGTCCAGCTGTTCCTTCAGGCGGGCAACGGATTCCTGCTGGCTGTGCACATTCTCAAGACTGCACAGGTAGCTGATGAACTGCTGCTGCACCTGGGCTGTAGTCTCAAGCTCGGCCTTGCGCAGGGACGCCCTGTCGCTTTCTGCCTGCAATGCCTGCTTCTGGTATGTTCCAAGCGTCTTCATGCCGTCAAACAGTATTTGCCTGACTTCAATGCTCCAGGTATACGTTCCCTGGGACGGCGTCTTGGTGCCTGTCATCTGGGACGGGTCCCTGTCCTGCCTGGAATAGCTGTAGCCGTAGCTTGTTGAGAGTGCAGGAAACAGGGCGCCCATGGCCGAATGCTTTCCGGCCTCGGAGGCCCTGGCCTCTGCCTCGGATCCGGCAAGGGACGGATTGTAGTCCAGGGCATGGCGCACGGCACTGCCCATGTTCATGGCAGTGCCCTTGACATTCACGGGCGTCTTTGCTTCCTTGCCTTTGGCATACCTTGCCGGCGCCACGGGCCTGGAAGCAGAGGAACTCAGTGCCGGACCGAAATTGTCCGGATCTGCCATGTCGGCTGAGGCGTCCGTAGCAGGCACGAAGTATATAAGCATCATGCATGCGTACAGAGGAAGACTCCATACGCTGCTGCACGCTTTCTTCAATATGGGATACATGGTTTGCATACGCTGACTATACAGAAATCCCTAAGGCTAGGCTAGCAAGTTGTCCACTATCACAAGCGCTCATTTATTCTAAAGCAACTTGCTATTATTAAAAAGTATGCTAGGCTTTTTCCAAGGCTTTCCCCTTCCCCGCTTTTTCGCAGCCTGCGGAAAAAACGTATTCTTATCTTGTACGACAGAAGAAGGTCACCATGTCTGTTCCCATTCTGAAAAAAGAATCACTCATTCAAGGCACCACCAGCAAGATGGTGCTGTATGCCCCTGAAATTGCACGTCATGCAAAGCCGGGACATTTTGTCATTCTGAGAGTGAATGAGCACGGCGAGCGTATCCCCCTGACTATCGCTGATACCAATGCACAGGCAGGGGAGATTACCATTGTCTATCTCGTTCTTGGCAAAACAACGGCCCTGCTTGAGTCACTTAAGGAAGGCGACAGCATCCTTGATGTCTGCGGACCGCTTGGCAAGGCCACAAAAATAGAAAAGAAGGGCTGCGTTGTCTGTGTCGGCGGCGGAACCGGCATTGCCGCCATGCACCATATAGCCAAGGGGCACCATGAGGCAGGCAACAAGGTCGTGGCCATTATCGGCGCCAGGAACAAGGATCTGCTTCTTTTTGAAAAGGAACTGGGGCTTTTTGCCGACGAACTGCTCATCAGCACCGATGACGGCAGCCGCGGACACAAGGGCTTTGTCACCGACCTTCTCAAGGAAAAGCTGGATACGGACAAGGATATCTTCGAGGTCGTGGCCGTCGGCCCTGTCCCCATGATGGCCGCCGTGTCCAACCTGACCAGGCCCTACGGCGTGCACACCACCGTCAGCCTTAACCCGATTATGGTGGACGGCATAGGCATGTGCGGTGCCTGCCGCGTCACAGTAGGCGGCAAAACATGCTTTGCCTGCGTGGACGGCCCTGAATTTGACGGGCATGAGGTCGATTTTGACGAGCTGAAACTCAGACTCGGAGCCTTCAGGGATCAGGAAAGAAAAGGAATGGAAGCCTATAGGAGCGCACACAATGGATAAGACCACCTTGCATGGCAACAAAATTCCCAGATCTCCCATGCCCTGCCAGAAGCCGGAGGTCCGCGCTCACAACTTTGACGAAGTCGCCCTCGGCTACGATGAAGAGACAGCCCTGAAAGAGGCCTCCCGCTGCCTGCAGTGCAAAAAGCCTGCATGCATGAAGGCCTGTCCTGTCTGCGTGCCTATTCCCCAGTTCATCAATGCCATCACAAAAGGCGACTACGAAGAGGCCTACCGCCAGCTCAAGACTGCCAATGCCCTTCCTGCCGTGTGCGGCCGCGTCTGCCCGCAGGAAAAGCAGTGCGAAGGCTCCTGCCTCTTGGGACGCAAGGGCGAGGCTGTAGCCATAGGCCGTCTGGAACGCTTTGTTGCGGACACCCATATAGCCCGCGCCAAAAACGAAGCGTCTGCTCCCTCACAGCCTGCCACAGTGCCTGGCAAAAGCGTTGCCTGTATTGGTGCCGGTCCTTCCTCCCTGTCCTGCGCAGGCTACTGTGCCTCCCACGGTCTCAAAGTCCATATGTACGAGGCACTGCATGAGGCAGGCGGCGTGCTTATTTACGGCATTCCCTCCTTCAGGCTGCCCAAGGACATTGTCCGCAGTGAAATCAATGCCCTTGAGGAACTCGGCGTAGAAATTCACCTGGATACGGTTGGCGGACGCACCTGCCAGATTGACGAGCTCTTGCAAAAGCATGATGCCGTCTTCATCGGTGTCGGTGCAGGCCTGCCCAAATTCCTTGGCATCCCGGGGGAAAACCTGGTCGGCGTCTTTTCTGCCAATGAATTCCTGACCCGCATCAATCTTGGCCGCGGCTACAAGTTCCCCCAATACGACACTCCTGTCTATGAGGGACACAAGGTTGCAGTCTTCGGAGCAGGCAACGTTGCCATGGACGCAGCCAGGACTGCACTGCGCATGGGAGCAGACGAAGTGCACGTGGTCTACCGCCGCACCAAGAATGAAATGCCGGCCCGCCGCGAGGAAATCGAACATGCCGAGGAAGAAGGCGTCATTTTTGACCTGCTGGTGAACCCGGTATCCTTCCATGGCGACGAGGCAAAGAGGCTTAAGAGCGTCACCCTGCAGCGCATGGAGCTGGGCGAGCCTGATGCCTCAGGCAGATGCCGCCCTGTGCCAGTGCCTGGTTCCGAGTTCGAGATGGAAATAGATCTGGGCATTGTGGCTCTTGGCACCCGTTCCAACCCCATTCTTCTTGAGGCCACGCAGGATCTCGAAAAGAACAAATGGGGCTATATCGTCACCAACGAGGAAACGGGCGAAACC